>JANLSO010000178.1:0-17727 GCA_031362405.1 Thermoleophilia bacterium | reverse complement strand
CGAACTGCCCGACGGAACCACTCGCCCGGCGGCGGTCGCCAACGGTTTCTTCCTCCTTCTCTGGCCTAAGGGCCCCCGAAAGGCCGGCACGCTGGTCGCGCACGACGGCACGGGCGCGGTGCTCGGATCGGCCGCCACGCGCAATCCTGGCGCTCTGGATGAGCCGCCCAAAGAAGCGCTTCCTGCAACACCCCCGTGAGGTGATCGAGCGTTCGTGAGACGTGGCTCAGGCGAACGCGGGGAGTACGGTCTGGACGATCCGCACCGCATGCTCGGGCTCCAGGGGCCGGCCACTCAGCAACAGCCGGTAGTAGACCGGCCCGAAGAGCAGTTCGTGCAGCAGCTCCGGGTCGGCATCGGGGCGCATGTCTCCGCGCTCGATGGCCACCGCCACCATCCTCCCGACCTCATTCTGGCGGACCGTGACCACGCAAGCCTGGAAGGCCTGGGCCAAATCGGGGTTGGCGGCGAAGTCGGACACGAGGCCCTGCATGACCCTGCCCATGAGGGTCGTCCCGAGGATGCGGACCGCGCCGCTGACGAACGCGGTGAACTCGGCCATCGTGTCGTCGAGATCCGGCACCGCCACGAACTGCTCGACCATGTCGATCAATACCGCCAGGGCCAGCTCGTCCTTCGACTTCCAGCGGCGGTAGACGGTGGTCTTGGCGACGCCGGCCCGGGCGGCGACGCCCTCCACGGTCAGCCCGCGCACGCCGACCTCGACGAGAATCTCGCGGGTCGCGCTGAGGATCGCCTGGTGTGTGGCCTCACTGCGGCGGCGGCCACCGCGGGCCGGCGGTGCCGGGACGCTCTCGAAAGTAGGTGCGTTTTGCATCAAACGAAACGTAGCGTTTCTCTTCTCGCGGCGCCAGTGCTACGTTGAGAAACGCTACGTATCGTTGAGACGCACCGGCGAAAGGCCATCCCCCATGACCATCTCTGAAACCGCCGAGTTCGGGGCCGTCCGGCACCTGCTGGATAGCCCGAACATCCGCACCCGCACCGAGCCGTTCATCTCTGACGACGGCTTCGACTGGACCGCTCTGTTCGAGCAGGCCGCGACGATGTCCGGCGGCGAGCAGGTCCTGATCCGGGCCGCCCACGACCTGTGGCAGGCAGAAGGCACCGTCGGCATCTCGGAGATCACACGGGGCTTGGGCGCGTCGAACTTCCAGCGGTTCTTCGAGGCCCTGACCATCGCCCGGGGCGAAGAGCTCAGCACCGAGAACCGCCTTCTCCAGGCCGCATAGAGCGACCGCGGCGCACCTCGATGATCCCCCGACGCCGGTCGATCAGCGTCGAATACGGAACCCGACGGTGCGCGGGGCGCTTGGCGGACCGCCCGCCACCGTGGCGACAAGCCGCATCCGGTAGCGGCCTGGCGTGAGCGTCTGGCGCATCAGTCTTCCGGTGAAGCGCGTGCGGTTCGCCCCGGGTTGCCCGGCCAGGCGAAGTGACCCGACGATCGTCCAGACGGTGCAACGTTTCCCGGTTCGCGCCGAGACCGTGCACCGCGCCACGCGACGGTGACCGACGCGCGGGCGCTGGACGGCGATCGTCACCTGAGCGCGCTCCGACAGCGTGAAGCGCAGGATCGCGCCCCCACGCTTTCCGAGACGAGTTCGGAACGCACGTGGCTGAAGGAAGACCTTGGAAAGCGATACCCGCGCACGCGCACCTCCCGTGGCTCCCGTGGCGCCTGCACCTGAACCTCCCGCTCCGGCACCCGCGCCCGGCACCGCCGCGTTCGCCGCGCAGTCACCCGTGACCGTACGCAGGTAGATCTGCGTGAAATCGGGCGAGGTGTAGCCGTTGGCCACGAATGCCGGTCGGTTGCCCTCGAAGGCGATGCAGTGAAGGTCGGGGCTGGCACCGAACGAGGCGAACGAGTCGATCCCGAGGAGCGTGCCCCCCGCGCCGTCGACGCGGGTAACTGCCACGGTCGTGCGATCCACCACATCACGCACGAAGATATCGTCGAGGGTGTTGGGGTCGTCCGAGGCGAGGTTGGGCGCAAGGCTGTCGAACGCCACGCGGCGCCCGTCGTCTGAGATCAATGGCTGGCGCGACTGCTTGGTTCCTTTGTCTCCCGTCGCGCCCGGCGCCCGACTGACGAGGGTGCTCATCCCCGATCCAAGATCTCGGGTGAACACGTCTCGGATCGCGTCGGCATCGTCGGGAAGCAGGTTGGTGGCAACCGACTCGAAGGCCACGACGCCTCCATCGGCGCTCAGCGACGGATGCTGCGACGACCCGTTACCCCCGGCGCCCGCCACCCCCGCACGACTCGCCCAGAGGGTGCTGCCCGACGGCATGTCTCGGACGTGCACGTCCAGGATGGCGCTGGTGTCGCCGTCACCGAGGTTCGTCGCGATCGTCGAGAAGGCCACGCGTGAGCCGTCGGCACTGATCGCCGGTCGTAGGGAGACCCCGTTGGCCGGGGCCCCCGCAGCCCCGTCGGCCCGCGCCGCCAGACGAGTAGCGCCGGTTGCAAGGTCGCGCCACCAGACGTTCACGAGGACTCCTGGAGCCACGCTCTCACCCAGGTCCACAGCCTGGCTTTCGAACGCGATCTTTGATCCATCGGCGCTGAGGGCCGGCGAGTAGCTGCGCCCGGTGCCCGGGATTCCCGTCGAGGTGGCACTGACAAGGGTGACGCGATCGGTCGCGCCGCGCCAGACGGCGACCTGCGCGGTGAGGGTCGTTACGAGCTTCGGCGCGCGCGTCGTGAACGCGACCGCCGCGCCGTCGGAGCTGATCGTCGGCTGCCCGGAGTTTCCGTCCCCGGGCGCGCCCGTCGCGTCGTGGCTCACCAGACGCGTCGTGCCGGTAACCATGTCGCGGAGGAAGATCTGTTGGTTTGGTGACCCCTGACCCGCGAGCAGCCCGTCGCTGTCGGACGCGAAAACCACGAAGCGGCCGTCGGCGCTCGTCATCCGGCGCGCCAGCGCCTCCCCGTCGCCGTCGTCGAAATCCGCGGGGCTGAGTTGAGAATTGCTCACGAGCTGGCCGAATGGCGTGGTGTCCGGGCCGGTCGCCCGGGAGACCAGCCGGGTCGTTCCGGCCGAAAGGGCACGCACGAAGACCTGATTGGCGTCTCCGTCCGCGCCGGGGGCGACACCACGAGCCGGGCCGTCGAACAGCACCGTCGCGCCGTCACCCGAGATCGCCGCGTCGCGGCCGCCGGCCTCGGTCGGCCCTCCACCGATACCGTCGCTGCGAGAAGCCCACGTCGTGACGTTTGCCGCCAGATCACGGACGTGGATGTCGGGGGTGCTGTTGATGTCCCCGTCGCCAAGATTGGCCGCGGCGGTGAGGAAGGCAACGCGGCTGCCGTCGGAGTTGATCGACGCGTTGAGGCTCTCGCCCGAGCCACGTTGGGTCAGCGACCCGGTCGCCAGGCTCGCGGTGAGGGTTTCGTTGGCCGCCAGCCGCCGCACGTAGACATCGCGGCCGGACGGACCGTTCGCATCAGCGCCGGAATCGTCGTCCATGTTCGTCGCGTTGCTATCGAATGCGACGCTCGCGCCGTCGCCGGAGATCTGTGGCGCGAACGACGCGCCGTCGGCCTCGCCCGCGACCCCGTCAGGACGGCTCACGAGCGTGGTGGTGCCGGCCGCGATGTCGCGCAGGTAGACGTCACGGTCGGTGCCTGTATCGGCGGCGTCAATGCCGGAGCTGCTGGTGAAACTGACCTTCGTGCCGTCGGCCGAGATGGACGCCTCACCACCGTTCGACGCGTTCGTGTTCGCTCCGTTCGATCGGCTCACGAGAAGGGTCGTGGAATTGCCGACGGCAACCACGCTGAACGGGCGGTAGCGGTTCAGATAGACATCGAAGATGTTTGGACTCGTATCGTGCGTCGGGTCGATTCGGGCGTCGGTCGTGAAGGCAACATGGACGGTGGGGCCGACGATCTGATTCAGCCCCGGGGTGATGGCGAGTGCAAGGTCGATGATGGAACCCGACGTTTGCGCGCCGTCGGCGTCGACGTTGGCCCGATATGTGATGTCGGCGCCCACCAAGCGAACAAACGCGTCCTCTGCGTCGTTCGAGTCGCCAAGCACGAGGTTGCTCGCCCTGCTCGGGAAAGCGACCGCGCCACCGTCCGGCGAGATCGTCGGTCTGGTGCAGCCGACATTGCCAACCGCGCCCTGCGCGCCGCTCGCCCGGTCGACGAGGACGGTGGTCCCGGTCGTCAGATCGCGTCGGTAGCAATGAAGACCGGGGTCATCGATCTGGCCGGAGGACAAGCCGTCTGATCTCGAGGAGAACACTGCGTAGCGGCCGTCTGCACTGACCGCCCGTGCAGAGCCACCCGATGAATCGTTGACGCCGTCGAACGGCACGACGAACCCGCTCGGAATGCTCACGAGCGTGGTCGATCCCGCTCCTATCGCGACAGCCTCAGCGGGTACCGCCACCATGGCGCAGAGAACAGCGAAAAAGAGGGTCCAGGCGTAGTGACGCATTGTGGCGCGAGCGTAAGTCATGGCTGCATGGTCTGTCACCTGTGTCCGAGGGCCACGAAGGGCGTACGCCTGTGGATCTAGCGAGTTTCGGAGCCCGCCGGCGGCGGTTGATCGGGTTGTCCGCGATCCCCGAGCTCGCAAGGTTCGCAAAGAACCGGCCGCGGGCCTTTGTGAAGTCCCTCCGGAGGCGAGAGACGACGTTTCGCGTCGAGGCCGGGCGGCCGACGGCGAGTCGGGCCAGTCGCTCCCGGTCCGCGTCAGCGTGCCGCTGAGCGACGACCGTGTCGGTGAGGGCGCTGCGAAGGCTGGGGTGCATGGGGTCCTCCTCGGCGAAATGTGATGCGCCGAGACTATGAACGGGCGAGGGTCGAGCGCGACGGTGGGCCACCCCTAGGTTGGGCGGGCGCCACCCCCAACTTGGCGGGGCACTGAGATGCCGAGATCGGCGGCGGCGCGGGCGACGCCACCCCGACCGACGACCCCGAGCTTTGCCAGCACGGCCGCAACGTGATGCTCGACGGTCCGCGGCGATACAACCAGCGTGGCGGCGATCTGAGGGTTCGAGAGCCCCTGCGCCAAGAGCTCGAAGACGTCCATCTGACGCGCGGTGAGGCCGGCCGGGTTGGCGCGGGCGGCGACGGCAACCGCGCCGAGACCGTCCAGCAGCGCCACCGCCTCGAGCACTCCGGTGGGATCGCCGCAACCGAGCAGTGCGAGGGCCTGGTCGAATGGGGCACCGATTGCGGCCCACCCCGCGGCGGCTGCCCTGGCGCCGCCCTCGATCTCGTGCGCGAAGACCGGCGCGCAGGGCTCGGGAGGGGTCGCGAGGAGGCCTGCCCGGAAGCGCCAGATCGCAATCTCACCCACGTCCCATGCGTGCCCGACGCGCAGGGCCAAGGCGTAGGGCTCGCGGGTCGCTTCGTCGATCTGCGCGGCGTCGTCCAACAGCAGGCGGCCTGCGCCCGAGCGCATGCGACCGGGCCGATTCGTTGCAGCTCTTCGCTTGCCTGCGCGAGTTCCCAGGCCTCGTCCAGATACTGCCGGGCGCCATCGCGCCCGCGACGCAGCGCGAGGAGCCCAAGCACTTGGAGAGCGGGTATGCGGGCCACCGTGTTCTTGAGACCCGGCAGATCTACCAGCGTCGAGGCTCCTTGCTCGGCCCGCGTCCCAGTTGCCGGTCATGAGATCGAGAACGGCGCGGGACACCGTGAAGTACTCCACGTAGAGCGCGAGCTCCCGATCGTCGGCCACAGCAAACCCTCGCTGCATCGCGTCGCGGGCGCGGTCGTAGCGGCAACCCCTTGAGTTCCAGCCGATGTTCACCAGAGCCCGGCAGGCGTGCTCGTCGAGTCCGGCCTGGAGCGCCGTGTCGACGACGTCGCGGAGCATCGCGAATCCGCCGTCCGGGTCGGATCGCGACATCGCGGTGCCCGCGTTGTTTCGTGCATGCACGAGGGTTTCGGTGTCGCCGAGCTCCTGAGCAAGCGCGATTGCACGGTTTCCCCACTCCATGGCCTGATCGTCCGCTTGAGCGAGCATCGCAAGTTGAGAGCGGGAACTCAGCGCCATCGCGAGTTCGCGGCTTCCGGGGACGGCCTCGAGAACCTCGACGGCCTCCGCGGCCGCGGCATCTGCGCCGGCGCGGTCGCCGGTCCACCAACACAGGCGCGACAGCCACCGTAGCGTCGCGCCCAGAGGCAGCGGATCGCCGACCTCACGGCGCATCGCCAGCGCCGCCCGCCGCGACGAAACCGCACGCTCCGGCTGGCTCGCATGGTACGCCTGCTCGGAGAGGTCTTCGAGGATGACCACCCTCTCGTGCGGCGGCAGCCGGTCTGCGTGCTCGGCGATGCGTGCCCGGTGCTCGGCAGCCTCGCGGTGCGAGCGGGCCACCGTGGCGCTGGTTGCAGCGGCCCGTCCGTGGACGATCAGGGCCTCGATATCACCGGCCTGCCACGCATGATGTGCACGGCGAGCGGGTGGCGCATCAGGGCGCACCAGCGCGGCAAGAACAGTGCGATTGAGATCGCGGCGCTCGGAGGCCGCGAGGTTCTCTTCGACGGCGCGTCGAGCGAGCTCGTGTCGGAAACCCACGGTCGATCCGTCGACGACCAGCAGACCGTGTTTCTCGCACTCCGACAGGCCGGTGCTCGCCGGCGGGCAGCACTCCTCGACGAGCCCCAGCTCGCAGCGGCTGGGCACCACGCTGACGACTCGGGCGATGGACCGCGCCTCCCGCGAGAGGCCGGCCATCCGGGTAAGAACCGCGTCGCGAACACTGGCCGGAGTGCGGTCCATCCCGCCCGACAAGACTTCCGTGACGAAGAACGGGTTCCCACCGGTCGCGGCGTAGATCGCGTCGCCTTCGCCGTCGGGGCCCGCCAACGCACGGACCGCCGCACGGCTGAGACGCCGCAGCTCGATTCGGCTCACGGCTCCCGACGGGATCGCCGAAAGCGCCCGCCGCAACGAATGTTGCGCTCCCACCTCATCGTCGCGAAACGAGACCACCAAGAGCACCGCCACCTGCGGGATCCGACGTGCGAGGAACGTCATGACATCGAGGGTCGCCTCGTCGGCCCAGTGGGCGTCCTCGACGATGCAAATGGTCGGATCCACGCGACGAAGCTCGGCCAAGGTCGCGCGCCCGATGTCGGCGGCGGGATCGGCGAGTGCGGCCTCGAGGCGCGGAGCCTGCTCGCCAATATCGAGAAATGGCCCCAACGGTCGTGGCACGGCGAGATCGTCGCATCCGCCAACACGTACCCTCGTCGTCGACGGCTGCCCCGCCGCGAAGGCCTTCAGAAGGCTGGTCTTGCCGATTCCCGCCTCGCCGCTGACAAGCGCGACGCGCCCGTCCCCCGACCGCACCGACGTGGCGCCGCCATGAGGGCGCCGAGATGGCCCTCGCGCTCGAGCAGGCGCTCGGCGGGCGCCTCTAGCCGAGACCCGGAAACGGCCCCGCCTCACCATCGGGGCTGGCAAGGACGGCCGTATAGCCATCGAGGTCGCGGAGCCAGCATTCGCGGTGGTTCGGTCCGCCGTCGCCGTCGGGTGGGTTGCGGTGCGGCGCCATCACGACCTCCGCGTTCAGCTCGCCCGCACGTCTCACGGCGGCGTCGAAATCATCGATCTCGAACCAGAGCAGAACGCCATTGCCGTGCGGGCGCGAAGCGTGCTCACCGATCGGCCCGTGATGGTGGTCGACCTCCCACGCGTGAAGCTGCAGCACCAGCGCCCCTCCGGACACAAGGCGTTCGTACTCGGTGCCGCCGTGCGCGCTCTCACAACCCAGCAGCTGCTGGTACCACCGGCTGCTCGCCTCGACATCGGCGACCGCGATCAAAGGTTGGGGCCTCATTCGATGACTTTACGTCGCGACGTGCGTTGCGTCAGCCGGTGCAGAGATTGGTGCTCTACGTCCACGATGTCGATGGCATCGCGCGGTCGATGCCCGCACGGTCACCGGTGCCCGAGTCCGGCACGACCGTGACGGGTGCGGCCCGGAGCACCGCAGTTCACCGTCCCCGTGTGTTGAAGGGCAAAACTGCCGGCACGGCCGCCAAGCGAAGGGCTGTGGCGTCAGGACGACCTCGAATGACCCGCTCGCGCCCGCGTTGGTTCCTTTGCGTCTCGCGATTGGACGTTACGTCTTGATTGCTTAATTCGTCGACATCTATTAGCGTCGTTTCATGCCGAAGCCTCCCACGCTCGACCTTTCTGCCCACGTTCCGCTGATCGAAGCGGTCGTCGCGCTGCTTCATCCGCACGCGGAGCTTGTCGTTCACGACGTCCGGCGGGATCGGGTCGCGGCGATCTGGAATCCGTTCTCCGGACGGCGCGTCGGCGACCCCTCCCTGCTCGGCGAACTGCCGGAGCACGAGAAGGGGTTCCGGGTCCTCGGGCCGTACGGAAAACTCAATCCCGACGGCCATCGCATCACCTCGGTGACGGTGGAGATCGCCGATGGCGACGGCCTCATCTGCATCAACCTCGACCGCCAGCCGCTTGAGGATGCGATCAAAGCGTTGTCGCGTTTCGCCGCCGCCATCGAACCTCGCCCCTCCGCCCTGTTCGAGCGCGACTGGCAGGACGAGATCTCGCGATTCGTCGACGACTGGTGTCGCCGGGAGTTCCTCGACGGGGCCCGCCTTCGTAAGGCTCAGCGCACCACGCTGATCGGCGAACTCGACGCGAAAGGGCTCTTCGCGACCCGAAACGCCGCCGGCCACGTTGCTCGCGCCCTCGGCATCTCGCGCGCAACCGTGTACTCGACCCTGCGCGGGACCCGCGTCACGGAGTCTCCACGATGAAGCTCGCGCTACCCGATTTCCGGCTCGAGGTTTATCTCGGCGAGCACGAGTTTTGCCTACGCCACCATCTGACCGCCTCCGACGCGCAGACATTGACGATCTCAGAGCTTTTGGCATACGGGACCGACGACGACCGCACCGCGTTCGACAACCTCGGCCTCACCTACATCGCGACCTGGGGTACCGAACCGTTGCGCGAGGCGATCGCTACCACCTACGAGCACGTCGACGGCGAGCACGTGCTGTGCTTCAGCGGTGCCGAGGAAGCGATGTTCTGGGCCCTTCAGGTACTGCTCGAACCCGGTGACCACGCCGTCGTGACGGTGCCGAACTACCAGTCGATGGAGGAGATCCCCATCGCGGTCGGGGCCGAGGTGACAGGTCTGCCGCTGTGGGAAGGCGAGGGTGCGTCGTTGCGGTGGACGCTCGATCTCGACCGGCTGCGCGCGCTGCTGCGCCCGACCACGCGGGTTGTCGCGGTCAACGTGCCGAACAATCCGACAGGCTTCGTCCCCGACCAGGAAACCTGGCGCGCGCTGATCGAGCTGTGCGACGAACGCGGTATCAGGGTCCTCAGCGATGAGGTCTACCGGGGCCTCGAGGTCGACCGCGCCCGAATGCTGCCGCAGGCCGCCGACCTCTCGGAGACCGCCGTCTCGCTGAACGTGATGTCGAAGGCCTACGGGATGCCGGGCCTGCGCACCGGTTGGCTCGCCTGCCGCTGCCGCGCCCTTCTCGAGCGGCTGGAGCGTTGCAAGCACTACACGACGATCTGCAACGCGGGCCCGAGCGAGTTCCTCGCCACCCTTGCCCTACGCAATGCCGAACCGATCCGCGCGCGGAACCGAGCGATCATCACGCAGAACCTCACCCACCTCGACACGCTCTTTGCGAAACACGCGGACCTCGTCGACTGGCGACGGTCCGACGGCGGGTGCGTGGCATTCCCCCGCTACCTCGGAGCGAACGGAGTCGAGGCGTTTTGCGCCTCGCTCATCACCGAGCACAGCGCCGTGCTGCTGCCGGCCTCCATCTCTGCCTCCTCACTCGCGGTGGTCCCCGCCGACCGCTTTCGGATCGGCTTCGGGCGAGCCAACATGCGCGAGGGATGGGCGGCACTCGACGAACATCTGACGGAGCAGAAGCGATGAAGATCATCGACGCGGCAACGGTCTGGGGGATCATCGACATGCGGGTGCGATGGCGGCCATGCGTCGCGCCGTCGCCGCCCTCGGTGCAGCGGGAATCAGTGCTTCGCCCGCGTTTCACCTCGAGCACCCGGTCGCCGGAGAGATCCACATCACGGGCACGCACCTCCGCGGTTCGCGATGGATGGTCGCCAAGGTCGTCCTGTCAGAGTTCGCGATCCCCGGCAACCAGGGCTGCTTTCTGATTCTCTGCGCCGATTCCGGATCCATCGAGGTGCTCGTCGATGACGGCGGCTGGCTCACCGAGATCCGCACGGCGGCAGCCGGAGTACTGAGTGTCGATCGGCTCGCCTGTCGTGACACTCGCACGTTGGCGATCGTCGGCGCGGGCGTGCAGGCGGGTTTCCGCTCGACGTGGTACGCACGGTGAGGAAGTTCGCCGACGCTCATGGCGTGTGCGCCTGTGCGAGCGTTGCCGAGGCGATCGACGGCGCGGATGCGGTGGTCTGCGCGACGACGCGCCGTGAGGTGGTGCTCGATCACGTCGGGCCGGGCGTCCACGTGACCTCGATCGACGTCGACCCGTCCGGTAAGCAGGAGGCGGGCCCACGCCTCATCGCGGCCGCCGATTGCGTGGCGGTCGACGACGCGGCGGTTGCACAACAGATCGGCCTCCTAACAGCGGCTGCCCGACCGGTCCGTGACAACCCTCGGAGCGCTGATTCGGGGCCCCGCCTCGGGCTGGATGACGGCGGGTGACGTGACCCTCGCGGGCCTCAGCGGCCTGGGAGTTCAAGACGCCGCAATCGCAGAGTTACGATGGGCCGGCTTCCACGCAGCTGATCTCGGGACATCGTCGCGCCGGCGCTGCCAGACTTGCCCACGGTGACCACCGAACTACGAACCGCAAACGACGACGAGCGCAACGCCCGGCTACGGGCCGACGTGTCGTACCTCGGGCGCCTTCTCGGCCAGGCCCTCGTCGAGCAGCAGGGCGAGGAGCTTCTGGCCGTCGAGGAAGAAGCCCGCGCGATGGCCAAGGCCCTGCGAGTGCCCGGCATCGACGATGCCGAGGCCGACCGGCTCGACGCCGAGCTTGCGGCTCTGGCCGAGCGGGTCGAGGGGCCAACGATGGTCGGCGTGATCCGCGCATTCTCGGTCTACTTCCAGCTCGTGAACATGGCCGAACAGCACCACCGCGTTCGCCTGCGTCGACTGCGCGATCACGATCGTGAGCGTGAGGGTCGCCCTCAGGCTGAGAGCCTGGAGGCGGTCATCGGCGGCCTGGCGGCGCGCGGCGTTCCTGCCGACCGCCTCGCGTCGGTACTCGCACGGCTCGAGGTCGAGCCGGTGATGACCGCCCACCCCACCGAGATCTCCCGCCGCTCGATCCTCGAAAAACACCTGCAAATTGCCGTATGCCTCGACCGGCTCGACAACTCCAGCCTCGCACCGCGCGATCACCGGGCAGTCGCCGATGAGCTTCTGGAGATCATCACCATCATCTGGCAGAGCAGCGAGATGCGCACCGCCCGCCCGCGCGTGATCGACGAGGTCCGGCGCACCCTCTTCTACTTCGAGGAAGTTCTTTTCGAGGCCACGGCCGAGGTCTATGACGAGCTCGAGCGCCTCCTCGCCGAGCACTATCCCGGCGTCGCGGCTCCACCACGCTTTTTGCACTTCGGCTCATGGGTCGGCGGTGATCAGGACGGCAATCCCAACTGCACCCCCGAGGTACTGCACGAGGCTCTGACGCTGCACCGCGATCTGGTCGCCCGACTTCTGCGCGATCGGGTGCGGGCGCTTGCCGCATCGCTCGGCATCTCACGTCGCATGGTCGGGGTGAGTGCCGATCTCGACGCCTCGATCGTCGATGACGAGCGGACGATGCCCCGAACCGCCACCGAGATCGGCGACCGCAACCTCGACGACCCCTACCGACGCAAGCTGTCGTTCGTGTGGGAGCGGCTCGACCCCCACGGGGAACGGCCGTACGCCCACCAGCGCGAGCTGGCCGCCGATCTGGAGGTGATGCGCCAGTCGCTTGTCGGCCACCGCGCCGAGCGTGTCGCGCGCCGCAGCCTCGACCGGCTCTCCGACCAGGCCGAGGCGTTCGGCCTGCACCTGGCGCGACTGGATGTCCGCCAGCATTCGAGTCGCCTGCACGACGCCGTCGGCCAGCACTTGGGAAACGGCGAGTACGCCGCGATGACCGAACACGACCGTGCCCACCTGCTCGCGGGGCTGATCTCCGCTTCCCACTCCCCCGAGTTCGGCAGTGAGGTCTCATCAGAGGCGGGCGAGGTCGCGCGCACCTTCCGTGAGCTGCGCCGGGCGGTCGACGAGCACGGCCCGGACGCCGCCGGAAAGGTGATCGTCAGCTTCAGCCGCCACGCAAGCGACCTGCTCGCGGCCCAGCTGTTGGCCCGCGAAAGCGGCCTCGTGCGGTTCGATGGCGACCGCGCGGAGAGCGCCGTCGACCTGATCCCTCTGTTCGAGTCGATCGACGACCTGCGCATGGCCGCAACGACCCTCGGCGATCTTTTCGCCACGCCCGCCTACATGGCCAACGTCGAGGCGCGCGACGGAGCGCAGATGGTGATGGTCGGCTACAGCGACTCCAACAAAGACGGCGGCTACCTGGCCTCCAACTGGGAGCTCGCGCTCGCCCAGGATCGGCTCGCCGATGTCTGCCGGCTGAATGGCGTGCGGCTGACGCTCTTTCACGGCCGCGGCGGCACCAGTAGTCGCGGTGGCGGCTCGACGTGGGCGGCGATCAAGGGCGGCCCCGCCGGAACCCTCGACGGGCGCGTGCGGATCACCGAGCAGGGTGAGCAGATCTCCTTCAAGTTCGGCCTGCCCGAGATCGCGGTGCGTAACCTCGATTCACTCGTGGCCGCCGTGATCGAGCGCACCGTCGAGGAAGACGAGCACTCGGGCTTCTCCGGTCGCAAGCGCCTCTGGGACGAGGCGATGGGAACCCTCGCCGAGGTGTCGCTGACGTCCTATCGTGCGCTGGTCTTCGACGACCCCGACTTCGTGCGGTACTTCCTCGAGGCCAGCCCGATCGCCGAGTTCGACCTTCTGAACATCGGCTCGCGCCCCGCCAAGCGGCCGAACGCCGACCACGCGGATGTCTCGGTCGAGGGCCTGCGGGCCATCCCGTGGGTGTTCGCGTGGATGCAGAATCGACACCTGCTGCCGTCGTGGTACGGCGTCGGATCAGCGGTCCAGGCGTTCCTCGGCCGATACCGCGGCGGGGCGCAGATCCTGCGGGAGATGTACCAGGAGTGGCCCTGGTGGCAGGCGGTCGTCGACAACTGCCACATGACCCTCGCCAAGGCCGACATGCGCATCGCCCGCCGCTACGCCGCGCTGGTCACCGATGAGACCCTGCGCCACCGGATCTTCGGCCTGATCGAGACCGAATACGCCGCGTCATGTGATGCGATCCTCGCGATTGTCGGCTGCGACGAGCTGCTCGACGACAAGCCGTATCTGAAGCGTTCGATCCAGCTGCGCAACCCCTACATCGACCCGCTGCACTACATCCAGGTGCGTTTGCTGCGCGAGCTGCGCCAGGCGGAGTCGCCTGACGCGCGTGGGGCCCTGGAGCATCCCCTGCTTCTGACCGTCGCCGGTATCGCCGCCGGGATGAGGAACACCGGTTAGACAAGAAGGTTGGGAGGGTCGAGAGGCATGAGACCGAAGGAGCCGAGAAGACTTCGAGGTCTGTGTGGAAACCGTCCGAGTAGGTGATCTTCGTTCTGACCACAAAGTCCAGGGCAGTGATGAGAGCGAGCCCGTTTTCGCGACCAGCTGGCCGCCGAAGAATCTCCGTGCGACCACAAGGTTGGCCTCGAGGGCGACTTCGATGGTCGCTCGAGCCTGCTCCGTCGCGCCACGAGCCACCTCGTTCGCGGGCTTCGCGACGTCCAGCGCCCGATGGGTCGTGAAGGCGTACCAGATCGTCCTGCAGACGAGAATGAAGGTCAGCCCGCCAATGATCCAGTCAGTCAACGCCGGGGGGCGAGGCTATCTCGCCCTGCGGATAGCGCTCAAACGCCTACGCGACGATGTTACCTTCGGGCAATCATGCGAAGCGTCGCCGTACAAGAACTCAGGGACGACACTGAAAGAGTGGTGACGCCATCCGCGCGGGCGAGGTGATCACCTGACCGTGAACCGGGTCCCGGTTGCCGACTTCGTCCCCCCATCGGTCGTTGCGGCTGCGGAGGCGCTTCACGTTATATCTGGTGTCAGACACCAGATATAACGTCTTCGGCGCCCCGCGCACGCAACGCCGAATGACGGCTCGCGTTGCCCCCGATTCGGCAAGGGTTGGAACACCGGTTTGCTGCCGGCGTGGTGATCCGTCGGTCTCAGGCTGCCAGCAGGCCCCGCGCGTTTCCTGACAGCTGTCGATGTAACTCGGTCGGCTCCATGCCGGCTGCCGCGAAGCGCGGCGCGATGATGCGCGGCAGGTGGTCGAAGCCCGCGCCGCCGAAGCGGTGGAGCTGGGTCTTCGTGCAGACGTCGTGGGAATGGACCAGGCGCCTGCCAAATCCGTCGGCGACCAGTTCCAGGGTCGCGGCGATGCGGGCCTCGTCGGTCGGCATGGTCACCGCGCCGTAAGCAAGCTCGTCTCCCCAGATGTCGAACGCGATCAGGCATCCGCGGGCAAGCAGCGACCGGTGCACGGCGAGGCCATTGGGTATCTGGGCGTCGAGGTGGCAGAGAACTGTCGCGGCGAGGTCTCCCCCGGCCCGCTCGACGATGTCGAGGGCCTCGTGCCCGCGCGTACCCCAAGGGTGGAGATGGACGTAGAGCGGCACGCCAAGCTCACGTTGGGCCAGGGCGGCGCCGGTGAGGGCGGCTACCTCGCCGGGAAGCAGCGGATCGCCGGTGCCGATCTCGCCAATCACCGCGGGTGGTCGAGGCCAAGCGAACGCGGCGAGGATGTCGTCGCGGTACGCCTCGGCGGGGCGATGGGGGTCGTCATTCGGGCGGGATTCCCAGATGTACTGCCCGCAGCCGGTCACGACATCCACCCCGGCGGTCTCGGAGATCCGGGCGAGTCGCTCGGTGTCGCGTCCGACGTTCTCAGGCGTCACGTCGATCACCAGAGCGTCGAGATCCCGGAGTGTCGAGAGTTCTTTCGCCATCAGGGTCTCATCATCGATGAGCAAGTTGTCGAGACACGCGAACGGGTTCTGGCGCACGAGCGCAAGCGTCGTGGTATCGACCCCCACGTCGCGGAGATGCTGCGTTGGGGTATGCGACTCATCGAGCCAGCAGCGGATGTCGATAAGCAAGTGCTCGTGGGCGAGCACGAGGCCGTATGAGTCCTTGAGCAGCGATCCGGTGACGGTGCGTGGCGCTATGGGACCACCTCCCCGGCACCGATCGTGCAGGCGACCAAGGGCACACCGGGCCGATAGACCAGATGCGTGTACGACGGGGCGTCGAGTACCGCCAGATCGGCCCGACATCCGGGGGTCAGTCGACCGATGTCGTCGCGCCGCAGGGCTCGCGCACCGCCGAGGGTTGCCGCGAGAACGGCTTCGTCAGCGGTCATGCCCAGGTCACGTACCGCCAGCGCGATGCAGAACGCCATGGAGGTGGTGTAGCTGCTTCCCGGGTTGCAGTTGGTCGCGATCGCGACACGGGCCCCGGCCTCGATCACCCGTCGAACATCCGGATACGGCTGGCGTGTCGAGAAGTCGGTCGCCGGCAGGAACGTCGCGACCGTTTGGGAGTCAGCCAACGCGGCGATGTCGTCGTCGCTGAGGTAGGTGCAGTGGTCGACCGACGCACAATCCATCTCGACCGCGAGCTGCACCCCGGGTCCGTGGCCGAGCTGGTTGCCGTGCAGACGCAGCCCCAGCCCTGCCGCCCGTCCGGCGGCGAGCACCGCCCGGCACTGGTCGACGTCGAAGGCTCCGACCTCACAGAACGCATCGATCCAGCGTGCGTGGGGGGCGGCGACGGCGAGCATCTCGCCGCAGACCAACCCGACGTAGTCGTCAGCGTGCCCGTCGAACTCTTCGGGGACGACGTGCGCTCCGAGGAACGTCGCCTCGTCGGTGAACTCGCGGGCAATGCGCAGACACCGGGCCTCGTTTTCGGCATCGAGGCCGTAGCCGCTCTTGATCTCGAGCGTCGTGATTCCGGCGTGGTACGCCTCGGCCCGGCGCGCGGCCGTCAGAGCTCGAAGCTCATCGTCTGTCGCCGCGCGGGTCGCGGCCACCGTCGTGCGGATTCCGCCCGCCGCGTACGGGGCGCCGGCCATCCGGGCGGCGAACTCGTCGCTTCGGTCGCCGGCGAAGACCAGATGGGTGTGGCTGTCGACGAAACCGGGGATCACGCACCGCCCCGCGGCGTCGATCTGCCGGTCGGCCGCAGCGCCTGCTGCTTCGATCGCCACCACCGCGCCATCGACGATCACCACCGCGGCGGCACGGCGTATCCCGAGCGATCCCTCGCCGAGCGCCGGGTCGTTCGTGACCAGTAGACCGATGTTGTCGACGACGAGCGTACTCACGTGCTGGTGACCTCCCTGATGGCCGACGCCAGCTCGGCCGCGACGTCGATCGATACGTGCCTGCCGTCACGAACCATGACCCGTCCTCCGACGAGGACATGGCGTACATCGGCTGCCGATGCCGCGAAGACCGCGACGTCGAGAGCGTTCACCGCGTCGGCACCGGCGGTTCGCACGCTGCCAAGATCGACGGTGACCAGATCCGCCGGGGCGCCCCGCCGGATACTCCCCGCCTCCGGCCATCCGATGGCGGCGTGTCCGTCAGCGGTTGCAGCCCGGAGCAGCGAAGCCGCGTCATGCGTACCGCGCACATGCGTGGCGAGTCGTTCGTCGAGTTCGAGCGCACGGGCTTCCTCGAACATGTCGATGACGGCGTGTGAGTCGCTGCCGAGCGCCAAATGCGCCCCGGTCGCGCGCAAAGCGCCCGCGGGGCCGATGCCATCGGCGAGATCGCGCTCGGTGGTGGGGCAAAGGCAGACGGTCGCACCGGCCTGGCCAAGGAGTGCCAGATCGGCGGCGGCGAGGTGGGTCGCGTGGATGGCGGTGAACCGATCGGTAATCGCGCCCGCGTCGGCAAGCACACCGGTGGGGGTCATCCCGTAGGCGGCGAGGCACTGCTCGTTTTCTGCCGGCTGCTCCGAGACGTGGGCGTGAAGCGGCGCCCGGCGGGCGGCAGCCCACTCGACAACGACCCTGGCCGCAGCGGGGTCGACGGCACGGACCGAGTGGATGGCGGCACCGACGCGACAGACGTCGGATGCGGCGAGACCATCGACGCGCTCAGCCCAGGCGGCGGCATCCCTGTCGGCGAAGCGACGCTGCGTGGCGTCGGGTTCGATGCCAACCCCGCCGTGGAGGTAGCAGGTGTCGATGAGAGTGATCCGCAAACCCACCTCGGCGGCGGCGGAAATGATGGCCTCCCCCATCGCGTTCGGGTCGGCGTACGGCCGACCGTTGGGTCCGTGGTGCAGGTAGTGGAACTCACCGACGCAGGTGATCCCGGCGAGCGCCATCTCCCCGAACACGGCGCGCGCGAGCCGGTGGTAGCGATCCGGGTCGATCCGCTCCGCGCACGCATACATTTGCTCGCGCCAGGTCCAAAACGAGCTGCTAATCCGCTGGGTGCGTCCACGGATCGCCCGTTGAAACGCGTGGCTGTGGGCGTTGGCACAGCCGGGTAGCGTCAGCCCGGCAAGCCTCTCAGCCCCGCCGGGCGCCGGGGCGCCGGGCGTCACCGCGATCATCCG
>JANLSO010000165.1:0-31479 GCA_031362405.1 Thermoleophilia bacterium | reverse complement strand
CCAATCGGGGCTGCGCCGGCCGGGCCGGTAGACCGAATCAAGGCGCTTTGCGACAACTCCTTCGAGACCCCGGGCACGGGCCGCATCGAACAGCGCGGCACCCGACCCGATGACGTAGTCCGACAGGACAACCTCTGCGTGATCGGTGTCGACGGTTCCCCCGAGGAGGTCGCGCCGTGCGCGCAGGGGGAGATCCATCAACCGGCGACCGTCGCGAAACAGAATGTCGAAGACCACAAAGCGCACAGGTGAGGCATGGCGTTGCAGAGCCTGAAAGTCGGCTTTTCCGCCGGCATCAAGGACGCAGATCTCGCCGTCGAGGATGGCCTCTTGGCTCAGCAGCGCCCGCCTCAGACCGCGCAGCTCGGGATAGTCGTCGGTGATGTCACGCCCCGAGCGGCTTTGAAGGCGCACGCCGTCACCGGTGACGAGGGCCAAGGCGCGGTAGCCATCCCACTTCAGCTCCACGAGGTCCCGCGCGTCGTCGGTCGCGGCGGGATCCGTGACGGTCAGCATCGGTCTCAGGGTCCAAAAGTCAGCCGCCGGATCGGGGGCGCCGGGCCCGGCGACCTTCGCCCGAAAGACCAGCCATTGCTCGCGGCCGGATTGGGTTCCCGTGCGGATCAGGTGGTACTCGCCCGAGACGATCTGACCGGCGATCACGATCTTCCACTCATCGTCGGAGATCGACACGGTCGAATAGATGCCGCGATCCCAGATCGTCATCCGCCCGCCCCCGTACTGCCCCTCGGGGATCACCGCGGCGAAGTCGAGGTACTCGAGCGGGTGATCTTCGGTTCGCACCGCCAGCCGCTTGACCCCGCCGTGAAGGGGGAGCCCCTTCGGAACCGCCCACGAGGCGAGGGTGCCGTCGCGTTCGAGGCGTAGATCGAAATGCAGGGCCCGGGCGTCGTGGCGTTGGATCACGAACCGGGGAGAATCGTCGTCTGGCCGCCCGCCGGCCTGCGCCGGCTCCGGCGTCGCCGAGAAGTCGCGGCGCTGTCGATATTCGTCGAGTGCATCCTGCGAGGGGGTTCCCACCGTGCGAGTATCCCAGCCGATGCGCGCTCTGGCCTCACTTTCGTCCGAGCTCCAGGTAACCGGCGTGGCTCTTCCGGCGATCGGCCTTGCAGGCGTGGTGGGCGGCGCGGCAACGAGCGACACCATCGTCCGAGCCGTGCTGCCGTTCATGTTCGTCGCCGTACTGCTCGCCGCCGTGCAGTTCTTCGTCGGCTTCCGCTGGTATCAGCGGACGATCGCCGCCGCCCCCGCCGCGCCCGAAGAATCCGACTACGAACTCTCCGCCGACACGCGCACCCGCGTGCTGAAGACCCTGGTGATCTACGTCGTGCTCGTCGGCGGCGCGCTCCTCACCGGCCGCGGCCTCGGCGCGGTGATCGGAGGTGTCGTTTTCGGAGTTGGCGTCGTCGACCTCTACACGTCCCGCTGGCTCGACCAACGCGCCACCAACGGCGCGGCGCCCATCTTTCGCGAGACCTCAAAAGGCCTCTTCGCCTCCGGCCGCCGCCCCCTCTACCGCGGCGAAAAGTAGTCCCGGTGCCCGGGACGCAAAAACAAACGACGCGCCGTCTGCACGCGCGACGTCGCCGCTCGTGTCACCCCCGGTGCCAGGCACCGGGGGTGACACGATTTGGACGAAACATCTTCGCCAAGACGTTTTTGGGGGCGTTCGCGGCTCCGGGGCGACCGAGTCGCAACCGCCGGGTGGCGATTCTGTCACCAGGAGTGCCAGGCACCGATCTGCGATTCTGTCACCAGGAGTGCCAGGCACCGATCTGTGCATCAGGCGATACTCAGCCCGTCCTCCTGACCTCGCTCTAAACCCGGCCGCGGAGGGCTTGGACGCTGCGGATGTACTGCTTGGTGTCGTCGTAGAGGCCGATGCGGCGCACCGATGACAGACCCTGGTAGTAGCCGGCGATGGTGATGTGATCGGAGCCAGCCTGCCGGTTGAGCCATGCCAAGAAAGCTACGCCGCCGTCGACGTTGTCGCGCACGTCGTTGGCGTTGATCGACCGGCCGAGCAGCGACGGGCCGACCCATGAGGCCGTTTCGGGCATGAGCTGCATGACGCCGATTGCGCCGACGTTGGAGCGCATCGACTGATTCCAGCCGCTCTCCTGCCACGCGATCGCACGTGCCAGCGACGCGTCGACACCGTGGCGGGCGGCCGCCTGGGCGATCAGATTTCCCACCTCGGAGCGCGAGGTTCCGCGGTAAGGGGTCGCCGCCGAGCCCCCGGCGGGGATCTTCAGCGACTGCCCGATGCGCACGAGATTCGGGTTGAAGATTCCGTTCGCCTGGGCCAGGGCGGTGATGCTCACGCCCGATCGGGCGGCGATGGCGCTGAGGGTCTCTCCGGACCGAACGGTCGTCGATCCGGCCGACGCTGAAGAGGACCCTCCCGAGCGACCAGACGGAAGACGCAGGCTCTGGCCGATCGTTACGAGATTGGGGTTGGTGATGTCGTTGGCCGAAGCCAGCGCTGCCGTACTCACGCCGGCTCGCGCGGCGATCGAGCTGAGGGTGTCGCCCGAGTGCACGATTACGCCGCCGGCAGAGGTGACCGCCGTGCCCCCGCCAGCCCCCGGGAGATTCAGAGTCTGCCCGGCACGCACATGATTCGGCTTGTCGATGCCGTTGGCGGATGCCATCGCGGAGACGCTCACCTGGGCCCGTGCGGCGATGGCGCTGAGGGTCTCGCCGGGCTGCACGATCACCGAGGCGGCCTGGGCGGTGCCGCACACGGCAAGCGCCAGAGCTACGGCAAGGGCGAGGATCAATCCGGCGCCAGGGCGCGTGTCCGAGCGGGACAAAAGGGGTGGTGTCATGGAAGTCATGTCGGCACTGGATACCGTCTTCTGAAGGCATTTCCAGTCCTCTCGGCCCCTCCCCTCCTCTCTTCGTTTAGGTCCACCCTCTCCCCCGGCCCCCCGACTCAGGTGCGAAGCTACCCTGCGCGTAATGACGGGCACCCCCGACGACAAGACCTGCGCCGTCTGTGGGCGGCGAATCGCGTGGCGGGCGAAGTGGGCCCGCGATTGGGAGAGCGCGCGCTACTGCGGCGAAAAGTGTCGACGCACAAAGCTCACCGCCATCGACCAAGCGCTCGAAGAGGCGATTCTCGAACTTCTCAGCGCCCGCGCCCGGGGCGCGACCATCTGTCCGTCGGAGGCGGCGGGACGGGTCGCCGACGGCGATTCCGATCTGATGGAACGCACACGCCAGGCCGCGCGACGACTCGTTGCTGCAGGAGTCGTCGAGATCACCCAAAAGGGCCGGGTCGTCGACCCGTCGACGGCTCGCGGGCCGATCAGGCTGCGGGCGCGCTGACCCCGAGCCGCTGCCGCTCGACGCCGATGCAGGAATCCTCCACATAGGCGAGGCCCGCGCCACGCGCGAGGGCGACGGCCTGCGCGGAGGCGATGCCCCGCTGTACCCAGATGCCCCAGGCCCCGCATGCGATGGCGTCGCGCACCACGCCCGGCACTTCGTCCGCCGGACGAAAGACATTGACCACGTCGATCGCGTCGGCGATATCGCCGAGCGTGCGGTACGACGGCTCTCCGAGGATTTCCCGAGCGGTGGGGTGCACAGGGATGACGCGGTACCCGGCCTTTTGCATCTGGCGAGGTATCTCGTAAGAAGGCTTCGCCGGATCGGTCGACAGCCCGACCACCGCGATCACCCGCGCCTCGCGAAGCATTCGTTCCGCATCGCTCACCTCGCGCCGCCGAGCGCATCGAGGATCTGCTGAGCGGCCGCGGCGGGAAGCAGCGCGCCTGTCGCGACGGCCTCGTCGAGTCGGCGCGCGGTCTCGGCGGCCGGGCCATTGTGCGTGAGTGACACAAGCCCCTCGCGTACCTCACCCCACATCCAGTCACGCGCATGGGCGGCACGTCTGCGGGCAAGGGCGCCCGAGCCCTCCATCTCCACGTAGCGCCGATCGAGCTCGGCCCAGAGACCGTCGATCCCACGGCGATCGAGGGCCGACACGCTCACGGCCGTCGCGGGGGCCCCGTCGGCGGGCGGCCGCATGAGCCGCAGGGCCGAGGCGTACTCCGACAACGCGCGTCCTGCGGCTGCGGCAAGGTCTCCGTCGGCCTTGGTCACCGCCACGACATCCGCGAGTTCCATGATCCCGCGCTTGACGCCCTGCAGCTCGTCGCCGCCTCCGGGAGACGCAAGCAGCAGAAAGACGTCGACCATCCCGGCAACGGCAGTCTCCGACTGGCCGACCCCGACGGTCTCGACGATCATGACGTCTGCCCCCCACGCCTCACAGAGCACCATCGCCTCGCGCGTGCGTCGCGCCACCCCACCCAGGGTGGCGCCGGCGGGCGACGGACGGATGAATACATGGTCATGGCGGGCGAGCTCGCCCATACGGGTCTTGTCGCCGAGGATCGACCCGCCGCTGCGCACGCTCGACGGATCAACGGCAAGTACAGCGAGGCGTCGGCCCTTACCCACCAGAAAGAGGCCGAGCGCCTCGATGAGGGTCGACTTGCCGACCCCCGGCGCCCCCGAGATCCCCAGTCGCAGCGCTGAACCGGTATGGGGAAGCAGTTCCCCAACGAGTCTTTCGGCGGCGATCCGATGATCGCTACGCGTCGACTCGACCGTGGTGATTGCCCGAGCCAGGGCAGCACGATCACCCGCGCGAATCGCGGCGGCGGTGGCCCGTTCGCTCACGCGGTGGCGCGTTGGCCGAGCAGCTCGAGGATCTCGCGCGCGGCGGCGGGAATGTTCGACCCGGGACCGTAGATCCCGACAACGCCGGCGCTCCTGAGGAACTCATGGTCCTGGACGGGGACCACCCCACCGCAGACCACGAGGACGTGGCCGGCCCCGTGCGCGCGCAGCTCATCGATCAGCTGTGGCACGAGTGTCGTGTGGCCGGCGGCCTGGCTCGAGACCCCGACGATGTGCGCGTCACCATCGATCGCGTCGCGGGCCACTTCGGCGGGTGTCGCGAAGAGCGGCCCGATCTCGACGTCGAAGCCGAGGTCGGCGAACGCCGTGGCGATCACCTTTGCGCCGCGGTCGTGACCATCCTGGCCCATCTTCGCGACAAGCATCCGAGGGCGGCGCCCCTCGAGGGCGGCGAACGCGTCAACCTCGGCGCGGATCCGCTGGAAGTCGTCGTCACCGGCGTAGGCGGCGCCGTACACCCCGGTGATGCTGGTGATCTGGGCCCGATGTCGGCCAAAAACCGCTTCCATCGCGTCGCTCATCTCACCCACGGTTGCCCGGGCCCGCGCCGCGGCCACGCACAGCTCAAGCAGATTGGCGTCCCCCGCCGCGCCCGCGGTGAGCGCGTCGAGCGCCCGGCGGCAGGCCCTGTCGTCGCGGTCGGCACGAATCTGCGCAAGGCGCGCGATCTGCGACTCGCGCACCGCGGCATTGTCGATCGCTCGCGCGTCGATCTCGGGTTCGCTCTCGCGGACATACCGGTTCACGCCCACGATCGTCTCCTCGCCGCGATCAATGCGGGCCTGGCGGCGGGCGGCACTTTCCTCGATACGCATCTTGGGCATTCCGGATTCAACCGCGGCCGTCATGCCGCCGAGAGTCTCGACCTCCTCGATCAGCTTCCACGCCTCTTCGGCGAGGCTCGCGGTCAGGCTCTCCACGAAGTAGCTACCCCCGAGCGGGTCAACGACACGTGTCACCCCCGTCTCTTCGGCGAGGATCAGCTGTGTGTTTCGGGCGATCCGCGCGGATTCTTCGGTGGGTAGGGCAATCGCCTCATCGAAGCTGTTGGTGTGCAGGCTTTGCGTACCCCCGAGCACCGCCGCCATCGCCTCGAACGCCGTCCGTACAACGTTGTTGTAAGGGTCCTGCGCGGTCAGCGACACACCGCTTGTTTGGCAGTGCGTCCTCAGCATCGACGATGCCGGTTTCGCCGGAGAGAACCGCTCCATCACGCGCGCCCACAGCAGCCGCGCGGCGCGCAGCTTGGCGACCTCCATGAAGAAGTCCATCCCGATCGCGAAGAAGAAAGAGAGCCGCGGGGCAAAGGCGTCGACGTCGAGGCCGCGTGAGACCGCGGTGCGTACGTATTCGAGCCCGTCGGCGATCGTGAAGCCAAGCTCTTGGACGGCCGTCGCACCGGCTTCCTGCATGTGGTACCCGGAGATCGAGATCGAATTGAACCGCGGCATATGCGTCGCCGTGTACTCGATGATGTCAGCCACGATCCGCATGCTCGGGGCCGGCGGGTAGATGTAGGTGTTGCGCACCATGAACTCTTTGAGGATGTCGTTCTGGACGGTCCCGGAGAGCTCGTCTTGGCGCACACCCTGCTCTTCGGCGGCCACGATGTAGCCGGCGAGAACGGGCAGCACTGCACCGTTCATGGTCATCGACACCGACATCTCATCCAGTGGGATCCCCTCGAAGAGGATTTTCATGTCCTCGACCGAGTCGATCGCCACGCCGGCCTTGCCGACATCGCCCTCGACGCGCGGGTGATCGCTGTCGTAGCCCCGGTGGGTCGCGAGGTCGAAGGCGACCGAGAGCCCGCGTTGGCCGGCTTCGAGGTTGCGGCGGTAGAAGGCGTTCGACTGCTCCGCCGTCGAGAAGCCGGCGTACTGGCGGATCGTCCAGGGGCGGTTGGCATACATGCTGGCCCGCACACCGCGCAGGTACGGCTCTATGCCGGGCAGCGACCCGACCGCATCGAGATCATCGAGGTCGGCCGCCGTATAGAGCGGCCGAATATCGATTCCCTCGGGAGTCACGGTGGTGAGCCGGTGGGGGTCCCGGTCGCCAAGCTCGCGTTGGGCGAGCGCCCGCCAGGTTTCGAGCGGGCTCGGGTCAGGTGGGGTCATGCGCGCGGGGCCTCCGTATTGCGGACTGCCAGGGAGGATAAACACCCGCCGATGGTCCGACGCGTCATCGCGCGTCGGACCATCGGGGTCGCGACTACGAAGCGGCCGGTGCCACTTCGGCCTCGGACTCCGACATCCGCACCTTCTGGATCACCAGGAGGGTCGCCAGCAGGCCAATGACGGCCATGCCCGCGCCGACCCAGAAGGCCGCCGACAGACCGTCGACCACTGACTGCGGGGATGCTCCCTGCAGGCTGCCCGTTGGGCTGTTGTTCTCGGTCACGGTGTTGGCGACCGTCGACAGAATCGCGATACCCAGCGCTCCGCCGATCTGCTGAGAGGTGTTGATGAGCCCGCTCGCAACACCCGCAAGCTCGGAGGTGACACCTTGGAGGGCTGCGATCGACACCGGCACGAACGACGCGCCCAGACCGATTCCGGCGAGGATGAAGCCGGGCACGAGGTCGACGGTGTACGAACCATTGACCGACACCATCGTGAACCACAGCAGGCCGAGCGTCAGCAGGAACATGCCTCCTGCGAGGATCGGCCGAACGCCGAGCCGCGTCACCAGGGCCTGCGAGGCGCCCGCGGCGATGATGATCACGATCGCCACGAGCAGATAGCGCAGCCCCGTGCCCAGGGCGTCGTAGCCGAGGACCTGCTGCATGTAGA
The DNA here is from genome assembly GCA_031362405.1 of Thermoleophilia bacterium. Taxonomy (GTDB): domain Bacteria; phylum Actinomycetota; class Thermoleophilia; order Miltoncostaeales; family Miltoncostaeaceae; genus JANLSO01. The sequence continues at coordinate 23,947 of JANLSO010000165.1, read as the reverse complement.
GCGACAGGAAGTAGAACATCGCGAAGATCGCGCAGCCGAGCAAGAAGCCGACGATGTTGGCTCCGGCGAGCGTGCGCAGCCTGAAGATGCTCAAGGGAAGGATCGGCGACTTCGACCGCGACTCGATGAACAGGAACGAGCCGAGAAGTGCAACCGACGCGGCCAGGACCGCGATCGTGATCGAGTTTCCCCACCCATCAGTCTGCGCATGAACCAGGCCGTAGACAATCCCCGCAAGACCCGCGGTACCGGTGACCGATCCCGCGATGTCCAGGCCTTTGAGGTTCTCCGCCTTGCTCTCCGACACGAACCGGGGAATCAAGAAGAACACCGTGGCCGCGATCGGGACGTTCACAAGGAAGATCCACTCCCAGCCGAGGAAGTTGGTGAGCACGCCGCCTGCCAGTACGCCGATGGCGCCACCGGCGCCGGCGATGCCGCCCCAGATGCCCAGCGCTTTGTTGCGCTCGGCGCCCTCGGCGAAGGTTGTGGTGAGAATCGACAGCGAGACCGGCGCGATGATCGCCGCGCCAATACCCTGGACCGCCCGCGCGCCGATCAGCATGCCGTCGCTCTGCGAAAGGCCGCAGGCCAGCGACGCGAGCGCGAAAACGGCGAGGCCAATGAGGAAAAGTCGGCGACGGCCGAACAGATCACCCATACGTCCACCGAGCAGCAAGAAGCCACCGAAGGTCAGCGTGTAGGCGCTCACCACCCACTGGAGGTTCTCCAGAGAGAAATCGAGGGCGTTCTGGATGTCGGTCAGCGCGACATTTACGATCGAGATGTCGAGCACCAGAATCAGCTGCGTGATGCAGAGAAGTACAAGGACCGACCACTTACGGGAATCATCCTGTGCCACGTGGGCACCTCCGAACGAAGAGAAACGTGAATTGCTTCCGCTACGCTACGGTAGCGGAGCTGATCGCCACGCTACGAAACCGTAGCGCTACCCACAAGGGGTTCGGGAGCAATTGTCGGAATCACCCGAAAAGACCAGCGTGACTGACGCGTGCGCGCTGCCGGCGTGGGATCCACGGGTCGCTCGCTCCCGAGCGGTCGTCCTCGCCGCGTGCGCCGAGTTGCTGAGCGAAGTCGGCTTCGGCGGCGTCACGATTGAGGCGGTCGCCGCCCGCTCGGGAGTCGCCAAGACGACGATCTACCGCCAGTGGCCGTCCCGCGCAGAGTTGATGATCGACGCCTTCCGCACGATGGCGACGCCGTCGGTTGCACCCGACACCGGTGATGTCGCATGTGATCTCGAGCAGATGATGCTGACGCTGGCGCGTGATCTCGTGAACGAGCCGTGGTCTCGCGCGATCCCCTCCCTCGCGGACGCTGCCGCCCGTGATCCGGAGCTCGCGCGCCTGCATGCGCAATTCAGCCGCGAGTGCCGTACGCCGGTCGTGGAGGTCGTCGTGCGAGCACAGAACCGCGGCGAGCTCGACCCGGATGTCGCCCCCGATGTCGTCTGCGCCGCGCTCGCCGGCCCCCTTTTCTTCCGGCACATGGTCTCGCACGAGCCCATCGACGCGGCGTTCGTGAGCGCCCTTCTGGCGAGCGTCCTCAATGGCATCCGGGCACCGCGGCCCGCCCCTGAGCCCCGCACGTAGACTCGCGGAGTCGTTTCCGATCCACGAGGAGTCTCGATGAGCACCACTCCCCCCAGTAGCCCCGGAACCCCGCCCGGCAGTACGGACCCGCCGCCCGTCGAGACGTTCACCCAGTACGACAAAGACAAGGATGCTTACCACTGCTCGTATGGGCCCGTCGCCCCGGCCCGCACGGTGCACGATCCGGTACGCGACGTCTTCATCCGGCTCGACCTGCACTCGAATCGTGTCGTGGGCTTCTCGATCCCGAACTTCACGGCGTGGCACGCCGATCACGCGTCCGACGATGGCGGCTTCGAGATGGACCTGCCGGCGATCTGGCCCAGCGACGGATCTCAGACCGAGGCCACGCCCGGCTGAGCACGTGTGGCAGGCGGAGCTCATGCCGCTTGCCGGCCCTCGCCGAGGACCCGTGCGACGCCACGCGGTCCTGCGCGCAGCAGGGCCGCGGAACGCCGCGCGTCGCGCGCACGCTCGAGGGCTCTGCGCTCCCCGAGATGGTCACCCAGGGCGCGTTCGCGACCCGCCTCGAGTTCCGCGAGATCACCGATCTCATCGATCTTCAGGGCGAGCCTGTCATTGCGCCCCAGCCGGCGGCGCCCCATCGGGACGGGTCGGCCCTGAGTGATGAACAGATTCAGTTGTGTGTCCACCGAGCGCTCCTCAAACGAACGAACATGTGTTCGTCAAGAGTATGCCCCGGCTCGGACAGCATCAGCGGTCGGCGCGCGCCGCGACGCTCAGCCGGGACGAGTTCCGATCACGATGTCGCCCGTGTCCGATCGGACGCCGATACGTGGCGCCCGGCCGGATCCAGACTCCAGACTCGGGTCCACATTCAGGCGCCCGTTTCCCACCGCGGTGATGTCGTAACGGCCGGCGGGCACAACGATGTCGATTCGTCCCGCCTGGCTGAGAGCGTCGATCGACCGCGGCGCACGCACGGCCTCGATCCGGACCTTGTCGGCCACCGTACGCACGTCGATCCGCGCGCCACGGGCATCGGCGACCGCCACGGAACCGGAGGCACTGCGGACGACCACCGCCCCCTCCACCCCGTCGACCCGGACGTCTCCACCCGAAACGTTGACGCGCACATCGGTGCCACGCGCCACCATCACGCGCAGGTCGGTGCTGCACGACAGGAATGCCCACCCGGGGCAGGCAGCACGCACGCTCAGCGTGCCTCCGCGCACAAAGGCGTTGAGGTCGGGCCGCGAGAGCGCATAGCGGCGTGTTGCCTCGACACGGGCGGGGCCCGACTCGGCGACGGCGATCTCCACCCGGCCGTTGTCGGAGGTCACCGCGACGCGCGCGATCGGTTCAGAGAACTCCTGAGCATCGGTGGTGGTGCGGTTGATGAGCGGCACGAGAATCGCCCCGATGAGAAACAGGACGCCCGCGACGACCCCGATGACCGGAAGTTTCTTCCACGGTTGACGCGCCTGAGGAGTGACCGGCCCACGCGCGGTGCTCACGTGGGTTCGACCGCCGTGGGAGGCTCGTCAGAGATGGGATCGGCCACGGGAGCGGCCCCGCTGCGACCGGCTACCCATTCCTGGGCGACGACCTGCAGGATCCCCGCCACCGGGATGGCGACAAGGGCCCCGAGGATGCCGAACGCCTGGGTTCCCATCAGCACGGCGAGAATGATCCACAGAGGGTTCAGATTGACGGTCCGCTTTTGGATCAACGGCTGCACCAGATTGTTCTCGACCTGCTGGTAGATGACCAGAAAAACGACCGCTGCGACGCCAACCTGCCAGCTCTGAAAGAAGGCGACCGCGATGTACGGAACCCCACCGAGGGTGGCGCCGATCAGCGGGATAAACGTCAGGAAGAACACCCAGAGCGCGAGCACGGGGATGTACGGGACGCCGGCGATCCACATGAAGATCGAGGCCGCGCTCGCGGCGACCAGCGCCACGATGCCGGTGCCGACCACGTAGCCCGCGATCACCTTGTACATCCCATCGAGCATCCGCACGGTCCGCTCGCGGCCATCACCCATGAACTGCGCCTCGGTCCACGCCCGGATCCGAGGCCCATAGAGGCTCAGCAGAAAGGTGAGGACGGCGATGCTGACCAGCGCGAGGATCCCGTTGACGACGGTCGTGGCGAGATCGAACGCCACGTTCGGACCGGCGAGGTTCGACAGCACGGACGTAACCTGCGTGCGCACCTGTTGGAGAAGCCCGTACTCGCGGTCGAGATCCTGGACAACGCCGGAACGACTGAGGCTGTCGACGTAGCCCGGCACGCTGTCGACCAGACCCTGGGAGGCGTCGATCAGCGGGGGCACGAACAGCAACGCGGCCCCGACGATCGCGCCGGTGCCGATCAGATAGACGACCCCGATGGAAGGTGCCCGACGAAACCGCAATCGGTTCTGCATCAGGGACACCAGCGGGTTGATCGCGACCGCGAGAAACGCCGAGATCGCAAGCCACTGCAGCACGCTGCGGCTCACCCACAAGAGCCACAGAACGACTCCCACCCCGAGCAGCGTGAGCACCACCCGCGTAACGGCCGACGCAGACGGCCCGTCGCCGGGCTTCCATCGCAGGCTCTGCACGAGGTGCCGCGCGGGCGTCATGAGTCGGCCGCTCGTCACGCCCCGCACTCTACCGCCGGTACCGGCGACGGCCCACGCAAAGGCGGGCCGTCAGGTACGAACGTCGCGCGCGCCCGAGAGCTGCAGCGTTGCGGAGTCCCCAAAAAGCTTGGTCATATCGAGGATCACCAGCAGGCGACCTTCGAGCTTGGCGACCGCCTCGAGGTACTCGGCGTCACCGACACCCTCCGGCGGGGGTTCGGTCTGGTCGCCGCTGACGGTAAGGACCTCTTTGACCTCGTCGACAATGGTGCCGACGGTGGCCTCCGACAGCTCCACGATCACGATCTTCGCCTCCTCGGGCCGCTCCCCGCTCGCACCGAAGCGTGAGCGAAGATCGACCACGGGGATGATCCGGCCACGCAGGTTGATGACGCCTTCGACGTGTGGCGGGCTCCCCGGGATCGGCCGCGGAGGGGTGTAGCGGATGATTTCCTGCACCAGGGTGATCGGAACGCCGTACTCCTCGGCGCCCAACGTAAAGACGACCAGCTGGCGAGCCTGAGGATCGGTGGCGATGTCGGTGCTCATCAGAACAGGACCCTTCGGTCGATCCGAGTCTTCTCCCCGCTGACGTGCGCAGGTCACGAGTCTCATCGGCCGCGGCCGCGGCGTCCTTAGCGAACGGCACCATCCCGGTGCTACGGTCTCTCGCGACAGGGGAGCTGCCGTGGGCGGCTGAGAGGAGGCGATTCGGCCTCGACCCTTGGAACCTGAACTGGGTAATGCCAGCGCAAGGGAGGTCGTCGAGATTTCAGAGAATGCGTTGATCGCGCGCATCGCCGGGGCCGTCGGCATGCGGCCGGGAGTTCTTGTCGGCATCGGCGACGACGCCGCGGTGTTCGAGGGTGCGGCCACCATGGTCGCGGCACACGACATGCTGGTCGAGGGAGTTCACTTCCGGCCCGAGACGCGTTCGTGGCCCGATGTCGGGCACGCGGCCCTCGCGGTGAACCTCAGCGACATCGCGGCGATGGGGGCCGACCCGGTGTGCGCGCTGGTCGGGCTGACCGTGCCGCCCGGCCTTCTTCCGGCGGCGATCGATCAGCTCTACGAAGCGATGGAGGCGCTTGCCGCAGAGCACGGATGCACGATCGCCGGTGGCGACACCAGCGCCGCTGCGATCGCGACCATCGGGGTGACGGTCATCGGACGGATGCCTGCGGGGCAGGCACCGGTCCTTCGCAGCACGGGGCGCGTCGATGATCTGATCGTCGTCACCGGCCCTCTGGGAGGCTCGGCGGCGGGGCTCGAGGTGCTGACGCGAGGTCTGGTGGTGCCGCACGCCGCCGCGCTGATCGCGCGTCACCAACGGCCACATCCCCTGATCTCTGTGGGGCGGGCTCTCGCCGAAGGCGGGGTCTCGGCGATGCTCGACTGCTCCGACGGCCTGGTTCTCGACGCAGCCCGGCTCGCCGAGGCGTCGGGGTGCCGGGCCGTGATCGATCTCAATTTGGTACCTCTTCAAAAGGGTGTCGCGGACGTCGCCCGGGCAATCGGGCGTGATCCCGCCGAGTTCGCCGCGACGGGCGGTGAGGACTACGAGCTGATCTTCAGCGTCGCGGCCGACGACCTGGCGAAGGTCAGCGAGCGGCTGTCAAATGCGCCAACCGTAGTCGGTTATCTGCGGGCCGGGCGGGGCACGGAAATCGTTCGCGCCGGTCGGCCGATGGCGCTGACGTCGTGGGGTTGGTCGCACGATGTCTGACGCGCCGCGCATTGAGGTTCGGGACGTGTCGGTGTCGCGTGACGGTCACCAGAGCGTCCTCGCCGACATCGACCTGACCGTTGCAGCCGGAGAGTTCCTCGCGCTCGTCGGCCCGTCGGGCTGTGGGAAAAGCACGCTCCTGGATGTCCTGGCGGGCCTGTTACGCCCCGATCGCGGCGACGTGAACATCGACGGGCGTCCGGTGCGGCCTGGCGACCTTGCCCTGATGCCGCAGACCGACGCGCTGTTTCCCTGGCGTACCCTCGCCCAGAACATCGCGATCGGACCTCGGCTGGCCGGCGTTGAGGCCGCCGCAGCACGGGTGGCCACCACCGAAATTCTTGAGCGCTTCGGCCTCGGCGGCTTTGCGCATCACTTCCCCCACGCCCTTTCGGGAGGGATGCGCCAGCGCGCCGCCCTTGCACGGACGCTGCTCTCTGGTCGCCGTGGGTGGCTTCTCGACGAGCCTTTCGGGGCGCTCGACGCCCTAACCCGCGCCGACCTGCGGGCCGACCTTCGGGCTACGTGGGTCGAGCACCGCCCGAGCGTCGTTCTGGTCACGCACGATATCGAAGAGGCCGTGCTGCTGGCCGACCGGGTTGTCGTCTGCGGACCACGGCCGATGGGGATCACGCGCGAGATCGCGGTGGGTGTCCCCCACCCCCGGGATCCGCGCCGGATGGCCGATGTGCGCGCAGAGGTCTCCGAGGCGCTCAGCCGCTTGTCGGGCCGGAGCGTCTCGGCGTGACGACGCTGCCCCACGAACGCACCGCCACGCCCGACATCCCGGCTCGCTCAGGCGGCCTGGCGTCGATGCCCTGGGGGCGCCTTGTCCGTGTCGCGCTACTACCGGCAGCCGGGCTGCTCGCCTGGCAGGCGATGATCTGGATCTTCTCGCCGCGCCCGTGGCTTCTGCCCGCACCCGCGCAGGTGGCCGACGTGCTGTGGAGCGAGCGCAGTCGGATGTGGTTCCACGCCGAGGCGACGCTCCGCGCAACGACCACCGGCCTTGCACTGGCGATCGTGGTCGGGCTGATCTTGGCCGCGGCGATCAGCGCCTCACGTGTCGTCGATCGGGTGATCTACCCGTGGGTCATTGCCCTGCAGGCCATTCCCCTGCTGACGCTCGCACCGCCGATGACGGTCTGGCTCGACTACTCGACGACCCAAGTTGTTCTCGCAATGGTCGTCTGCGTGTTCCCGGTCATCGTCAGCGGTGTCGATGGGCTGCGCTCGGGCGATCCGCAGCTGGTGCGCATGGCGCGCACCCTTGGTGCGTCGCGTGCCTGGACATGGCGCCACGTTGCCCTTCCCGGCGCCCTGCCGTCGCTGATGTCGGGCCTTCGGATGGCCGCGGTGTTCTCGGTCAGCGGGGCGGTCGTTGCCGAGTACGTCGGCGGCGAACGCGGCCTTGGCTACCTCACCCAGATCGCCAGCGCCCAGTTCGAGACGGCCGTGGCGTTCGCGGCGATCGCATGGCTGGGCGTGATCGGTATCGGTCTCTTCCTTCTCGTCTGCGCCGTCGAACGCCTTCTCCTTCCCCACCGTTTCCGCTCAACCCGACCCACCCGGAGATCTTCGTGACCCGTTTGCGCGCCCTTGCTCTCGGCCTTGCCGCCACCCTCGCCGCGGTGGCCGGGTGTGGTGACGATTCCCCCGTACCTGCCGCCAGCAGCGGTGAGCCGACCTCGGTGAAGGTGCTGCTCGACTGGTTTGTGAACGCCGATCACGCGGGCATCGTCGCGGCCATCGACCACGGCCCGCTTGCGCAGCGCGACATCACCGCAAAGCTCGTCGTGCCCAGCGACCCGGCTTCCGCACTTACGCAGGTCGCCGCAGGGAAGGCCGACTTCGCGGTTTCTTACGAGAGCGAAGTGCTGATCGCCCGCTCTCAGGGGATTCCGGTCGTGGCCGTGGGAGCGGTCATCTCACGCCCCCTGAACGCGATCATCACCCGGGCCGACCGGGGCATCCGCACGGCCCGCGACCTGGAAGGTAAGACCGTCGGGGCAGCCGGAGTTCCAAGCGACCGCGCGCTTCTCGATCGGATCGTCCGCTCCGCGGGCGGAGACCCGACGAAGGTCACGCTGCGCGGAATTGGCTACACCCTCACCCCTGCCCTGGCGGCCGGCAAGGTCGACGCGATCATCGGCGCCTACTGGAACATCGAGGTCCCGGAGCTGGAGAACCTCGGTGTCGCAACGCAGGTGTTGAAGCTCGACGAGAGCGGTGTGCCCACTCACGATGAGCTGGTGCTCGTCACGAATGATCGAACCGTCGCGGAGCGCGGTGAGATGGTCCGCACCGTGCTTGCGGGCCTTGCCGAGGGGCAGACCTGGGCGTCGCTCGGCGCAAACCGGGCCGCGGTCATCGGGCTGCTGACAAAGCGCAACGCCGACCTCAACCCCAAAGTGCTGCCGCGTCAGGTGGCTCTCACGGCCCCGGTGCTGTCGACGGATATGGCCGTGAAGCCCTCCGAATGGGCGACATACGCGGCGTGGATGCGGACGAACAAGCTGCTGACCGGAGACACCGACACTGCTGGTGCCGTGAACGCGACGTTCCTGCCCTCAGTCGGATCCGACGCGAAGGCGCCGTAGCCCGGGACGCGGCCCGAAGAGTGCGGTCACCTGGTCGCGTTCGAGGGCCTCGTTGTCGAGAAGTTGCGTGGCGCCGCGCTCCAGCAGCGCGCGGTGGCGGGTGAGCATCTCGCGCGCCTGGTGGAAGGCTTCCTGCACCAGTCGCTGGGCGGCCGCCTCGACGTTCTCGGCCGCCGCAGCTGTTCCGGCGCCGGGTAGCGAGACGACGAGGCTCGCAGAGGTGGTGTCGGTGGCCATCGCCAGGTCGCTGACCATCCGCCGGGCGAGGGTCGCCGCGCGGATGAGGTCGTCGGCCGCACCGGAGGTGAACTCTCCAAAGACGAGTTCCTCAGCGGCACGCCCGGCGAGCATCATGGCCAGGCGCTCCATGCACTCGGTCCGGGTGGCAAGAAAGCGATCTTCGATCGGCAACGACACGGTGATCCCCAAAGCCTGGCCTTGAGGGATCACCGTGACCCGCTCGACCGGGTCGCATGTCGGCGACATGTGGCCGACGAGGGCATGACCGATCTCGTGGTAGGCGACAAGCGAGCGTTCTTCGTCCGACAGCAGCCGACCCTTCCGCTCGGGGCCTGCGGCGAGGCGCAGGAGCGCGCGACGGAAATGGCCGAGGTCGATGTCGGTGCGTCCGGCGCGGGCGGCCTCGAAGGCCGCCTCATTGCAGAGCGCGGCAAGGTCGGCTCCGGCCATGCCGACGGTCATGGCGGCCACGGCGGAAGACTCGACGCCCGGGGTCAGCGGGCGCGCACGCAGGTGGACATCGAGGATCTCCCTGCGGGCGACACGACCCGGCAAGCCGACGGCGATCTTGCGGTCGAAGCGACCGGATCTCAGCAGCGCCGGGTCAAGATCGTCGAGGCGGTTGGTCGATGCGATCACCACGACCGGACGTGCCGGGTCAGTGCGAAATCCATCCATCTCGGAAAGAAGCTGGTCGAGCGTCTGCTCCCGCTCTCCCCCGGACACGTGGCCGGTGCGTTTGCTGCCGACCGCGTCGATCTCATCGATGTAGACGACCGATGGCGCAGCCTTACGAGCCGCGGCGAACAGAGTGCGGATCCGCCGCGAACCGAGTCCGGCGTAGACCTCGACGAACTCCGAGCCCGAGACGCTGAAGAAGGGAACCTGGGCCTCCCCCGCGACGGCGCGCGCGAGCAGCGTCTTGCCAGTGCCGGGAGGGCCGTGCAGTATCGCGCCTTTCGGCAGGCGTGCGCCCAGCTGCTCATAACGCTCAGGATGTCGGAGCACGTCGACGATCTCGGAGATGTCGTCGCGAATCTCGTCGATGCCCGCAACGTCATCGAAGCGTGTATCCGAGCGAACCGCCGTCGTGCGCTGGCGAAAGCGCCCGCCCCCGACGGTCCGCAGCGCCATGCCCGACACGAGCACCAGGGCGGCCAACAGGATCAGCGGCCCCCAGGTCTGCAGGAAGGCGCCGATCGAAAAGCCTCCCCCACCGCCGCGCAACTCAGCGGCGATCTCCTGCGGAGTCTGTGGGCGCGGACGCTCGATTCCGAGCGGCACATCGCCCGTGCGCGCCGCCGCGACGGCAACGGGAACCAGTTCCGGCGTCAGATCACTCGAGAAGCGCCGCGCCTTCACGGATAGGCGCAACTCGGGGCTCGCCGCCGGGCCGATCACCGCCGCGCTCTGTGGGCGTCCGGCCTCGAGCAGGCGCAGAGCCTTCGATATCGGCAAAGGCTCGAGGGTACGGGTCGCCGCCGCCGCACCGGTTAGCGGCATGAGCACGATGAGCCCGACAAGCACGATGAGAACGGACTTCCGAAGACGTGAGGGCATTCACCGAGGTAAGCGCCAAAGGACCCGCCTCGCACCATCCCCGAGGCCAGGCCATCCCCCATCCGAGGGATAGTGAATGTCAGCATCTGATGCCCGGTACAAGAGGCTGATGTTGCCGGATCCGCAGCCGCCGGATGGGGTGATCCGCAACGCGGTGACCCCGGTCGGCGCGCCCGATCCCAGGGTTCGTGGGGTCCGGACTGTCCCGGTGCCATCAACAATCGGTGCCCGGCACCGGTTGTTGACACAGGGCGGGCTACCATTCGGGGGTGATCGTTGACCGAAAGACGTTCGAGCGGCTCGTGGCCGATGCGATCGATCTCGTTCCCGAGCGCTTTGCCGAGGCGCTCGACGAGGTCGGGATCGTTGTCCAGGAGCGTGCGCCGGCTGAGATGGGGTCGGTGTACGGGCTCTATCAGGGAGTCCCTCGCGACCGGCCTGACGGGTCGGGTTGGGGTGAACTGCCGGCGATCATCTCGATCTACATGTGGCCGCTGATGTCGCACTGCCGCGACGAGGCCGAGCTCGTCGAGCAGGTTCGCATCACCGTGCTCCACGAGCTCGGTCACCATCTGGGAATGGACGAAGACGACCTCGACGCGCTCGGCTACGGGTGAGCGACGCCCTTGCCGGGAGGCGCAGCGTCGGCAAGGTGCGGCCGGACCCGATCGATACCGCCATCATCGCGCGGCTCATCGCGGCGGCGACGATGGCGCCAAACCACCACCTCACCGAGCCGTGGCGGTTCGTGATCATGACCGGCCCGGCCCGTGTAGGCCTCGGTATTGCACATGCACGGGCCATTGCCCGACTCAAGCCGGGCCACCCGGTCGAGGGACTGCGTAAGGAAGCCCAACGACCCCTGCGGGCGCCGGTCGTCGTCGCGATCGTTCATGTCGCGGGGGCGACGGATCCGATCACGATGCGGGAAGACCGCGACGCCGTTGCCGCCGCGACGCAGAACCTGCTTTTGGCCGCTCACCACGAGGGCCTTGCCGCGATCTGGCGCACCGGGGCACTCGTCGACGAAAACGAGGTCCGTGAGCATCTCGGTCTGGCGCGCGGTGACGCAATCGTCGCCTTCGTTTACCTCGGCTGGCCTGAGAGCCCGGCGCCCGAACCGCCCGCACGAAAGCCCGTCGAGCACGTCACCGAGTGGCGCGACAGCTGATTCGCAACGGACGGACGGGGACGGTTACTCAAGTCGGGAGCGGCAATTTCGATAACCCTTTCGACACACGCGGTCGATCCGGGTAAGCGAGGGCACCGCCGAACCGGCGTTATGACTGCGTGTCACGACCCGCCGTCTCCGGCACGGGACGGCGGGTCACCCCCTTCCACACGGCCCACCTCGGTTCTACGGGCGGGCGGAAGCGGTCTCCAGGCCCGAGATTGCGATGCTGGCCTCTCCGCCATAACGCTTGTTCAGGTTGATGATCAGCGCCGTCGTGCCTTCGATGATCAGGGCATTGGCCAGGGGCCCGGCGTCGAGGCCGCGGCAACCCGGCAGCGAGTTGGTCAGCTCGATCACCGTCTCGCGCGCTTCCTTGCTCTTGCCGCACACCAGGACGTCGGCGTTCAGATGATGGCGGTCCTGCAAGCCCGCGGCCGGCAGGTTGTTGTAGGCCACCACGACCTTCGCCTCGGGCGCGAGATCCTGGATCTGGTGGGCGCAGCTCTGCGCCGGCAGCTCATCGCCCTGAACGGCCATCGCGCCGCTTTTCCCGAACTTCAGCGCGTTGACGACCGAGATCAGGACTTTGCCCCCGAGGGCCTCGGCCATCGGCGGAACGGTCGCGCCGATGCCCTCCCACGGGATCGACAGCACCGCGATCTCCGCCGCCTTGGCCGCCTCGACGTTCTCCAGCGGTGTGAACGTACCTTCCGGGAGAGCCTCCCGCAGTCCGTCGGCGGCCTGATCGGCGCGCTCCTGGCTGCGCGACCCCACGATGATCTCGTGCCCGGCAGCCGCAAAGTTGATCGCGAGCCCCCGCCCGAGATCTCCTGTGCCCCCGAAGATGGCGATCTTCATCTGTCGATACCCCTCATGTCTCGTCTCCGACCCGCCGTCGGGCGGCGCGGAGCGTATTGGCCAATAGGAAAGCGATGGTCATCGGGCCGACGCCACCGGGCACGGGCGTGAGCCAGCCGGCAACCTCGGCAGCCTCACTGGGGTGGACGTCACCGGTCAGGCGCCCGTCGAGTCGGTTCATGCCGACATCGATCACGGCGGCGCCGGGCTTGATCCAGTCGCCGCGGATCATCTCGGCTCGGCCCACGGCGGCGACGAGCACGTCGGCGCTGCGGCAGACCGCGGGCAGGTCGCGGGTGCGCGAGTGGGCGATTGTCACGGTGCAGTTCTCGGCCAGCAGCAGCAATGCCATCGGCTTGCCGACGATCAGGCTGCGCCCGACGACCACCGCGTGAGCGCCTTCGAGGGGCACGCCGGCCTCGGCGAGCATCAGCATCACTCCGCTCGGCGTGCAGGGTACGAGGCCCGGCTCGCCTCGCAACAACTTGCCCACGTTCATCGGCGAGAAACCGTCGACATCCTTGTCGGGGTTGATGCGAGCGGCGATCAACGGCTCCGAGAGTTGGTCGGGTACCGGCAGCTGCACCAGCATCCCGTCCACCGAGTCGTCGGCGTTGAGCTCGTCGATGAGGGCGTCGAGATGCTCCTGAGAGGTCGCGCCCGGCAGCGTGATGCGGCGCGACACCATCCCGCAGGCTTCGGCACTTTTCGCCTTATTGGCCTGGTAGATCTCGGAGGCGGGGTCATCGCCGACCTGGATTCCCACGAGGCCCGGGGCTCGACCGTGGCGCGCTACGAAGGCCGCCACGTCTGCGGTCACACGTTCACGCAGGTCGGCGGCAATCGCCTTGCCGTCAATGATCTGTGCAGCCAACTACCCCACCTTTCGCATCGGCGCGGCGCCCGCCATGAGCCGCCGCTCGGTTCCGTCATTGTCGAAGCGCACGCGCACCAGGGAGCCACGGCTCTCGACGCCGGTCACGATGCCCTGGCCGAAGGTGGCGTGAATCACCGTGTCACCGGTCTCCAGCGCAGCGGCGCTCACCGCTCGTGCTCCCGCCATCGCGCTGCGCTGCGGCGAGCCGGCCGGCCGCTCGATGGCGTCCGCCGGTAGCTCGGCCAGAAAGCGCGACGGCAGACGGTAGTCACGACCCCCGTGCATCGCGCGCGTCTCGGCGTGGGTCAACACCAAGCGCTTTCGCGCGCGAGTCAGCCCGACGTAACACAGGCGGCGCTCTTCCTCGAGCGACTCGATCGTGTCGGAGCGTGAGTGCGGGAAGATCCCCTCTTCGAGCCCGGTGATCATCACGAGATCGAACTCGAGGCCCTTGGCGTTGTGAATGGTCATCAGGGTGACCTGGCCGCTGCCCTGGTCGACGAGGTCGGCGTCCGACTGCAGCGCGACCTCCTCCAGAAAGCCCGAGAGCGACGGCTCGCTGTTGCGGTGCTCGTACTCGGCCGCGACGGTGACGAGTTCTTCGAGGTTCTCGAGACGCCCCTGGGATTCATGGGTCGCCTCGCTCACCAACGCCCCGCGGAGGCCGGTCCGACTGAGCGCGAGATCGATGAGCCGATCGAGGCTGAGACCGGCCGACGTCGCCTGCTCGAGTTCGGCGAGAACGGCGGCGGTCTCCACAAGGCTGGCGCGCATCCCCGCGCCGAGACCCGGGATCATCTCGGCCTGGCTCATCGCGTCGGCCAGCGCGATCCCATGGGCGGTCGCGAAGTTCGTGACCTTCGCCAGGCAGCCCGGCCCCAAACCGCGCTTGGGCGCGCCGATCATCCGCGCGACGCCCATCTGGTCGCTCGGGTTGACCACGCAGCGCAACCAGGCCATGAGGTCGCGCACCTCGGCGCGTTCGTAGAAACGCGGCCCCCCGACGACCCCGTACGCCACACGGCGCCGAACGAGCTGGTCCTCGATCGCGCGGCTCTGGGCGTTGGTGCGATAGAACACGGCGATCTGCGCCATCGGAGTGCCATCGGCAGCCGCGCGCTCGATTTCGGCGGCGACCGACCGTGCTTCGTCGTGCTCGTCACGGCAGGAGATCACCCGGATCGGATCGCCGTCGCCGGCATCGGTCCACAGACGCTTCGGGCGCCGGTCATGGTTACGCGCGACAACAGCGTTCGCGGCGCGCAGGATCGTCCCTGTCGAGCGGTAGTTCTGCTCGAGGGCGACGACCTTCGTGTCGGGATAGTCGCGCTCGAAGTCGAGGATGTTGCGGACGTCGGCGCCCCGCCAGCTATAGATGCCCTGGTCGTCGTCTCCGACGGCGCAGACGTTGCGCTGGGGCTCGCCGAGTACACGCACCAGTCGGTACTGCGCGTGATTGGTGTCTTGGTACTCGTCGACGAGTACGTGGCGAAAGCGCTGTTGATAGCGCGCCCGCACCTCCGCGTCGCTCTCCAGCAGGCGCACCGCGAGCACCAGCAGGTCGTCGAAGTCCATCGCACCGCTGGCCCGCAGACGGTCGGCGTACCGCTGGTACAGCCGGACGATCACCTCATCGCCGAACGCCCCCGACTCTTCCGCCAGACCCTGGGGATCGAGCAGGCGGTTCTTGGCGTCGGAGATCCGCGCGAGCACGCCCCGCGGGGTGAACCGTTTGGGGTCGATCTCCTCGTCGGAGAAGCACGCGCGCATCAAACGCGCCTGATCGTCGGCGTCGTAGATGACGAAGTTCTTGGGATACCCGATGGCATCGCTCTCACGCCGCAGGATGCGCACGCACGCCGAGTGGAACGTGCTCGCCCAGATGTCGCGCGCCGGCGGCCCGACCAGCGACGCGAGCCGTTCGCGCATCTCGCCGGCGGCCTTGTTGGTGAAGGTGATCGCGAGAATCTGCCACGGCGGGACGTCGCGCTCACCGATCAGATGAGCGATCCGATGGGTCAGCACCCGGGTCTTGCCGCTCCCCGCCCCGGCAAGAACGAGCAGGGGTCCGTCGCCGTGCAGAACCGCATCCCGCTGGGGCGGGTTGAGGTCGTTGAGCAGGTCGGACACCCCGGGAGCTTAGTGGACCGAGCAGACGACCCGTCGGTTCGGCGCCCGCCGAAGGCGACCCGATGCGTGGTGGACCTTCGGCGCCACTGAGCCACGAATCCGTACTGGTACCTGGCCCTGAAGTCGGCGATCTGTGACTCCTGGGAGTTCTCGGCGTCCAACCCGCCCAGTCGAGTTCGACACCGGCCGCGACCTCAGGCTGGGCTGGACGCCCGCGACCTTCACGGCAAAGTCGGGATACCGTCGCGACGAGATCTCTGCGACGGTCTTACCCAGGGGAATCTGCGCGGACGCCACCTCGACGCCCACCACCACGGCTTCCCTCTCGACAACGGGCACCGCTACCGGATACGCGTCTGCGCAGCGCAACGGATCTGCATCGTGGAGAACCTGGGCGAAGGTTGCTTCGCCGTCTCGCCGGCGTACGCATTCGGCCCGTACTCAGATGATCAGCGCGCGCGCATCGACGCGACCGGCCCGGCCGTCACCAGCGAGATCAACGGGGGCGCGGCGCGTACCAATTCCCGCGACGTCAGCCGTGGCCTGACCGCCGCCGACCCGATGTAGAACAGCAACACGCCGAGCGGTCTGGCGCGGACGCATCTGCGCACCGGCGACGCCCCGCCGCCGCTGGCGACCACCCCGCCGAAACCTCCGCCGCCACCATCGCCCCGGAGCCACCACGCGGTCCCCCGCGCCCTCCCCGGCCGTCGAGGCCTCTTCGGCCGACGCCGTCGATCGCTGCGCCGCCAAACGCCCCGCCCCGCGACGTACCCGGAGGCTAGATCCCCGCGCCGCGGTTGAGGCCGAGGATGCCGGCGATGTCGCGGGTCGCGTCGGGCAGGCAGTCGCCGTTGCGCTCGACCTTGGGCGGAGGTTCACGCCCATCGCGCAGCGCGGCGACCGTCCCCTCCAACTCGGCGACCCGCTCGACGAGGCATTGCATCGCCTCGGCCACCGGGTCGGGCAGGCGGGTGTGTTCGAGCTCGGGCTGCGCCGTGACGCGCTGGCCGTCGACGATGACGGGGCGCCCCGGGTTTCCGACGACGGTCGAGCGGGGCGGCACGTCGTGGATCACGATCGAGCCGGCGCCGATCTTGGCGTCATCCCCGACGATCAGCGGGCCGAGCACCTGGGCGTGTGTCCCGACGATGACCCGGTCGCCGACGGTCGGGTGGCGTTTGCCACCCTGCTTGCCCGTCCCGCCAAGCGTGACGCCCTGGTAGATCGTGACGTCGCGGCCGATCTCGGCGGTCTCGCCGATCACCACGCCCATGCCGTGGTCGATGAAGACGCCCGGGCCGATCCGGGCGCCCGGGTGGATCTCGATGCCCGTGAGGAATCGTGAGATCTGGCTGACCGCCCGGGCCGGAACCCGCAGGCCGCGCAGGTACAGCGCGTGAGCGGCGCGGTGCATCCAGATCGCATGCAGGCCTTGGTAGAGAAGCAGCTCGAGGTTCGAGTGGGCGGCGGGGTCACGTTCACGGGCCGCGCGCAGATCGCGGCGGAACGTGGCGGCGACGCGTGGCAAAAGGCCTCCAGACATCCGATTAGTATTGCAGCGACCATGTCGATCCGCCTCAAAGCCGCGTGCTCGTGAGCACCGGCCCCCCGGTGCGCGCTGCCGGAGCGTCATGCCGACTGCGCCCGTCGCCGACGGCGATCGCGGTGCGACTCGAGGGGTTGCGCGCAGTTGATGGTCCGGCTCTGGACGCCATGCTCGCCCAGCTTCCCGAACCGCCCTGGGACGTCGAAGTCGTCTCCGATGACCCACTTGTCGAGCTGCTCGTCGACCGTGGTTTCGCCCCGTACGCCAACGGCGCGATCTACGCGCGCCACGCCGAGGGCGTGCCCCGCGCCTTCCCGGTCGACGGCGTTGAGCTCGTCGCCTACACCAACGAAATGGCCGACGACTTCGCTGTTGTCGAGGCTCGAGCCATGGAAGGCCTGTCCACCTTCGCCGAACTGGGCAGCCCATCGCCGTACCAGTGGGGCGAAGGCCAGGGAGCCTTCGTCGTTGCCCACCGTGGGAAGCACATCCTGGGCTTCGCCCACGCCGACATGCCCGACGGGTGGATCGACTGGTTCGGCGTCGTCCCGGAGGCCCGGCGCTCGGGGATCGGCCGGCTTCTCATCAACGCCCTTGCCGAAACGGTGCGTAATGAGCGCGGCACGCACCTGCTCGCCTTCGTCGAAGACGGCACGCAGGGCCCCGCATTCCTCGGGGCCCTGGGCTTCGCCCGAAAGGGAGCGCGAACGCTCCTGATTCGCCGGCCTTAGACGTCGCCGAACAGAGGTGTTGTCAGGTACCTCTCACCGGTGTCGCAGAGGAAGGTGACGATCACCTTGCCGGCGTTCTCGGGCCGCTTCGCGAGCTCGATCGCGGCCCAAACGTTCGCGCCGGCGGAGATGCCGACGAGGATCGCCTCCTCGCGGGCGAGGCGCCGGGCAGTCGCAAAGGCATCCTCGGAGGCGCAGGTGATCACCTCGTCGTAGACGCCCGTGTTCAGAACGCCGGGGACGAACCCGGCCCCGATGCCCTGGATCTTGTGGGGTCCCGGCTGCCCTCCCGACAGAACCGGTGACTCGACCGGCTCAACCGCCACTGATCGGAACCCAGGGCGGCGCTCCTTCAGCACCTCTCCGACGCCGGTGATGCTGCCGCCGGTACCCACGCCGGCCACCAGGATGTCGACCTCGCCACCAGTATCGGCCCAGATCTCCTCGGCCGTGGTGCGGCGGTGCACTTCGGGGTTGGCCGGGTTTTGGAACTGTTGGGGGACGTAACTGTTCGGAGTCTGGGCGGCGATCTCCTCGGCACGGGCGATCGCCCCGCGCATGCCCTCGGCGCCGGGGGTGAGCACCAGCTCCGCCCCGTAGGCCTTCAGGAGCGCCCGTCGCTCCATACTCATCGTCTCGGGCATCGTCAGGATGCAGCGGTAGCCCTTCGCCGCACAGACGAACGCCAGCGCGATACCGGTGTTCCCCGACGTCGGCTCGACGATGACGCTCGTGCCGGGCACGAGGCGCCCGTCGGCCTCGGCGCTCTCGACCATTGCGAGACCGATGCGGTCTTTGACGCTGCCGGCGGGGTTCATCGACTCGAGCTTTCCGAGGATCGTCGCGCCCAGGCCCTCCGAAAGCCGGTTGAGACGAACCAGCGGCGTGTGGCCGATGAGATCGATGATTGAATCGGCGATCCGCAGGCCGCCCGTGGTCTGTGTTTCTGAACTCACCTTTTTGCCTCCTTGGTGGTCGCCGACGCGACGATCGCACGCAGATCCGCCTCGGGACGCGCTCCGAAGTGAGAGATCACCTCGGCCGCCGCCGCCGCGCCGGCACGCGCACAGTCGGCCAACGGCATACCTTCGGTCAAGCCGAACAGGAAGCCGGCCGCAAACATGTCGCCCGCGCCGGTCGTGTCGATGAGGCGTTCGACCGCCTGGGCGGGGACCTCGTGGACCTCGTCGGCCGTCACGACAAGGCTTCCCTTCTCGCCGCGTGTGACCACCGCCAACGGACAGCGGCCGCGCACCCGGGCAATGGCCCGCTCGAGATCGTTCTCCTCGTACAGCGCACGCATCTCATCTTCGTTGGCGAAGACGATGTCGACGGGCCCTTCGACCAAATCACGCCATTCGTCGCGGTGACGATCGACGCAAAAGGGGTCCGAAAGTGAGAGGGCCACGGTTCGAGAATTCTCCTTCGCGACCCTGATTGCCATCCGCAGAGCGTCTTTCGCCCGCGGGGGATCCCAAATGTATCCCTCGAGGTAGCTGACCCGGGAGGCGGCGATCAGCTCGGGGTCGATGTCGTCGGGGCCGAGGTCCAGGCAGGCACCGAGGTGGGTCGCCATCGTGCGCTCCGCGTCGGCCGTGACCAGCACATGGCAGCGCGCGGTCGGCGGCCCGTCGGGGGCGGGTGCCGAGTCGAACACCACTCCCGCCGCACGGATGTCATGCCGAAAGACGCGTCCGAAGTCGTCGTCGCGAACCTTGCCGACGTACGCGGCGCGTGCACCCAGCATGGCGAGCGCGGCCATCGTGTTCGCGACCGAGCCACCGCTGACCTCAACCCCCGGCCCCATCGCGCCGTACACGCGATCGGCCATCTCGGCGTCGATGAGGGTCATGCCGCCCTTGGGCAGGCCGTGCGCGTCGAGGAATGCGTGGTCGGAGTGGCTGAGGACGTCGACGATCGCGTTGCCGATTCCCACCACGTCGTACTGCGCCGGCGCGTCAGAAACCACCATCAATTCAGGCTCTCCCTCATCGTGTCGCGGATCAGATGTGAAACATCGGGGCTTCTTGGGCCCGCTCTTCACGCTCGACGATGTCGGCGATTGTGATCTCCCTCAGCAGGTCGCTCACGCGGTCGCGCGCCTCGCGCCACACCGCGTCGCATCCGGAGGAACCCTCTCCGTGCGCCGGCCCGAGGCGGCCTTCGACGGTTTCGACCACCTCAAGCAGGCTGACGTCCGCCGGCGCCCGGCGAAACGAGTAGCCGCCCTTCACACCTCGCTGGCTCTGAAGGATCCCCGCGCGCCGCAGGCTCGCAAACAGCTGCTCGAGCAGGTGTAGCGGAATCGCCCGCCGGTCGGCCACCTCGAGGATCGGCACCGGGCCGCTATCGCCCCGAGACGCAAGCTCGGTGAGCGCCAAGACAGCCGACCGGCTCTTGTCGGTGATCGCGATCACCAGCGAAAACCCGTGAAAGGTAAGGACATTTGCTGCAGTTTACCTCAGCGGCCCACGGCTGAGGCAGATCCTCCGGCGGCTACTCCTCGGCCAGCATCAGGTTGTCGTTCGCGGCGCGGTCGAATCGGGGATGGTGCGCGAGGCCCCGCTTTTGGCGCAACTCGTAGACCTTCTCGAGGCTGTCGAGCCACGCATCGAGGTCGCCGACCATGAACTCGTAGATGCAGCCGGGGGTGTGCAACAGCATGCGCGGTCGCCGACCACCCAGGGGAATATCGCCGGGGTCATTGGGCCAGCGCTGCACGACGGTGACGGCGTCGAGGATCACCTCGTGGCGTTTCGCCCGCAGCGCCGTGTCGAGCAGCGTCGGCACGAAGACGAGCCGGTCGTCGGTCAGCGTGAGCATCCCGTGTCGGCCGAGCCATCCGTTCTGCAGGTCGGCGCCGGTTTGCTTACGCACCTTTTCATCGGCACGTGGGCGGTCGGCATTGCGCCCTCGGGGCAAACGGCTGCCCTTCGTCGCTTCGGTCATCAGAACGCTCCTTGGCGCGGCATGTCGGGCGGCCCGCATCGGACGCCCATGGAAGAGGCGTCCGACGGGCAGGTTACCGTGCGGACACTGCCCCTCTAATCGCCGCCGGGCGCCGGCGCCGCCGCGGTGGCGGCTGTTGCACACGGTCCCGGAGGCAGTGTCGCCTCCGGGACCGCAGGGTGACTCCGCTAGTGCAGGAAAGGCACCAGCAGGATGGCCACGACGTTGGCGATCTTGATCATCGGGTTGATCGCCGGGCCAGCGGTGTCCTTGTAGGGGTCACCCACCGTGTCACCCGTGATCGAGGCCTTGTGGGCCTCCGAACCCTTCCCACCGTGGGCGCCGTCTTCGATCAACTTCTTGGCGTTGTCCCACGCGCCACCACCCGAGGTCATCGAGATGGCCACAAACAGGCCGGTGACGATTACTCCCAGAAGGAGGCCACCCAACATCTCGCGCCCGTTGTTCACGCCAAAGATGAACGCGACAATGATCGGGATGACGATCGGGATGAGACCCGGGATCAGCATTTCCTTCTGAGCTGCCGCGGTGACAAGCCGTACGCATCGCGCGTAGTCGGGTTTCTCGGTGCCCTCCATGATTCCCGGCTTCTCCCGGAATTGGCGACGCACCTCTTCGACGACCGCGCTCCCCGCGCGACCGACCGCTTCCATCGAGAAGGCGGCAAACAGGAACGGCATCATGCCGCCGATCAGAAGACCAACCACGACGAACGGGTTCGACAGGGTGAAGTTGACCGACGCGAAGTCGCCGCCATCGGCCAGGATGCCGGTTTTCAGCTCCTGGAAGTACGAGACGAACAGGATCACGGCGGCCAGACCGGCCGAGCCGATCGCGTAGCCCTTGGTGACGGCTTTCGTGGTGTTGCCGACGGCGTCGAGCGGATCGGTCACCGCGCGCACGCTCTCGGGCATGTCGGCCATCTCCGCGATACCACCGGCGTTATCGGTGATCGGGCCGAAGGCGTCGAGCGCCACGACCAGGCCGGTCAGCGAAAGCATCGCCATGACGGCCACGCCGATGCCGTAATACCCACCCAGCTCGTAGCTGCCGACGATGCCGGCGACGATCACGACGACCGGAGCCGCCGTCGCCTTCAGGCTGACGGCGAGGCCGGAGATGATGTTCGTCCCATGGCCGGTCTCCGAGGCCTTGGCGATCGCCTTGACCGGCGGCCAAATGGTGCCGGTGAAGTACTCCGTGATCGCGACGAGACCGAGGGTGACCCCAAGACCGATCAGGGCTGACCAGTAGTAGTCGGTCCAGCTGCCCAGCGGGCCGTTCTCGACGGTCGCCGAGGCACCGTCCATGAGCCACATGGTGATCGGCAGGAAGCCGAGAGCCGAGAGGACCGCCGCCACCGCGAGGCCCTGGTAGAGGGCGGCGGTAACCGAACCCGTCTCACCGCGCAGTCGAACGAACCACATTCCGACGATCGAGGTGAGGATCGAGATTCCACCCAGCGCCAGCGGATAGATGACCGCGTTGAGTTGCGCCCAGTCGCCGGCGGTCTGGAAGAACAGGTAGCCGAGGAACATCACCGCGACGGTCGTCACCGCGTACGTCTCGAACAGGTCGGCGGCCATACCGGCGCAGTCGCCGACGTTGTCGCCGACGTTGTCGGCGATGACGGCCGGGTTGCGCGGGTCGTCTTCAGGAATCCCGGCCTCGACCTTGCCGACCAGATCGGCGCCGACGTCGGCGCCCTTGGTGAAGATGCCACCACCCAGACGGGCAAAGACCGAGATCAGCGAACCGCCGAGGGCCAGGCCGACCAGCGGCTGGACATCCTCGACCTCGCCACCGAGAACGAGGAAGTACCCGCTCACCGACAGCAGTCCGAGACCGACGACGAGCAGCCCGGTGACCGAGCCGCCTTTAAACGCGATCGAAAGCGCGGGCTTGAGGCCCCCGCGAGCGGCCTCGGCGGTCCGCACGTTGCTGCGCACCGACACGTTCATCCCGATGAACCCGGCGGCCGACGACGCCACGGCGCCGATCAGAAAGCCGATCGCGGCTTTCCAGCCCAACAGCGCCGAGTCGACGCTCGAACCGAGGAATCCGATCGCGAGAAACAGAACGGCCGCGACGATGGAGATGATCATGTACTGCCGGGCGAGATACGCCTGCGCGCCCTCTTGGATCGCCTTGCCGATCTCCTGCATACGATCGTTCCCCGCGGGCTGCTTGAGCAGCCAGGCGGTCAGGCCGATTCCGTAGGCCACCGCAATCGCGCCACATACGAGCGCGAGCCAGATTGTGTTGTCCGACAGGAAGTCGGCCAAGAGCGTCCCTTTCGACAGAATTTCTGAGCCGGGCGAGGTCGGCCGCCCCGGCGGGGAGTTCACGAGCGTGCCGCAGAACGTAACAACCACGACAAGCTCCACGACCGGCGCGGTTTCTACCACACGCCCCAGACGGCCGTCGGGAACGGACGCCCCTAAAGTCGGGCGCCGTCCAACGCGCGAGCGGCGTGCGGGTCGAGTTCGCAGGGGATGCGCGGGATCACGTCGAGCAGCAAATCGCGTAGGCGCGCGTTGTTGTCGTTGAACACGCGAACGACCTCATCGGCGCTCACAGCCGGCACCCCTTCGAGGCCTTCGAGACCCGCGTCATAGTCGGTCACCAGCGAGATGTTGGCGTACGCCAGACCGAGCTCGCGCGCCAGGTGAGCCTCGGGGTAGGCGGTCATATTGATGACATCCCAGCCCATCTGCTGGAACCATCGACTCTCGGCCCGGGTGGAGAAGCGCGGGCCCTGGATCACCACGACGGTTCCCCGCTCGTGAACGGTGACTCCGCGCGCACGGCAGCGCGCGACGAGTAAATCCCGAAGGACGGGGCTGAACGGGTCGGCCGCGCTGACGTGCGCCACCTCGGGGCCGTCGAAGAACGTGTCGCGACGGCCGCTGGTGCGGTCGACGTACTGGTCGCACACGACGAAGTCACCGATCGCCACGCCCGGCTGCAGGCTCCCCGACGCGCAGGGCGCGATGACCCACCGCACGCCGAGATGATGGAGCGCCCAGAGGTTCGCGCAGTAGTTGATGGAGTGCGGCGGAAGCTCGTGCGACTCACCGTGACGGGGCAGGAAGGCGACCCGCCTCCCGCCCACCGTTGCGATCGAGATCGGTGCGCTTGGGGGGCCGTGCGGGGTGTCGAGCGTCACGCGCTCGACACCCTCGAGGAACGTGTAGAAGCCGGAGCCCCCGATGACGCCGATCTCGGCCCGGTCGGTCAACTACCGGGCGTCCACAGACGGCTTGCAGGGTTGTCCGGCGGCGGCTCGGGCGAGGCGTCGTCTTCCTGCGTCTGGCCCTCGG
>JANLSO010000118.1:0-38402 GCA_031362405.1 Thermoleophilia bacterium | reverse complement strand
GCCCAGCGGGCCGGCCTCGTGACCCTGCCGGCCCTTGTGCGGACCGCCGACGAGCGCGAGCGTCTCGAGATGGCCCTCGTCGAGAACATGGTGCGCGAAGATCTCTCTCCGGTCGAGGTCGCCCGTGCCTGCGCGACCCTCATCGAAGACTTCGGCCAGACCCATCAGCAGGTCGCCGCCGGCCTGGGACGTAGCCGCCCGGCGATCACCAACCTCGTACGCCTGCTCGAACTGCCTGACGATGTTCAAGAGCTGATCTCGCGCGGGACACTGTCGGAGGGGCACGGCCGGGCGATCCTGATGGTCGATGGCGCTCGCGCCCGCCGCGCCCTGGCGCAGCGGGCGGCATCTGAGGAGCTCTCGGTGCGGACTACCGAGCGGTACGCGCGGGCGACCACTCCCACGCCGACATCACGAAAAGAGCGTCCGCGGGGCCCCCTGGTGGACGCCGCTATTGACGCTTTTGCAGGCACTTTTGATGTGCCCGTCGCACTTCGCCGTGTGGCGAAGGGCGGTCTGGTGGTCGAGCTACGTTTCGCCGACGACGACGCCCTGAGGGCCGCCCTCGACAGGATTGTCGCCAAAGACTGACGGCATGGGGAACCGCGCCCGCACGCGTGCACCCCGACCCGGCGATGAGCTGATGCGAAGGGCCCCCCCGGCCAACTCTGCCCGCTCGCGCATGGCGGCAAGACCCAGATGGCCCTTGTCGATGCGTCCGCCCACCTCCCGCGGATCGAACCCCATCCCGTCGTCACGCACTTCGACCCAAATGCCATCTCCGTCGCGTCCGGCGGTGACCTCCACGCGACCGGCTCCGGCATGCCGGGCGACGTTGGCCAACGCCTCCTGAACGATCCTGAACGCCACCGTACGATGGGTCGGCGAGAGAAGGTCAGCCGAGTCGAGCCCTTCCAGAGTCGTGTCGAGGCCCCTCCAGGTGAGCCGCTGCATCACGGTTCGCGTCGCGGCCGCAAACCCCAGCTCTTCCAGCGACATCGGATGCAGGTCGAAGATCGCCTGCCGAAGGCCCGTGACCGCCGCGCGGGAGGAGCGTGCCGCCTCGGCTGCCGGCTGTGCGGCGTCAGACCCCAGCCGCCGTAGATCCTCGGCGAGCGCGTCGAGCAGCAGGCCGAGGCCCGCCAGCTCCTGAACCGGGCCGTCGTGAAGATCCTCCGCGACGCGACGACGTTCCTGCTCTTGTGCCTGCACCAAGGCCGCGGCCACCCGCTGCCGGCGGCCCTGCTCAAACTGGAGATCGCTGAGCAGCTGTGCATTCGCCAAGGCGATGCCGGCCTGCTCGGCAAGGCCCTGGAGACGCTCGACGTCGTCATCAGCGAACGGCGTGCCGGATCGACGCACGATCAGCGCGGCGTCGGCCGGGTGCGCGAGGGGAAGAGCGATGGTGGGCCCGGGAAGCATTTGCGCGGTGTTGCTGGCAAGGGCGGCCTCCGCAGCGCCCTCGGCGTGCTCGAGCACCCGCCCGTCGACCGCGATCACCTCGAGCCGCCCGCTGGCCCCACGTGCCAGAACCGCGGCGCCTTCAGCCAGCACAAGCCGTCGGGCCTGGCGCGCGACGGTCAGGGGTACATCCCGGTCGTCGATCGGCACGCTCACCGCCCGCGCAACCTCCGAAAGGGCCGTGAGTTGGCGCAGCTGTCGGTCGAGCTCTCGTGCGCGTTCCTGGAGACCCGAAAAGAGCTGACCATTGCGCACGAGCAGCGCCAGCACCTTGGCGCCAACGCTGATGAGGTCGCGATCCTGCGGAGTGGGGTCCGAAAGGGCCAGGGCACCGACAGTCTCCCCGCCGGCACGCAACGGCACGAGCACCGCTCCGTCGGCGAGCACGGCGCGCCGTTCCTCGCGCGGGCCGACGCCGGGCTCGATCGCCACACCCGCCTGAAGGGCACCGCAGATCTCGGGATAGTCGGCCGGAGACAGCTCCGACGGCGGTGCTCCGCCGTGCGGGCCGACCCCCGAACCAATGTGGTCGCGCCGGTGAAAAGACCCGGACGTCGCGTCGACGACATAGAGCGCCGAGCCCGACGAGGCGGTCGCCTCCATCAGGCGGCGGGCGGCCTCGCTGGGCGTACGCGGATCTCCGAGCCGACCGTCGGCGACCGAGGCAACGAGCTCGGCGACGACGCCCGAGGGGTCGGCGCGCGTGGACATCGGACCTACTGAATCAGCGACTGACGGATGCCGATTGCGACGGCCTGGGTGCGGTGCTCGGCCTCGAGCTTGGAGAGGATGTGTTTCACGTGGGTCTTGACGGTCTCGACACTCACCACCAGCTTCTCGGAGACCTCGCGGTTCGAGAGGCCATCGGCGAGCATCTGCAGGATCTCGCGCTCCCGGGCACTCAGCACGCTGCCGCCCCGAGGGCGGGCGAGCTGCCGCAGGAAGTCGAGCTCGAGCCGCGAGTCGACGTAGGGCTCGCCGTTGGCGACCTGGCGGATCGCCTCGAGCAGCGTGCTGCTCTCGGAATCCTTGAGAACAAAGCCGAGCGCGCCCCCACCGCGGGCGTCGAGCAGCAGGTCGCGCTCAGAATGCGCGGTAAAGATGACGATACGGACATCCGGGTACTCGTTCGACAGCCGGGTTGCGGCCTCGACGCCGCCCATACCGGGCATGCGGGCGTCCATCAGGACGATGTCGGGTCGGCGGCGACCGACCAGTTCGATGGCCTCCTCGCCGCTGGAGGCCTCGCCCACAACCACGAGGTCGTCGCGTTGGCCGACGACGCGACGCAGACCTTCACGCACGATGGCATGGTCGTCAACGATCAGCAGCCCGAGCTTGCGGGGCTCGTCGCCGGGGCGCACACGCGGCGCCTCCGCGGGAATGGTGCGCACCGTCGTGCTCATCGGGAACCCCCTGGTGGGAACGGGAGTGGGCGATCCTGGATTCGAACCAGGGACCTCGTCCTTATCAGAGACGCGCTCTAACCAACTGAGCTAATCGCCCGTATCACACGCGCTCGGCAGCCTAGCAATCGCCACCTCGACCACCAAGGAAAAGCACCCAACCGACGTATCTCGATGCCGTGTCACCCCCGACTATGATGACTCGACCAGGAGCCGGTGCCCACCCATCGCGACGAAAGCGAGGCGCCGTGCAGGAGATGGTCATCTACGGAGTGAGCTTCGACATGGTCGGCAAGCAGCCGATCGTTCTGTTGAAGACGGCCACGGGCAACCGTTTTCTACCGATCTGGATCGGGCACAGCGAGGCCGCCGCGATCCTCATGAAACTGCAGGGCGCAGAAACCCCGCGCCCCATGACGCACGATTTGCTCAACGAGATGGTCGGCGGCCTGAACGCCGAGATCGCGCGGATCACGGTGACCGAGCTCAAGGACAACACCTTCTACGCGCTGATCACGGTCCGCGCCCAGCAGGCCGAGATCGAGATCGACTCACGCCCGAGCGACGCGCTGGCGCTTGCAGTGCGCTCGAATGCCCCGATCTTCGCCGCCGACAAGGTGGTCGATGAGAACGGCATCGAGTTCGATCACGATGTCGAAGACACCGAGGAGGTCGTCGAGAAATTCAAGGAGTTCCTCGACGAGGTCAGCCCCGAGGATTTCGCCTCATAGAGGTCAGGCGCCGGGGTCGACTTCTCGGGTCTCGCTCTTGGTCAGCTGGAGGACGTGTTCGTACAGCTCGCGTAGCCCGTCGGCGCTGATCGGCCCGCGGTTCGCGCCCTGCAGGTAGGTGTGCATCCACTGCTCGCGGCTCGGGTCGACGAACGGGATGCCGTGCTCCTGCTTGTAGGCGCGCAGGCGTGCGACCGCCGCCAGGCGCTTGTTGATGGTCGTCACGAGCGCGAGGTCGGTATCGAGGATTGCGTCGCGCATCTGACGCACGACGTAGTCGGAGTTCGGATCGGTGGCCACGCAGGCAACCGTACCAGCCTGCCTCTCGCGCCCCGCGCGGTGGCCCCTGGCGGGTGCCGCCGCTACTGTGCGATGCGTCATGCCCTACGCAAGAGGTTGCTTGTGTTCGACTTCTCCCCCGTACAGATCCTCATCGTCCTGGCGATCGCCCTGATCGTCTTCGGTCCCAAGCGCCTTCCCGAGATGGGGCGCAGCATCGGCCGGGGGATCCGCGAGTTCAAAAGCAGCATCGACCTCGACGCTCCGCCGTCCCGATCGACCCCGCCCGCAGCCGACGCCCCCGTGGCCGCGGAATCGCCGACACCATCTGCGCCGCCACAGCCGTCTGTCGACGATGAGGTCCTCGAGGGCGTGGTCGTCCCGGGCGACCAACAGCCGGGGCGGTAGCACGACCCGTGCGGCGGGTCCTTCGCTCGCTCGGCATCGGGACGGTTGCCGCTGACGACCAACTGACCGTCGTCGAACACCTCGACGAGCTGCGTCGGCGCATCATCATCAGCGTCCTCGCTCTGGTGGTCGGTTTCGGCGTGGCGTGGGTCCTTCGCAACGCCATCATCGAGTTGCTTCTCGAGCCGCTTCCGGATGGTCAGGACAAGCCGATCACCCTTTCGCCGACCGAGCCGTTCTTCACCGTTCTAAAGGTTTGCCTGTGGACGTCGATCCTGATGGCGCTGCCGGTCTGGCTCTACCAGCTCTACGCTTTCGTGATCCCGGCCGTGGGCAACCAGAGTAAGCGCGTGATGCTCGCGATCGTCGCGGGGGTGTCGTCCCTTTTCGTCGGCGGAGTGGCCTTCGGCTACTTCGTCGTCTTGCCGGTCGCGCTGCAGTTCCTGCTCGGCTTCGGAGACGAACTGTTTACCACCGAGGTACAGGCGGGTCTGTACTTCGGCTTCGCCACCACCCTGCTGCTCGCGTCGGGGCTGATGTTCGAGGTCCCGGTCGCGATGGTCGCCTTCGCACGTATGGGTCTGGTCACGGCCCAGATCTACCGTAGGCAGTGGCGGATCGCGATCGTCGCGATCGCCGCGATCGCCGCGGTCCTGCCGGGGGGCGACCCGCTGAGCATGTTCCTGCTGATGGTTCCCCAGTTCGTCCTCTATGCGCTAGGGGTCTGGCTGTCGTCGATCTTCGGGCGCCCGCCGGTCTGGCAGGCCGAGGGCTGGACGCCCGACGACGACTCCTCCACGAAGGAGGGCAGCTGATCGAGTATCCCTATGTGGTGCTCGACGTCTTCACCGACCGTGTGCCCGCGGGGAACCAGCTGGCCGTCTTCAGCGCTGGCCATGCCGTGTCGCAGGCGTTGCGCCAGCGTTTGGCACGTCGGTCCTGGCTGCGCCTGGTCTCGCCGTCTCCGAGCTGCCCGTCGAGGTGTACGACAACGGCACCGCCTGCGTCCACGTTGCGTGCAGCGACGTGGCGACCGTCGCCGGCCTTGACCCCGATATGGCGGCGCTTGCCCGTCTCGCCCGCGCACCCCGCATCCCCTGATGACCATCAACTGTTTCGGGGGTTCGGGTCGGGCATGGACGGCTCGGCGGTGATCGTCGCCCGCGGTGTGTTCTTCCTCTCACCGCCGTCGTCTTCACGCAGGTGTCGGCCGGTCAGGCGAAGAAAGACGTCTTCGAGTGTCGCCCTGCGTATCGCCTGCAGCTCGGCCCGCAGACCCTCGGCGCGCAGACGTCCATGAAGGGCCTCGGCGTCGTCGGTGTAGAGCAGAACCAGATCGCTCTCGGGATGCAGCACTGCTGAGGCGCCCACGACGCCCGCGATGAGCCGCGCCGATGCCTCTCCCGAGAAACGCAGCTCCAGAACCTCGGGCCCGACCTCCCGACGCACCAGCTCGGAGGGTGTCCCCTCGCGGACGATTCGTCCTCCGTCCATGATCACCAATCGATCGCAGAGCTGCTCGGCCTCGTCCATGTAGTGGGTGGTGACGACCAGAGCCACCCCTTCGCGACGCAGAGTGCGAAGGCGCTCCCAGACGACGTGCCGCGCCTGGGGGTCAAGGCCTGTGGTCGGTTCGTCGAGCAGCACGAGATCCGGTCGGTTCACGAGGGCCCTCGCGATCTGCAGCCGCCGCTTCATGCCCCCGGAGAGGCGCTCGACGGCCTCGTCAGCGCGGTCGGTCAAGGCGACCAGCTCGAGGAGTTCGTCGGCGCGCCGACGGGCCTCGGCGCGGGGGATGTCGAAGTAGCGGGCGAAGACGAGGAGGTTCTCGCGCACCGTGAGCTCGAGATCGAGTGTGGTTTCTTGGGCCACGACACCGATCCGCGCCTTGAGTGCCCGCGGTTCCCGATCGGGGTCGAGACCGAGGACCCGCAGCGTCCCCGAATCACGTGGTGCCAGGCACGAGAGCATCCGCATGGTCGTGGTCTTGCCCGCCCCGTTCGGGCCGAGGAAGCCGAAGCACTCGACGCCGATCGTGACATCGATCGCGTCGACGGCGCGACGGGCGCCGTAGGCCTTCGTCAGGCCACGCGCCTCGACCGCCGGGCCGCGGGGGCTAACGGGAGGCACTGCGTGCTGCCAGCTCGGCCATGGCCAAGGAGATCCGGATGAACCGCACCCCGCCGGCCAGGCCGTCGTGCATCGACCGCCCTCGTGAGGCGCGCATGTGCACGGGGACCTCGCCGACGCGGGCACCCCTGCGGACCAGCTCGACCAGCAGGCTTGTCTCGGTCAGCCCTCGGGGAAACCCGGCGGCCACGAGATCTGCGGCAATCTGTGCGCGGAGAACCCGAAAACCGGATGTCGGGTCGGTGAGGTCGGGGCCCCCGGCGAGGGTGCCCATCCACCGGCACGCCTGGATCGCCGCCCGGCGTGCGGGCGGCACCCGGTACGAGCCGGCGGCGAGAAAACGGGAGCCGATCACCAGGTCGAGGTCGGTGCCGGCGGCCACGAGGCGAGGCAGATCGGCCGGGTCGTGCTGGCCGTCGGCGTCGAGCTGGGCGATCGCCGTCGGCCGCATGAGCAGCGCGGCCCGGTAGCCCGCGATCAATGCGCCCGAGTAGCCGTGGTGGCGGACGAGCCGGGTGACCTGCGCCCCGGCCTGCTCGGCACGGGCCGCGGTGTCGTCGCGCGAGGCATCATCGACCACGACGACCGGCGCGTCGGGCAGGGCCGCGCGAACCTCACGCACCACGGCACCGACGGTCGTCTGCTCGTCGCGCGCCGGAATGACGACCACCAACCTCACCCGGCGGGCCACCGGTAGATCACCGCGTCGTCCACACGTGCCACGACCACGAGCTGCGACCACGGGATCTGGCGTGAGAACTGTCGACGCGCGATGCCCCAGTTGGTCGGCCATCCGCGCCGCTTCGTGCTCGGCCCGGTCACCACGTAGCCGCCCCGGTAGTCGGCGATCTGCGGCAGCGGCTCGAGGCGGCGAAGGCCGCGACGCTCCCGCGCATCGAGGAACTGGGGATCACGAACACGCGGAACCGCCAGGCGAGAGGTCGACAGGTACGCGTTCAGCTTGCCCCACCAGACGTAGTTCGGGCTGATCACGGGAGCCGGGGGCAACGTGCGCATTCTGGCGACCACGCGGTTGAGAAGCACAACGTCATCGTCGCGGGCCTCGGCGATGGGCAACGGGCGCAGGGCGGCAACGGCGATCACGGCGACGGCGGCGACGAGTGCAGCACCGAGCCACGGCGACATGCGGGCGGCGGCCAGCGCGACCAACAGGGCGGCGGGAATCGAACAGAGCGTGAGGAACCGGGGTGACTTACCGAGGTTGGGCAGCGTGCCGATTTCAAGGTAGAACGCCGCCCACGCGAGCCATGCTCCAATGAACAGGGCGTTCGGCGGGCGATGACGCGCGACGATCGCGATGGCGACGAGCAGCACCGGCACCAGCAGGAAGACCAGCCGCGTCGGTTGCAAGGCGCCGTCGAGCAGGTAGTGGGCGTAGCTGGAATCCCATGACCAGCGGCTCCATGGGGTCTGCAGCTGCGACGCTCCCGCGGTTGCGGTCAACGGCTCGAGGGCATCTCGTCCGAAGACCCGCCACGTCGCCGCAAGGGCCGCGGGTACCGCCAGGGCCCCGAGCGCTCCGACGCCGATGGCCCGCCACCCGGCTCGCCACCCGGCGTAGATCACGATCGGCGCCATGACGAGCGCGCTCTCGCGCGCCGCCCAGCCGAGCCCAAGCAGCAGGCCGGCGCCAAGTGCCCACCCGAGTATCTGGCGGCTCGATGCGCGCGACGCGCGCAGAGCCGCCCAGACGGCAAAGCCAACCAGGGCGGGCATCACGGCATCGGGGCGCAAGCGTGTGGCCATCAGCGCCTCGAGTGGAGCGGCGGCGACCAGCCCCGCGGCGATGAACCCCACGATGGGAGTCGGAGCGAGCTCGCGGCCGATCAGGTACGCCACCACGACGGCGACCAGCGACATCACCAACGGCCAGGCGACGGCCGCAAAGTCACTCGCCCCGAATACGCGAAAACACAGAGCGACCGGCCACAGGAACGCGGCCCGTGCGCCAAACCACTCGCTCTCGCCCGAGGGCAGGTAGCCGTGAGCGAGGTTCTGGGCGACCAGGACGTAGCGGGCATCGTCGGATCCGTAGGCAAACGACACGCCGCCGAAGGCCCAGAGTCTCAGCGTCAGGCCGCCAAGAACGAGCCCTGCGCAGCCGACCCACGGGCTCGGCAAGGCTACCCGCCTCATGCGGGCCGCCGCCGCCGGACCAACGCCCCGAGGGCGTTTCGGGCTTCCGCGAGCTCTCGGGGCGCGACGAGGCGAATCGCGGCGAGATAGACCGCGGCGCCGATGGC
Source organism: Thermoleophilia bacterium (assembly GCA_031362405.1). Taxonomy (GTDB): domain Bacteria; phylum Actinomycetota; class Thermoleophilia; order Miltoncostaeales; family Miltoncostaeaceae; genus JANLSO01. The sequence goes on along the minus strand of JANLSO010000118.1, from coordinate 29,723 downwards.
GGCCTTGATGAGAAGGAATTCGGCAAGGTGCCAGGAGGCCTGGTTGTCGGTGGGCAAGAACTGATCGGCGCCGAGAATCGCGAGGACGGCGACCGCGCCGCATGCCGCGAGTCGCAGCTGGCGTTGAGCGAGCGTTCGCACCCCGAGAGTGGGAAACCGGCGGCGCAGGTAGATGAGGTACTGACCGACGTTCAGGTACACCGCGATGGCGGAGGCGAGCGCGAGGCCGGCATGGCCCATCGGCCCGAGCAGGGCGATATCGAGCGCGATCGTCACGACGACCGTCACGATCGTCGCCAGCAGAATCCGGCGTTGCTGGTTGGCCGCCGACAGGGTTCGGTTGAGGAACACCCCCATGAAGTTCGCCCAGATCGCCACGCCGTACCAGGTGAGCGGCCCCCCGATGAGTCTCACGCACTCCGCGTCGCATCTGTTGCGCCCGTAGGCCAGCTGCGCGATCTCCCGACTGTAGAGGGCGACGAACAGCGTGACCGGAACTGCGACGAGTCCAAGGAGCCCCGCGACCCGGTGTACGGCCGACAGGGCGTCGGCGTCACGCTTCTCGGCGACGAGGCCCGCCACCAGGGGAAAGAGGGGAACCATCAGCGGTATCAGCAGCGCGGTGCGCGGAGCCGAGCCGAGGCTGTTCGCGAAGTTGAGCGCGGCAACCCGTCCGGGGTCGAGGGTTCCGGCGAACAGCTTGTCGGTGAAGTTGTTGACCTGCTGCAACATCGACGCGCCCATCACGGGCAGCGCCAGAGCCCCAACCGTCCCGAGCCGGGGGTGCTGCAGCGATGGACGGATCCGCTGGCCGCGGACGAGCTGCGTGAACTGGGGAAGCTGGAGTAGCACCTGAAACAGCGCGCCGACCGATACGCCCCACCCGGCGGCCTCGATGCCGATCGAGCCCTGCCCGATGACGACCCCGATGATGATCCCGAGGTTGAACGCCACCCCCACAGCGGCGGGAACACCGAAATGCCCGTGGACCTGCAGGAGGGCCGTAAAGATCGCCGAGAAGCCCTGCAGGGCCAGCGCCGGGGCCATGATGCGGATCAGCATCTCTGCTGTTGCCGCCCGGTCCGCATCGAACTGGAATGGCGCGGCGAGGGCCTCGGGAAACACGGCAGCGAAGGCGGAAAGCCCGATCAGCACGACCCCGGCCCAGCCGGCAATCGTGGCCACCAGCCGCCACGCGCTCGCCTCGCCGGCGCGCTCACGTTCCTCGCTGAACACGGGGATCACCAGGGTCACGAGCGTGTAGAGCAGGATCGCCGCGATTGCGTTGACGACGAACAGTGCGCTGACGAACGCATCGGTCAGGCCGGTGGTCCCGTAAACGCTTGCAAGGACAATCTCGCGCGCGAAGCCGAGGAACCTCGAGATGATGCCAAAGAGGGCGACCAGGGTTGCCGCACGGGCGAGCCGAGCGACACTCACGGGGCGGCCTTCGCTTCGAGCCCGTAGAGGGTGCGCACGCCCGTGACCACGAGCAGATCCGTGACCGCGACGGCGGGGGTGTAGCGTCCGTCGCGGATTCGCGTGACCTCGCGGCCGGTACGCGTGTCGAGCGCGATGGTCACGCCATCCCGGGATTCACGGGCCAGCGTCGAGAACCACACCAGATCACCGATCACCGACGGTGATCCGGAGATCCGTTCCCCCGCATCGAATCTCCACGTGACTCGGCCGGTCACGGCATCCAGCGCGTACAGGTGCTGGTCGTAGCTTCCGACGTAGACGGTTTGGTTCGCGACCGCGGCGCTGGAATAGATGAAATCGTCGGTCACTCGGACCCATGCGACGCGGCCGGTAGCAGCTTCGAGCGCGAGCATGAACCCGTTGACGTTGCCGAGATAGACCCGTCCGTACGCGATGCTCGGGCCGGCGTAGAAGCGGCCTGCTCCGCGTAGGCGCGGCCCCGGTGAGGTCGTCTGCCACACGACGCGCCCGTCGCCGCGAGCGAACGCCGTGACCTTTCCGGCGTAGTCTCCGACGATCACCCGGTCGCCATCAGCCGCCAGGCTCGCTTTAACGGCACCCCCGGCGCGCGCGGTCCAGATGACCCGGGCGCATAAACGGTGTCTGGCACCGGTTATGCACTCTGTACCGAGGGAGATGCGCAGGACGCGGCCGTCGAGAGTTCCGACATAGACCGAGTCGTCGACGACCAGCGGAGAGCTTTCGCTCGGTGCTCCGAGGTCGAAGCTTCCGCGGGGTGCTCCGGTGCGGATGTCCAACGCGATGAGGCGGCCGCGGGTGGTGGTGAAAAGTGCAACCTCGCCCGCAAGGGCCGGCGATGAGGCGACCTGCCCGACAAGCCGCCGCGACCAGACGCGACGGCCGGTGCGCTGATCGAGGCCGATGGCGCGCCCCGCGTTGGTGCCGAGGACGATCCGCCCGCGTCCGATGACCGGTGGGAACTCCACGAGTGATCCGGCGTCGAACGTCCAGGCCTCACGAAACGGTGGCCGTAGGTTCGCGAGGGTGGTGTTCGCACGGGTGCGTTGGCTGTTGAGCCCGTATTCGGGCCAGGTACTGAGATTGGCGGGTGTGCGTGGTTCGGCCGTGGGATCGAAACCTTGGGTGCTGCCTTCGCGGCTCCCCTCGTCGAACCATCCGCGCACCAGGCCCAGCCCGACGACACCACCGAGACCCACGATCACCGCGGCAACGCCGGCGACGACCCGGCCGCGGGAGAAGATCACGTTGCGACCCTCGCGAGCCTGTTCGGGTCGATCCGGATCGTGTGCGGAAGGTATCGGTCGCGCGACCTCACGAACACGAGCTCCGCGCGATGACGTCGTCATCCATGTCGGTAAAGAACCCATCCCCGAGTACCACCAACCGGACCCGATCTCCGACGGCGCATTCCGTCACGAGCCGGGTGCCGCGTCTACCGCGGGGCGGGAAACGCGTAGAGGGTGCGCGTGCCCACCAGGTACAGGGTGTCGCCCGCGCCGACCGCCGGCGAGTAACGCCCGTCGTCGCTCTGGAATCGCACCGCGCCGGTCTTCACGTCGAGCCCGAAGGTGTGCTTGGGCTCACCCTTGCGTGCAAGCACCGAGGTGTAGACGAGATCGCCAACCACCGTGGCGGATCCGGAAATGCGGCCACCGGCGTTGAACGACCACTTCACCGCACCCGAGCTGAGGTCGAGGGCCTGGAAAGTGCCGCTGTACGAACCGATGAACACCGTCCCATCGGCGATCGCCGGGCTCGAGTACACGTAGGCGCCGCCCGTCGAGTGCCTCCACAACTCACGACCGGTTGCGACGTCGAGACAGATCACAGAGCCACCAACGTCACCGATCACGGCCTTGCCGTCGCTGATTCCCGGACCTCCGTAGAACTTGACTCCACCCGAGTAGCGCCACACCTGAGCGCCGTTCTTCGCGTTCAGGGCATAGACGTTGCCCGAGTAGTCACCGACCACGATGTTGTTGCCCGACTGGGCGGCCGAGCCCTTGATGTCGTCCGCGGCCTGGAAACGCCAGCGCTGTTTTCCGGTGCGCAGGTTCAGCGCGTAGAGGCCACCGCTCCATGTGCCGAAGTACGCCGCGTCGTCGACGACCAGCGGCGAACTCTCGATCGGTGAGCCGGCGGTGGAGAACTGGAAGATCCGTCGCCCACTGGCGGCGGAGAACGCCGTGAGCGTCCCGTCCATCGAGGCGACGTACGCCCGTCGGCCGGCGATGGCGGGGGTGGCGGCGATGTAGCTCCTGGTCTTGCGCGTCCAGCGCAGCGCACCGGTCGCGGCATCGAGACCGTAGACGCGTCCCGCGTTGGTGCCGACGACGGCGACCCCGTTGCTGATCGACGGCGGGAACTCGATCAGCCGTTTGGCGTCAAAGGTCCATGCCGGTTTGCCCTTCGGGGCGCCGACCGTCACGGCCGGCACGTACCGCGTGCGCGCGGGGCCGCCGCCGTACTGCGGGCTTTGGGTGCTCTGGTTATAGATGCGCACCGTCGTCGGGCTGCCCACGATCCTGGCGGTCCCGAGGGAGTAGCCCGGCGCCGTCGCCCGGATCCGCACGGTGCCCTTTGGCGCGGCGGCCGTGCCGTCGGCGTCGGCTTTCAGCGGGACTGCCGTGCCCGTGCCAACAGCCTTCACCGTGGCGGTGGAGACCGGGCTTCCGGTGTCGCCGTCAACGACCTTCAGGGTAATCTCCCCGGACGGCGCGGGCGCGGAGGAGGTCGTGTCGGTGTTCTTGGCGCTGTCGGAGCCGCCACTGCAGGCCGCGAGCGTGAACGCCAGCCCGACCGTCACCGTGGTGACGACGATCCGTGCCGGCCTATGCGGCACTGGCCCTCCCGGCTGGGCTTCCGCGCCAGACGAAGGTGGCAAGCGCCCCGATGAGCAGGCCGAGCAGGAGCGCAAGCAGGACCGTCTGGAGGCGCTTCGGGCCCGAGCCGGAGGAGGCCGCCCGCTCAGCTTCGCTGATCAGGTAGGGGGCCTCGATCGCCTTTGCCTTGTCGCGGAAGACCTCGTTGTCGTCGAGATCGTTCTGCGCTTCGATCAGCAACTGTGTTGTCGAGAACAGCACCGATGCCAGAGAGGTTTCCCGGGCGCTCCCGCCGGCGGCGAGCAGTTGGCGATCGTAGTTCTGGCGCTGTTTGTCGAGCGTGGCGACCTGCCCTGTCAGGCGGTCGACGCGTCGCTGGTAGACCGCGGCGATGCCGGTGTAGTTGCTGTTGGCCGCCGCCAGAACCTCGGCGGCGTAGCCGTTGGCGATGTTGACGGCGTCCTTCCTCATGCTGACCGTTGCCGTGATCGTGGCGACCGTCGGCTGGTTACCCGACGAACCGGGGGTCCGGGGCACCGTGAGCGTCACCGCATCGCGGACGCGGCTCGCCTTGAGCCCCAGCGCTTCGGCCGTCTTTCGCACGAGCTGATCACTCTCGAGAACTCCAGGTGCTGTCACCGGGTTCGTGGCCGGCGTTGAAACGGGAATGCCCGACGGAGTCGTCGGCTGACCCAGGAAAACCCGCGCGGTGGCCGTGTACGTCACCGGGCGAGCCACCGTGACCAGAAGGCCGACGACGACGGCCGCCAGGGCGCACGCGAGGATCAGCCAGCGGCCGCTCCACAGCACCCGGCCGTACTCGCGAAGTGTGATTTCCCGGTCCACGGCGGCCGACTCTAGCTGCCGTCGCGCAGGGCGGCGAGCCCGCCGGGCCCGCGCAGCAGCAGCGTCTGGTCGAGAAAGCGTGTCATGACGATACCCGCGCGGTGCTCGCCGAGGGTCGGTTCCAGCCGTTCCCCGGCGGCCATGGCGACGATCTTCGCCGGGTATCCGGCCCCGGCCGCCTGGGGCAGCGGGAACCCGCCACCGAAGCGCGTGTTGATGTCGGTGACCCCGAGAATCGTGTCGCCATCGCGAAAGCACTGCACGGTGCACGGGCCGACCAAACCGAGCCCATCGATCACCTGCACTGCCAGGTCGACGAGCTGCGGGTCATCAAGCGTTTCACCCTTGATCTGCTCGCCGCCCTTGCTCTGCAGCATCGCCCGGGGCACGGCCCCGATCGGCCGGCCCGAGAGATCCGCCAAGCAGTCGATCGAGAACTCCGTGCCGCCCTCGAGGCACGCCTGGATAACGCTGTCGAGCGGTGAGTACTCGAGGAAGAACGCCAGCTCGTCAGCGTTCGTGCAGCGATGGATGCCCCGACCCGCGAAGCCGATCCGGGCCTTGGTCATCACCGGGTACGGCAGGGTGGTGAAATCGACCTCATCGGGGAGCCATGTCGGCGGCGACGGCAGCCCGGCGGCGGTGAGCATCTGGTGGCAGTCCCACTTGTCTCGACAGCCGCGGGCCACCTCGGGGGTGGGCAAGAACACCTCGGCACCGGTGGCGCGGATTCCCGGGGCGGCCGCGGCGAGGATCACCGGATCGAGGTCGGTGAGCGGCAGCACCGCGCGAATCCCACGTGCCTCGCATGCGTTGGCGATCGCCGCCCCGTAGTTGGGGTCGTCGACGCGCGGCAGGTCCAGAACCTCGTCGGCGGCAAAAAGAGCCGGCGACAGGGGATCGGTGTCGTTGACGAACACGCCCCCCGAATGCGGACCGGCGTCGAGAACCGCTTGGAACGCGCGCACGATGTCGACACGCTGACCTGCGCAGGTCAGAAGAACGTTCACCTCAGTCATCGGTGTCCTTTGCCGGGAGATCGAAAACGGGAGCCTGGTCGTCGTAGGTCTGTCCGCGCCCGAGCACGACCATGACGGTGCGGGCGAGGATGCCCAGATCGCGGCGAAGGCTCCACCGGTCGACGTACTCGACGTCGATCTCGATCCGTTGCGACCAGGGGATGGCGTTGCGCCCCCGCACTTGGGCGAGGCCCGTGAGGCCCGGCCGGGCGAGTAGGCGGCGGCGCTGGTGTTCGCTGTACCGCTCGACTTGGGCCGGGACGGTCGGTCGCGGGCCGACCAGGCTCATGTCGCCGAGCGCCACGTTGATGAGCTGGGGAAGCTCGTCGAGTGACAGTCGGCGCAACACCCGGCCGCTGGCGGTAATGCGATCGTCTCCCGAGGTCACGCGCAGCCCGGCGCCTTGGGATTCGGCGTCGACGATCATCGAGCGGAACTTGAACACGCGAAAGGGCTTGCCCGCGTAGCCGATGCGCGTTTGGCGAAACAGGGCCGGCCCGGGAGAATCACGCCGAATCCAAAGGGCGAGACCGACGAGTATGGGGCTCAAGACAACCAGAGTCGGGACCGTGATGGCCAGGTCGAACGCCCGCTTGGTGCGGCCACCGACCGGCGCGATGGGCGTTGTCACGCCACCGACTCCACGACGCCGACAAAGCGAGCGGCGAGGGCCCGCCGGTCGTACTTATCGAGTGCGACCTCGCGTCCACGCGCGCCCATCTCGCGACCGGCATCGCGGTCGTCGGCCGCCGCGGTGATGGCCTGCGCCAGCGCGGTGGCGTTCTCCGGGGGTACGCACCGCCCGCAGTCGGCGGCGCGCACGAGGTTGGTGAGCTCCCCGTCGGGAGCGGCGGCGATGATCGGCTTCGCCGCACCCAGATAGTCGAACACCTTGTTCGGAAGCGCCCCGGCGAACAGGGCGCGGTCTTGGTACGGCAACAAACACACATCGGCCCGGGCGAGCCACGACGGCACGTCGCGTTTGGGCACCGAGTCGACGAAGACGACGTTGCGAAGGCCCAGGGTGGCCGCGCGGTCAAGGAGGGCGGGCTTCTGGTCGCCGCCACCCACCAGCACGACGCGAATGTCGTCGCGGCCCTCGAGGAGCGTGGCGGCGTCGAGCACCGTGTCGAGCGAACTGTAGGTGCCGTGCGCGCCGACGTACATCGCGACGAAGGCATCGTGAGCGACGCCGGGCGGGGTGGCCGGGGCAATGTCACCGCCGATCTCCAGGTCGATGCCGTTGGTGATCAGCGTGACCTTCGCCGCGGGAATTCCCTGGGCGAGGATGCCGTCGCGGATCCCTCCGGTGAGGGCGATCAACCGGTCGGCCCGGCGGTAGCAGTACCGCTCGAGCCTTCGGGCGATCGCGATCGTTGTCGTGTTTTTCACAAGCCCCATCTCGATCGCCGAGTCCGGCCACAGGTCGCGGACCTCCATCACGAAGCGGGCTTTGCGGCGCCGCGCGACGAACGCGGCAGCAGCCGCGGCGGGCAGCGACGGGCTGGACGCGACGATCACATCGGGCCGCGGCGCACGGAGCATCGCGAGGCTCGCCCACCACGCAAAGCTCGTGTAGTTCGCCACCCGGGAACGTAGATCCCGGCCGTACCCGGGCGTGGAGTACGTCCTCCAGATGTCGAGGCCATCCTCTTGTCCACGGACGATCTTTCGGCCCGCGTAGCGTTCGGGGATCGTCCGTTCTTTGTGCTGGACGTAGCTGGTGACGACCCCGACGTCGTGGCCCGCCCGCGCCAGGGCCCGCGTGTGCTGCCAGTGGCGAACCCCGCCGGGTTGATCGGCACTGACGAAGTACTGGGAGACGTAGAGGACCCTGCTCATGCTCCGGTCACCTCGTCGTAGAAGCGGTTGAGGCGCGTGGCCTGGGTGTCGAAGGCGAGGCCGTCGAGGAATGCCGCGCGCCCGGCGGCACCCATCTGGCGGGCGCGATCGGGGTCGTCGAGGAGCGCGTCGATGGCCGCGGCATGCGCCCGCGGGTCGTCGGGCGCCACGAGAATTCCACATCCGGCGGCGCGGACGATGGCGGCCATCCGGCCCATGTCGCTGGCGACCACCGGCCGCCCCGCGGCCATGGCCTCGGTGAGCTTCGTCGGCACCGCACGGGCATAGTTGCCGTGCATTTGCAGGGGAATCCACGCAATGGCGGCCCGACGCAGGAGGGCGGGGACGGCGCTGTGGTCGACGGCGCCCAGATGCTCGACGGCGCCCGTCAACTCGCCCGGTTCCCCTGGCCCGGCGAGGAGGAGCCGGGCTCCGGGGTGCGTGACAAAGGGGAACGCTGCGCGCATCACCTCGAGGCCGCGCAGGGGCCCGAGCCCGCCGACGTAGAGCACGATCGGACCCTCGGGATCAACGACTTCGCCGAAGGCGTCGCTCCAGGGGGCGTTGGTCACCGACGCCACGGGTGCGGCACCGGCGACGGCGAACCGGGCCGCGAGATCGGCATTCACGGCGATCACCCCGTCGAGCCGGGCGGCGAACGCCGCCTCGACACGTTCCGCCGCCCACGCCAGCGGTGCGCGCACCGGGCCGGGCAGCCACCGCTTGGTGCGGGTCGTCTGACCGAGATACTCGTGGACGTCGTAGACGACGGGGGTGCCCGTGCGCCGGGCCAGCCGCAGGGCGCCCGGAAGAAGCTCCGGATCGTGGACGTGGTAGACGTCGGCCGGCAGCTCGGCGGCGTTGCGCATGAGGCGCCACCCGGCGAAAAGCCGCTGGGCACGATGGGCGGGTGTCACGAGGCCGAAGACACCGGCCTGCCCCCCGGCCCGGGCGACGGCGGTGGCCTCCTTATGGAAGATCCGCACGTCCCGTGGTCGGTGCACGCTCGTGAGGTGGACGACCCGCAGCGGTCGGCGCTCGGCCGACACCGGCGCCGGCGGTGGGCTGACCGGGCCAAGGGTCGCCCCCCGTGCGGTGAGCCCGTCGAGAAGTTCCTCCCAGAGATTCCCGTAGCCCGGAGCACGATCGTCGGCCAGGTAGGTGTTGTGCCACAAGAGGCACGCGGCCCCGCCGGCGCGGCGCACGGCGTCGAGCACCGACAGCGCCCGCTCGCGGGCGGCGTCGGCATCGAGCCCAAGGCGCGAGTGAAGGGCGGTATCCATCACCGCCAGCGGCACTAGTTGCAGGCGGGCCGGGCGCTCGTCGCCGATCAGGTACGGGCGGAAGGGGCGGGCGATTCCGCAGACAAAGCCGGGGGCCTCGGACGCTCCGAGGCTGGCGTCGTAGGTGACCCCGGCGTTCTCGAGCCACCGCACCGTCTCGTGATAGCGAAAGCGCAGGTAGTGGTAGCGCACGCCGGTCATCGGCTCACCGACCTCGGCCCGGAAGCCCGTCCACTCGGTCTGGAGTTCGTCGCTCGATTCTGAGGCGGTGAACGAGGCATGCAGGCCGACCTCGCTGCCCGAGGCGCGCACCGCGCGCGCCAACCTGGCCCGGTGGCGGTCGTAGTGGCGGGCGGGGGTGCCATCGAGCGGCTGCAGGTTGCGGCCGATCAGGTAGACGGTGCTCGCCAGGCCGCGCCGGGAGGTCGTCCACAGCAGATCGGGGACGTTGTTCCACGGGTCGCGGCCGATGAGCGATGCCAGCGCGCGCGGCCCGCGACGGCGCAGCATTCCGAGAATGCCTTTGGCGGTTCGCCGCCGCAGCCGGTCGATGTCGTGCGTCAGGTAGACGGTCCAGCTTTGCGGTGCGGGCATCCCGAGCGCCCCGCGCAGGGCCGCGATGTACCCCTCGACGGCCGGCTCCTCCAGGTCGAGCCCGGCGATCTGGCCGAAGCACGAGGCCTCCAGCGGCAGACGGTCAAACCGATCGCGGTCGCTCACGCACAGCTCATCCCAACGGGCCAGAAGGTAGAACGCGCTTGCCACGACGTCGCCCGGGATCGCCGCGTTCGGCTCGTTCGGCGGGAACAGGAGGCTGAGGTTCCCGGCGCGGTAGACGGCCTGCGTCGGAAACGGATTGCGGCGCTCGAAGAACTCCTGCGCGTCGATTTGAGCGGGAATCCAGATGCCCGTCTCGGGCCGCTCGGGCCCGTAGACCAGATCGACCGCGTCCAGCGGCCCGACCGTGATCTCGGGTGTCCGCTCAAGGGCCTCGGCGAACGTCTCCAGCACCCACCGTGCCCGCGGCACGAAATCAGTCCGACAGTCGACGATCGCCATTCGCAGGGGCCTATCCACGTCGGCGCACCATGCGGGTCAGGTGCTGGATGCTCGGGCGCGGATCGCGCGGGTCGAGCACCGCGTCGATGATCGGCGGCCGTACCGAGCCGAGTGCCGCGCGGGAGCTCCAGCGGCGGGCCCGCACCTCTCGGGCCGTCGCGACGGCGTGACGGGTGATGAGCGTCCACCGTTTCCCACCGCGATGCCCCGGGGGAAACGCAATTGGGCTGCCGATCGCATCGCGGTAACAGGCGTACGGGATGTTCACCCCGCAGGCCGTGGCGAGCGATATCCACAGCCACGACCGAGGGTTCACCTCGATCAGGTAGTCGCGGCCATCCCGGGCATCGCGCTTGACCTCGACCTGCGAGATGCCATGGAAGTCGAGCGCGTCGAGAAGGCGGTGGCAGCGCTCCGCAAGGGCCGGATCCCACTGCGCCTCGGCTGCGCGGGCGGTGCCGAAATGCGGGGGCCATTGGCGCAGCTTGCGTCCGGTGAACGACGCCACGGGCCGGCCGGTGCGGTCGCGGTAGCTGCCGAGCGTCCAGAACTGGTCGTCGTCTCCCGGGATGACCTCCTGGATCTGGGGGCCGTACCGGGCTGCCCTGCCCCACGCCTCGCGCAGGGCCGCGGGCCTCTCGGCCTCCAGCACCTGCGCCCGAAAGACTCGACGGAACTCGGGCGAGTATTCGGGTTTGAGAATCACCGGGTAGCGCAGGCCGGCGGCCTCAGCTGCGGCCACAGGATCATCGTCTGCGCCGGGTACGACGGTTGCGGGTATCGGGAAGCCGATCTTCCGGGCCGCTGCGTGCTGGCCGCTTTTGTCCATCGTGACCTGCATCTGAGCCCAGTCGTTCCACGGGCGCAGAAAGACCTCGTCGATCTCGGCCTCGCGTGGCCCGATCGCCGCGAGCGCCTCGTCGTGGGTGGCGAACAGCACCGGCCGTGCGCGGTGCCGGCGGCCAAGGGCGAGCAGGCCATCGACGAACGCGCCGGGGTCGGCGAGCGGGTCGGGGATCACCGCGCCGCGGGCGTAGCGGGACGACATCGCGAGCGCCGTGGAGCCGTGATCGGTGGCGATCACCTCGACCCCCATCCGACCCAGTGAGCGGACGATGCCCAGCGCGTTGGGCCCCGAGGCCTGAAGAACAACGGCGGCGTTCACGCGACGAGCTCGGCATAGATCGCGCTCATCCGCGCGGCGTTGGCCGCCCACGTGTACTCGGCGCGCCCAACCTCCAACGCGCGCACCGACATTGCTGCGGCGAACTCGGGGTTCTCGATCACCCGGGCCACCGCGTTGGCCAGGTCAACCGGGTCACGCGGTGCGACCAAGAGCCCCGTGTCGCCATCGCGCACGATCTCCGGCGTTCCGTCGACCGCGGTGGCCACGACGGGCAGCCCGACGTTCATCGCCTCGCACACCACGGTCGGCAGCCCTTCGCTGAGCGACGGAAGGACGAATACGTCGCCCGCGGCCATCCAGAGAGCAACATCGTCATGCGGCACCTTGCCGACGAAACGGACGCGGTCGCCGATGCCCAGCGCCCGCGCACGTTCCTCCAAACCCGCCTGCATCGGCCCGATCCCGGCCATGACCAGAAGGGGTGTGCGGGCAGGGCGTTGGGCGAGCAGGCCCATCGCCTCGATCAGATGATCGACGCCCTTGCGGGCCTCGAGCTTTCCGACGAATGAGATGATCCGCTCGCCCTGGGGTAGCCCGAGGCGCCGGCGCATCTCGGTCCGGTCACGGGGGAAGAAGACCCGCGTATCGGCCCCATTGGGCACGACCCGTACCGGTCGTCGGGGGGTGCCGACCCCGTCGGTGGCCATGCCGATCGAGGCGCTGACCGTCACCACCTGGTCGAGTTGGGCGATCGCGTCGGCGACCTGCCGCCGCGACGACTCTCCGCGCAGGGGTACGTCGAGGACGTCGGCGCGGTGCGCGGTGGCTACGACCGGAACCCTGAGCCCACCACCGAGCTGGGCCGCCGCCCAACCGTCGGGTACCAGCATGTGTGCGTGGATCACCTCGAACGGCCAGCGCTCAGAGATGCGCGTCAACGGCCGGCGGATGGCCAGCAGCATCGCCTCGGCGTTGCGCGGCCCCAGGCGCGCGCCGGGGAGGGTGAGCTTTTTCGGGTAGAGGATCGGCACGCCGTCGAGGCGGTCGGTTCCGGGCACCCGCCGGTAGGCCTTCCAACGGGGAAGAAGCGGCGGGGCCCAGCCTTTTGGCGAGACGACCCGGACGTCGTGGCCGAGGTCACGTAGCGCGCGGACCTGCTCGTGGACGAAGATCCCCGCGGTCGGGTTGACCGGGCTCGGGTACATGTGGCTGAGCATCAGGATCTTCACGGCAGCCGCCCCCCGGCCTGCGCGGCCCGGTGGCCGAGTACGAGCGCCAGCATGCCGAGCCCGAAGGTGATCCACATCGGCGCGAAATGGATGACGGTCGACGGTCCGAGGCTGCCGGCGATGAACCCCGTCAGAGCCAGGGCGCCCGACAGCGCCATGTAGCGCACGAACGGGTCGGCGGTGCGCCGGGCGACGCGCAGCTGGCGGGTGAGCAGGTGGACGAAGAAGCAGACGTAGAGCGCCAGAGCGATCAACCCCCCGTCGACGAGCACCTCGAGCCACCAGTTGTGCATGTTGGCAACGCCGGGGAACTCGGCCAGCGACCGGACGCTCGACTCGGCGTTACCGGCCCCGACGCCGATGCCGCCGGTCTCGCCCACGAGGTCGAGGCCGTCGGTGAGCAGCGATGAGCGCACTGCTCCCGACCCGGTTCCGGCGTCGCGTTGAGCGGCAAGCAACGAGAAGTCGAACTTCGTCACGGCGCGCTCGGGCAGCTTCACGACGCCCGAGCCCTGCACCGCGGGCACGACCAGGGCGACCGCGGCAACGACTACCAGGACGGCCGACAACACTCGGCCGCGCATCCGCAGGTCGGTGCCCAGGAAAAGCATCAGGCCAACGAGGATCAACGCCATGGCGATCAGGTTCGCCTTGCTGCCCGTGAACAGCAGCGCGACGAGGGCGATCCCGCTTCCGGAGATTCCGAGCACCCGCAACCGAATGTCGCCGAACACCACCGGCAGCACCAGGAAGTACGGGAGGGTCAACGTCAGGTACGTCGCGAGGTTGTTCTCGTTGCGAAACACCGACGTCGCGCCGAAGGCGGTCTCTGCCGACTTCCCCGCCAGACGCGAGGTCGGCAGACGTATCCCAAGCACGATCTCCGCCGCCGATGTCAGCCCCACAACGACAAACGTGATCAGCAGGACGTACAGCAGTCGGATCGCGCGTCGGCGGGTGCCGAACACCAGGGGAATCGCCAGCGCCAACCCGCCCATCATGGCCAGAAACAGCGACCACCGCGCGGCCGCAACGACATCTCCGGCCCACCCGATCGACAGAACCGACCACCCGAACCACACGACGAGAAGTTGCCCGGGCAGGGCGACGGGGCCCGGAATGCGGATCGGCCGACCGAGGATGAGCCACGCCACCGCGACCAGCCCGACGAGCACGATCAGGATCCGAAAGAGGAACAGCCACGGCGCCTGGGGCAGCGCCAGGTTCGGTCCCGCGACCGCCGCGACCGCCGTGGCGGCCACGACCGGAGCCGCCATGCGCATCAACGGGATGTTGCGGACCGCGACGGCGATGGCCAGGACGATCACCAGGCCGATCCCCGCGACCGGCAAGATCACGCTCACCACGGCGCAAGCCGCCGCGACGAGTGTCCACGCAAGGGTGGTGCGCGGGTGGGGGAAAAGCCGCCCCGAGGCGGTGGGCACGGCCGGCATTGACATCAGCCGCGCAGCGTACCGGTTCCCGCCCCTGAGCCGGCTGGTCGGGGTCTTTGTGCCACCACCTCCTCGTGGTATTACTTTGAATACGAAAGGTAATACCTCCGGCAGTGAAAGAGGGCGCCGGAAACCATGCGCGTGACCAGCAAGGGCCAGGTAACCATTCCTGTGACGGTTCGACGGGCGCTCGGCATACAGCCGGGGACGGACGTAACGATCGATCTCGCCGGCGACCATGCGGAGATTCGACCCAGCCGTCCACGCAGCCGGGGGCGGCTCCTCGTCGAGGCACTCGCGGGTACGGCCGATCCCGGCGTCACGACCGAAGAGATCATGAACATGACCCGCGGCATCGACGACGACGATCCCGGTTTGGTGTGATTGCAACGTTGATCGACTCGAACATTCTGATCGACATCGCGACCCGCGATCCCGTTTGGTTCGAGTGGTCGACCGAACATCTGGTCACGGCCACCGACGCCGGTCAGGTGCTTCTCAATCAGGTGATCTTCTCGGAAGTCGGGGCGGGATACCGCGATCCCGCACGTCTGGACCTGGCACTGAGTGACGTGGCGCTGGAGCGACGGAGCATTCCGTGGTCTGCCGCGCACCTCGCAGGTCAACGCTTCCGGGACCACCGGCGGGCGGGAGGTCGCAGAGACCGGACACTTCCCGACTTCCTCATCGGAGCTCACGCCGAAACCGAAGGGCTCCGGTTACTCACCCGCGATACCCGCGTCTACCGCCGATGGTTCCCGGCGGTCACGCTGATCGGCCCTCCAGACGCGTAGCCGCCGTGAGGGCGCGGAGGCCCCTGATGCACAGATCGGTGCCGGGCACCGATCTGTGCATCACCGTGTGAGTAGGTCTTCGCTCGAACGCCATCGGCGGCGAGGTCCCTTGTTCTTTGCGTCCCGGGCACCCGGGGCTAGCGCGCGTACCGGTTCCAGTTGCGTAGCCAGGCGAGGGCCTCGGCGGTCGAGCCCAGGCGGTACGCACTCGCGCCAGAGGTGAGGGCTCGGCGGCCCGCGTCGGTGGCCCGTGCCCAGCGCCACTGGACGTCTTGGCCGGGGCCGACGCCTCCGGTGAAGACGACCCGCAGCCGACCCGCGATGCTCCGAGCTCCGAGCTCCAGTGAGGCAGGTAGGCCTTCCACTCGGCGGCGGTCGCGACGCTGGTCACACGCCCCGCGTCGGCGTGGTACATCTGCAGGTAGACGCCCCCCGCGAAGCGTGCGGCCTGGATGCTGCTGTCCCATACCTCGCGGTCGTTGGGTTCGCCGACGTTCGCGACGAACTTGGGTGCCGCGTATATCAACACCCGCCGTGACAGGGGTTCTCCGGTTGCCGCGTGCCGTTTGCGCGCCAGGATCCGCATCGCTTCGAGCAGCCGCGGTCCGTAGCCGTCGTCGTGCGCGTCGATGCCGACCTCGTCGATGGCCACGAGGCCCGCGGGCAGGGTCGGACCGAAACGGTAGTGGCTCATGCGGTCTTCGAGGAGTCGCGCCATCTTCGCGGATGAGAGGCCCTTCAGATCGTTGTGTCCGACCTTCCCGATCCAGCGGTCGAGGGGAAACGGCTCACCGAGCGGAAACTGTCGGGCGGAGGTCCGCACGGATCCCAGGCCCGGCAGGCCCGGCTGCCCGTTGAACAAGACCTGGGCGATCGGCGCGAAGTCATAGACGAGGTGCAGCGGATCGGCAGAGCGCGGCGGCGCGATCGTGCGTTGGCGCAGTTCACCCGGCCCGATGACGATTTCCTGGTCGTGGCACGCCCGGATCCGATCGATCGGATCGGCGCCGATGACGATGTCGCCCTCGCCCGAGCAGAGGATCGCGTCGGGCTCGCCGTCGCGGGCGTCGATCAGGTCGTTGCCTCCGCCCGAGACGATCGAGTCGGCGCCGGGGCCACCGTCGATCTGGTCATCCCCCTCGAGGCCGTCGATCTCGTCGTCGCCCGCCCCGCCGGTGATGTGATCCGCGCCGGAGGTTCCGACTATCAGATCGGCCTCTGCCGTCCCCGAGATCTCGTTGGGCGGAGTTCCCGGCACGGCGAGCACAGCGCCCGTCGCCGCCAGCAGTAGACCGATGACCACCGTCGCCGCAGATACCCGTGCGGACGGGTGACGTTGAACGCGGCGCCTTGTGATCACAGCGACCCCCCGGGGTGTACGTCTGGCCCTCATGCCCATCGGCATGCCGTCGGTAAATGTGAGCCGCCCGTGCCATCTGCGCAACACCCGCCCGGGCAGGGTGGCGCTACCGGGTCGAATCGAAGTAGCGTGCGCCGAATGGCCCGGACGTTCGCACTCGTACTGGCAGGCGGTGAGGGGAAGCGCCTCTGGCCGCTCACCGCCGACCGCGCCAAACCGGCCGTCCCGTTCGGGGGTAACTACCGGCTGATCGACTTCGCCTTGTCGAACCTCGTCAACGGTGGCTCCCGCCGTATCGCCGTTCTCACGCAGTACAAGAGCCACAGCCTCGACCGGCACCTGGCCATCAGTTGGCGCCTATCGCCGCTGCTCGGTCAGTACGTCACGCCGGTTCCCGCCCAGATGCGCAAGGGGCCGCGGTGGTTCTCGGGATCGGCCGACGCCGTCTTTCAGAACCTCAACCTGATCAACGACGAGCGACCCGACCACATCTTCGTCTTCGGGGCCGACCACATCTACCGGATGGATCCCGAGCAGATGCTCGCCGCCCACCTGGCCTCTGGCGCTGCGGTTACCGTCGCGGCAATCCGCGCTCCGTTGGCCGAGGCGGACCAGTTCGGGGTGATCGAGGTCGCCCCGGGCAGCAATCGCATCGAGGCGTTTCGGGAGAAGCCCATAGACGCGGCCGGCTTGGCCGATGCTCCCGACACGGTGCTCGCCTCGATGGGCAACTACATCTTCACGGCCTCGGCGCTGGTTGACGCCGTCACACGTGATGAGTCAGACGAAAGCTCGCGTCACGACATCGGGGGCGACATCATCCCGATGCTTGTGAACCGCGGCGAGGCGAACGTCTGGGATTTTTCCCAGAGCGCCGTGCCGGGGGTGGCGGGCCGCGAGCAGGGCTACTGGCGCGACGTCGGAACCCTCGATTCGTACTACGAGGCCCAGATGGACCTCACCTCCGTCGACCCGGTCTTCAGCCTCTACAACGAGGACTGGCCGATCCTGACCCTCCCCGACGCGCTGCCGCCCGCGAAGTTCGTCCATGAGAGCCCGGGTCGGGTGGGGGCGGCACTCGACTCCCTGGTCTGCGCCGGGGTCGTGGTGTCGGGAGGCACGGCCCGGAAATCCGTGTTGTCTCCGGGTGTGCGGATCCATTCCGGTGCCGAGATCGACCAGTGCGTTCTCATGCACGGCGTCGACGTCGGCCGTGACGCCGTCGTGCGCCGCGCGATCATCGACAAGAACGTACGGATCGATCCCGGCGCCCAGATCGGGGTCGACGCCGAGGCCGATCGCGCCCGGTTCACCGTCACCGACGCCGGCACCGTCGTCATCGGCAAGGGGGCGCATGTCACGGCGTGATCTCGTTGCGTGCCTTTTGACGCGCGAGTACCCGCCGGAGGTCTACGGAGGGGCGGGAGTCCATGTCGAATACCTGGCCCGCGATCTCGCCCGACTCGTCGATGCGCGCGTTCACTGCTGGGGTGCCGACCGCTCCGCCGATTCCGATCCTGCAGTCACGGGATATCAGCCCTGGGACCAGCTTCCGAAATCCGGGTTCGGACCGGCTCTCGGGGCGATGTCGGTGAACCTTGCGATGGCCGCCGCGGTCGAGGGCGCGGACGTCGTCCACAGCCATACCTGGTACGCGAACTTCGGGGGTCATCTGGCAAAGCTCGTCCACGGGATTCCACACGTGGCCACGGTGCACAGCCTCGAGCCGATGCGCCCCTGGAAGGCCGAGCAGCTCGGCGGCGGGTACGCCGTGTCGAGCTTCTGTGAGCGCACCGCACTGGAGGCCGCGGACGGTGTCGTCGCCGTCTCGGGCGAGATGCGCAACGACATCCTCGCGTGCTACCCGGCGATCGACCCCGCCCGGGTGCGGGTCATCCACAACGGCATCGACACCACGCAGTACGCGCCCGATCCGAATACCGATGTGCTCGCGCGGTATGGGATCGACCCCGGCATGCCAACCGTCGTGTTCGTCGGCCGTATCACCCGCCAGAAGGGGCTCGTGCATCTGCTCGACGCGGCGCTCCAGATCGACGCCACCGCGCAGCTCGTGCTCTGTGCCGGAGCCCCCGACACGTTGGAGATCGGCGCCGAGATCGCCGCGCACGTCACGCGCGTGCAGGCCACACGTGGCAACGTCCTTTGGATCGATCAGATGCTCTCCAAACCGGAGGTTATTCAGATCCTGAGCCACGCGACCGTGTTCGTCTGCCCATCGATCTATGAGCCCCTGGGTATCGTCAACCTGGAGGCGATGGCCTGCGAGACGGCGGTCGTCGCCACCCATACCGGCGGCATCCCCGAGGTCGTCGCCGACGGGGCGACCGGCCTGCTCGTACCATTCACCTCCACCCTCGATGCGCGCCGCGACCCCGTCGA
Organism: Thermoleophilia bacterium; assembly: GCA_031362405.1. Classification (GTDB taxonomy): domain Bacteria; phylum Actinomycetota; class Thermoleophilia; order Miltoncostaeales; family Miltoncostaeaceae; genus JANLSO01. Next base: position 11,025 of record JANLSO010000118.1, on the reverse strand, counting down.
TCCCGTCCGGTTCGCACGTGACATCGCCGAGCGCGTGAACACGCTTGTTGCCGACCGTCTCCGAGCGGCCGAGATGGGGCGGGCCGGGCGGCGGCGGGCGATCGAACACTTCGGTTGGGGCGCCATCGCGTCACAGGTGGCGGGGCTCTACGAAGAGCTGGTGCGGTTGGCATAAAGGAGCCCGCGGTCTGCTGTCGCTGCCGTCCGCGCCGTGAATGTGTCACCCCGGTGCCTGGCACCAGCGGTGACAGATTCGCAATCAAACCGTTGCAGATCGTGGCCCGACGGCGTTCGCCGATGCATCCGGATACCCGTCGACATCAGGGTATGCCCCGATCAATGTCACCACCGGTGCCTGGCACCGGTGGTGACATTCCTGCCAATCTGCGTGCGTAGTCGGCTCGCTCTACGCGGGGTTCGACTGCGCCTCGCCGCGGCCTGCGGCGGTCTCCAGGATTCGGCGAATCTGGCCTGCCTGGCGGGTCAGGCTGTGGAGTTCGGCCGCGGCTCGGCAGACATCCGGATCGGGCGGGCGGTCGATCATCTGGGCCAGGGCGGCGGCGGCTTCTGCGGGGCGGCCGGGGTCGACCACCACGCCGGCCCGTCCGTGGGGCACGATCTCGGCCGCGCCGCCGACGCTGGTGGTCACGACGGGGCGCCCACTTGCCAGGGCCTCGAGCGCGACGACCCCCAGGGGCTCGACGGTGCTCACCAAAGACAGCACATCGCAGGCGGCCATCCAGTCGGGGATCTCTTCGTGGCCGATGGTCCCTGTGCGGATCACCGCATCCGTGATCCCGAGACGACGGGCCCCGGCATCGACCGTCGCCGCGAGCGGCCCATCGCCGACGAGCGCGAGCCGTGCGTCGGGGTACGTTTCGCGCAGGCGGGTGATCGCCTGGATGAGCGACAAAGGGTCCTTGCGTGGGGTGAGGCCGCCGACGGCCAGGACGAGTGGGCCATCGAGGGCCAGGCCCAATCGTTGGCGGGCCGCCACGCGGTCGCCGATCGTGAAGCCCTCGAGGTCGACACCCATGTTGGCGACCTCGACCGGAGGAAGCTCCAGCCCACTCGCGTCGAGCTCGTCGGCGAGATACCGGCTGACCGCGATCACCGCCGACGCGCCGTCGAGTGCACGACGAGTCCCGCGTCGGACAGCCCCACGCGTGAGGTTGCGGACGTCCTGGCCGTGGGCGGTGATCACCCACGGCACGTGCATGGCCCGGCCGCACATCGCGGCGATCGCTCCGGTGGGAAACAGGTAGTGAGCGTAGATGACGTCGCAGCCGCGGGCGGCATGCGCGCCACGTCCGAGCAGTGCCGCGTACTTGGCGGGCGTGCGCAGACGGCCCTTCGCCCGCGTGTCGATCACCGCGCAGGTGACGTCGAGACCCTGGGCCCGGAGGGTGTCGCACATATCGCGCACGAACGACCCGTAGTCAGGGTCGTCGGCACCCGGGTACATGTTGCTCAGGCACAGCACCCGCAGGGGCCGGCTGGGGTCGGTCACGCGACTGCTCCGCCCACCAGCGGCCTGCGGGCCGCGCACAGTGCAAGCGCGCCGGCGGTGAGAACCCACGTGAAGGGGTCCTCAAAGAGGGCGGCGTAGAGCGTCGCGTGCACGAAGATGCCCGCGATGATCGCCAACAGCACCCACGCCGCCCATCCGTCGTCGGGCGCGACGCGGGCGGATCCCCGGCGGATCGTGCGGCCCGTCGCCACGATGAGACCCAAAAAGAGCGCGAACCCGATCAGCCCGAGCTCGCTCAGCTCGGTGACCGGGGTGTTGTGAGAGATCACCACGCGGATCTTGCGTTGCTCAGTGGGAGTCAGGTTCTCGGAGAACTTCTTCTCGAAGCCGCCAAGGCCCGCGCCCTGAAGGGGAGCCGTCCGCCAGATCTCAAGGCCGCCACGGATCAAATCGAAGCGGCCCTCGCTGACGTTCTCGAGTTTGCTCGAGTCGGTCAGTACGCCGCGGATCGTTCCGCTCGCCGCGACGGCCGCGCCACCGAGTGCTACGGCGACGATGACGCCGACCGTCGCGGTGCGGCGTGCTCCAAACGCCCGGGCCGCGAGCATTCCCATGCCGATCATCAGCATCAGGCAGCTCGACCGCGAGAAGCTGACCGCAAGGCCCGCGCAGAGCACGATGATCACCGGTGCCGCGGCGAGAAATGTCGTCATGTGCGGCCGCAGCCAGGCGAACGCCACGACCGCGATGATCGCCACCACCAGATACCGGCCGAGGATGTTCGGGTCGAAGAAGATACCGTTCGCGCGGAAGAAGCGGCTGTAGACGTTGGCCTTCTCGAGGCGGTCGTTCCAGAAGATCCAGTGCGCTTGGTATTGAACGACCGCCAGCAGAGCGACCCCGGTCGCGAGCACCACGGTGCTCGTCGCCAACGCCGCGAGTGCCCGGGCCCGCGGCCACCAGGCCACCACGGCCACGAACAACAACGCGAACGGTATGTAGAAGAAGACCAGCTTGACCGTTGCCTCCTTCTGATCGGCGCTCCAGATGGTCGAGGCGGCGGCGAAGGCAAAGAACACGGCAAGAGGGATGTCGAGCGGCGTGCGCGGATCATCGTCGACGCCGGCGCGACCGAGAACCCGCGCGGCAACCCACCCGGATACCCCGGCGATGATCAAAAGGTACAGCGGCAGCAGCAGGTTGCGCTGGTCACCACCGATCGGGACGGGAATCCGCAGCGGTAGACACAGCCCGAGCAGCACGAACCAGGCGGTCGGTCGCGCCAACACGAGGCGGCCGGCGCCGTACGCAATCGCCGCGCCGACGGCGACGGCGACGCCGCCGGCCCCGATTCCGAACGGCGTGCTCAGGCGGTCGGTCACCGACGCGGGGGCGAGCCCGAGGGCGAGCGTCAGCCAGGCGCCGATGACCAGCACCAACCCCAGGACCCGTCGCCCGGTGGCGGGGAAACCGGGAATCGGCACCAGCAGGGCAAGTACACCGACCGCCCCGACGAGTGCGGAGGCTTCACGAACGACGGTGACGGTCATCAGCCCTGACCCAATGGAATCAGCGCACGGCCGCCGTCGGCCTCGGCCACCAGCCAAAGGGCGGAAGGCCGGATGCCCCGAGGCAGGCGAATCGTGACGCGGCCGGCCCGACCGGTCGCGGCCCTGCTGCGTGGCGAACCCAGAATCTCGCTGTCGAGGCCGGGAGCGCCGACGCGCCGGTACAGCCGCAGGGCGGTGGGGGTCTCGGCGGCGAGCGGTGTGCCGTCCGGGCGGCGCAGCCGGACGCCGACGCGGTCGCCCGGTTGCGGATCCGCGGGCTCGGCGGTTCCGACGAGGTTCCCGACCCAGCACGAGCGCCGCACGATCGCGCCGTTGCGGGCGGCATCACGCGACTCGATGCGAAATGCGTAGAGCCCCGGGGCCAGGGCGCCGCCCGCCGCGTCGGTGCCGGTCCAGTTCCAGCGCACCGGTTCGCCCGATCGCTCGGGGCGTGGCCCGAGCGTCCGGACGGCGTCGGGTGGTCGTCCATTGGCCCGGCGCACCTGCGCCCGCAGGCGGGCGTCGTCGGCAGACGTCACCTCGAGCGCGCACTGGGCACCGCGCGGTACATCGGTGACCCCCGCCGAACCGAGCGAGACCTCGGGAGTCGCCGGGGGGGAGGTGTCGATCGTGATGCGCCGCGACTTGTCGAAGACCTTCTTGCCCTGGCGCCCGTAGACGTGGATCCCGTAGCTGCCGTCGGGCAGTGCGGCGCCGTCGGCGCCACGGCCATCCCACGTAAAGCGCTGCCAGCCCCTGCGACGCACCGCCTTTTTGTCGGCGAGCACGGCAATGACGCGGTCGCCGTCGCGGATCTCCAGCGTCAGGGTTTGGGGTACCCGCGCCCGTACCGAGATTCGCGCATCGTCGCGGCGACCATCGCCGTTCGGGCTGAAAAGCGACGTTCCCTGGAAGCGGGTGATGATCCCCGGGGGCGTCGGGAACGCGAAGGGCAAAAGGAAGATCCCGAGCGCGAAGATCACCAGCCCCAACATGACGGCGCCCATCACGACGCGCGCGCGGCGGTTCACCGGTGGTGCACTAGATCGGTCGGAAACCGAGGCAGATGTAGAAGCCGAACCGGCCGACGGGAGTCCGCGAGGCGGCAAGCTCGGCCCGACGTGGGGCGCTCAGGCGATAGAGACGCCCGATCTGCGAGCCGATTCGTCCGCCGGGGCGAAAGAAGATACCGCGCTTACTGACCGGCACGAGCCCGGCCGCCGCCCCGTGGCTTTCCAGATCGGTCCAGCTTTGCCAGTTGTCGACCGGGGCCAGGCTGAGGCGGATGCCCAGGCGCGGCGCTCGTTCGGCGAGCCAGCGCCGCGCGCCCGGCAGGCTACGCCGGTTCGGCGTGGAGATCACCAGCAGACCACCAGGAGCCAACTGCGCCCGCAAAGCCTTCAGGCACGCGCGTGGCTCCTCGAGGTGTTCGAGGACGTCCGGGAGCGTGATGAGGTCGACGGGCCCGGTCGGCGGTTCGTAGGCGCTGCCCACCTCGGCGTGCAGGCGGTCGCCGACGCCGATCTCCGCCAGGCGGGCCTGGGCGATCGTCACCGACTCGGGCGAGAGGTCGACACCCACTCCGGCATACCCACGCTCGCCGAGCCGTTCGAGCAGAAAGCCCGTCCCGCAGCCGACATCGAGCACGCGGCGGCCGGTGCCCTCGGGGCCGAACCGGTCGATGGTCTCGATGACGAGCGCCATGCGACTTTGCAGATGCCAGTTGCGCCCCTCGACCGCGAACAGGTGCGGTGCCTTGTGGTCGTAGTAGGCCTGCACGTCGGCGAGTCGGTCGTTCATGGGCGCCATTCGGGTGGAAGGGTGCGGGACCCCGCAAGGTTCGCGAACGTGTCCCACGCCGGCTTGCGTGTGAGGTCGTTGTGCAGGAGCCCGCCGGTCCACTGGGGGTTGTCCTGCACGTTGAACCACACGGTCAACTGCACGCGCGCGGCCGCGTCGGCCGCCGTGAACGTGTCGCGCAGCCAGTCTGACTGCTGCTGCTCGCTGACGTAGTAGCGGTGAAAGCGGTTGTACGAGGTGTGATAGCCGGTTTCCGTTACGTAGATCGGCAGGTTCGGCGCCAGCTTATCGAGCAGCGTGTTCAACGAACCGAGGCTCTTCCACGAGGGAAAGAACGTGGCCTCGTTCGGAGAGCCGATCGGGTAGAGGTGCTGACTCCACGCATCGAGCTTCACGTTGTTGGCCGCCAAGGTCTCGATGAAGTCACGGGTGCCGACGCTTTCCTTGCCCGTCGTGCATCGCTTCGGACTTTTCAGACCGACCGGTCCTGCCACCCCGCCGACGACGATCGCGCGCGGGTTCGCGGCCTTGATCTCGCGATATGCGGCGTGCAGAAGGGCCGCGTAACCCTGGGCGGCGACGGCCGAAAGGCCCTTCCTTTTGGGGCGACACTGCGGCGACCAGAAAAGGGCGATGTTCGGCTCGTTCCAGACCTCGATGCGCCGAACCTCCGGCAACACTCGACCGACGAGGTCAGTGGACGACCCCGAGTAGCGGCGGGCCATCGCCCCGGCGAAGGCGGCCCCGTCGACCGCCCGCGGGGCGGCACTCACGCCACCGTCTTTGGAGGCCCAGGAAGGGGTTCGGTAGAAGTCGACGATCACGCCGATTCCACGCGCCGAGAGACCGCGGAAGATCTGGTCGTAGCGCGACCAGTCGTAGGCCGGATCGTTCGGGTTGCGCGGGTCCGCAGGCTTCGTCGGAGCGACCTCGCTCCACAGGACATCCACCCGGGTGAAGTTCGCTCCAGTCGATGCGAGCTGGTCGAGGCGTTGCTCGAGCGCGGCTCCGCGGAAGTTCGGGAGCTGATCGTCTTGAAGGGCCACGACGGTCGTGCCGAAGGCGGTCGACGGCACCAAGATCGCGACGAGCCCGACGAGGAGGATGAGCAGCCGCCTCATCGCGTAACCACCCCGAGCCGGGCGACCGTGCGCTTTTGCCTGTCGCGCACGATGCGCTCGAACCAGGCGAACCGATCGCCGTCGACGGCCACGGCCGACACCGCCCCGCGCGCACCGGCGCGGCGCGTCACACGGCCGCTGCGTGAGGCAAGAATGGTCTTCCCGTCGGCCACGACGACAGAGCCGCCACCCACCGCGACCTTCGGAAGGCGGGATCCTCTCCAGACGATGGCCGGCGCCCCGGTCGCGGGGTCGATGCGGATCACCTGAACGGCCGCCCCGACACGCGCCGTAACAGCGACGACGCCGGTATCGACGACAACGCGCAGCACCCGCCCGCCGACCGAGACGTCATGGGTTGGGACGACCGCCCCGGTGGTCGTGGAGGCGATCCTCACCACGCCGCCGGCGACGTCGTCACTCCATGCCACGACGCCCGGGGCGACCGCCGCGGTGTCGCGTGAGGGCACACCGGTGAAGGGCGCGCGCTCCTTGGCGCCCTCCGCATCGGCGACGCGGGCCGAGACGACCTGCGCGCCTCCCGCGGGATCACGCATCAGCAGGCGAATGCGGTCGGCATCGAATCCGACGGCCACCGCGCGGGCGGCGTTTGCGCGGCCGTCGCTGTCAACGACCGCCTCATCGCCGTCGTCGGTGCAACACCAGATCACCGGCGGTGCGCCGCCACCCGGGCCGGGAAGCAGAACAAAGCTGCCATCGCCGCCGCCATGGATCTGGGTGCCGGTCAGCGAGGCGATGCTGCTGCTGACGTTGACGACGGTCTCGGGCTGCGCGGCAAACCGGCGGCGCGTGGCATCGAGCGCGATGCGTGAGGCCTCGGCCCGGTAGTAGGTGAATTTGAGATCCGGCGGGCCGGGAGTAAACGTCAGCCCGACGACGAGCGATGACCCGCTGAAGTCAGCGGAGATCTCGCGCCATTTCCAGTCGGATGACGTCGCCGAGGGTCGTGACGCCACCGCGGGTGCGGTCCCGGCGACCGCGAGGGCGGCGACGGTGGCGCAGGAGATCTTTCGGAATCGCTGGCTCACGGCCGGCAAGGCTACCCGACGGGTGCCAGAACACCCATCTGGCCGGGTCAGGCGGGGCTCACGGGTGTCTTGGTCTTCTCCACCAGATGGATGTTGTCGATGACGACGCCCTTGTCGATCGCCTTCACGAGGTCGTAGACGTTCAGGGCGGCCACCGAGACTGCCGTCAGGGCCTCCATCTCGACGCCGGTGCGGGCGATGGTGGCCGCGGTTGCCGTGATCGTGACCTGTCCGACAGGGTCGACATCGACCACCACCTCGACGTGGTCGAGCGGCAGCGGATGACACAACAGCACCAGATCAGAGGTGCGTTTCGCGGCGCAGATGCCCGCCAGGCGGGCGACCGCGGCGACGTCGCCCTTGGGGACCGAGCCGTCGAGGATCGCCTGGGCCGTGGCGGCTTGCATGCGGACCTCCCCGCGTGCCACCGCCCGGCGGGCGACCGGCGGCTTGTGGCCGACATCGACCATCTGCGCGCGGCCGCCGGCATCGAGGTGGGTGAGACGGGCAGGTCCGCTCACGAGGCTGCCCGAGCGGCGTCGGCGGCCGTCTTGGCGGCGATGTCGTCGCGCTGGGCGTTCAGCCACTTGCCGACGTGGTTCTCGCGGACGATGTACTTCAGCTGCTCGCTGCGGGCGCGGCGCTGATCGGTCTGCATGGTGAGCGCCGCGAACAGCGCGTCGGCTTGGGCGTCGACATCGAAGGGGTTCACCGAGATGGCGAACGAGCCCAGCTCTTCGTGCGCCCCGACGTTTTCGGACAGGATCATCACCCCGTCACGTTCGTTCACGAGCGGTGCCTCCTTGGCGACGAGGTTCATCCCGTCGTAGATCGCGTTGACCATCAGCACGTCGTAGTGCTTGTAGGCGGCGACCGCCCGGGCAAGACTCGACTCGATCCGTAGATCGATGGGCATCCAGTCGGTGTTGCCGTGTTTGGTGTTGATGTAGCTGACCAGCTCGCGCACCTTGTCGAGGTACTCGACGTACTCGGGGACGTCCTGCCGTGAGGGCTGGAGCATCGCGAAGAACGTGATCTCCTCGAGGAACTCCGGGTGGCGATCGAGGAAGACATCAAATGCCTTGAATCCGCGCAGGGCGTTCTTGGACAGATCGGTGCGGTCGACGCGTACGACCATATAGGCGCGGCGACGGCGAAGGATCGCCGACTCTTCCTTCTCGACCTCGGCCGACTGGGCGAACGCCTCGAACGCGGGGGCGTTGACCGAGATCGGATACGAACGCGCCCAGACCTCGCGCCCCTGCCACTGGACGCTGCGTGTGTCGTAGTCGACCCGCACATCGAGGAGCTCCTCACAGCACAAAAGGAAGTTCCGCGCGTAGCGCGAGGTGTGAAAGGCGACGATGTCGTTCGCCAAAAGGCCCTTCAGGATCGCCTCGCGGATGTACGGCGGCAGTACCCGCCAGTAGTCGGGCTGGCTCCAGGGGATGTGGACGAAGAAGTGCAGGAACGCGTCGGGGTGCGCGGCGCGGATGTCGTCAGGGGCCGTGTAGAGGTGGTAGTCGTGGAGCATCACGGTGGCTCCGGGGTGGCGCGCGAGCTCCTCGTTGACGACCTCGGCGAACTGGCGGTTGGCGACTTGGTAGCCGTGATCCCAGGCGTCGAGTTCTTCCCGGCGGATGTCGGGGGCGTTGCTGAGGTCCCACAGGTAATGCTGGATGAACCACAGCATCGGGTTCGCGATGACGTTGTAGTAGCCGTTATAGACGTCCGGGTCGATCATCACGAAGCGGGCCTGCGTGTCGAGCCCCAGATCGAGCGAGATCTCGCTGCCACCCGCCTCGCGTTCCACGACGGCGTCTTCATCGGACATCGCCGCCGAGATCCACAGGGCGGGCGTGTGGTCGGTGAGCCCCGACAGCGCCGTCACGAGCCCGCCGCCACCGCGGGTCGTCGCTCGCTCGCCGTCGGCGTCGCGCACGAACGTGACCGGGCCGCGGTTCGAGACGAGGATCACCCGGTCGGCGGCGCTCAACCTCGCTCGCCCGTCAACCGTGTGAAGATCGCCAGCCAGTCGCGAAGGAGCCGGGGGGCCAAGAAGTCGTGGCGCACATGCTGCTTGCCGCGCCGGGCCATCGCGCTTGCGGCGGTCGGGTCGTCGAGGATCTTGATGATCCGCTCGGCGCACTGTTCGGGCGACGAAACCAGGTAACCGGTTTCTCCGTCGAGGATCTGCAATGGAATTCCCCCGACATCTCCGGCCACGGTCGGCCGGGCCTTCCACAGGGCCTCGGTGACGGTCAAACCGAAGCCCTCGCGGACCGACTTCTGGATGACCACATCGGCATGGGTTTGGAACGCATTGACCTCGACCCCGCCGATGTTGTGGAGGTTCGACAGGATGTAGATGTCGTCGTCACCGGCTGCGTAGTCGATGGTGCGGTCGTAGTACTCCCAGCCCTGGGGGTCGTCGGTGGCCATCGCGCCGATGAGCGCCAGCTGCACGCCGGGATACCGCTGCTTGACCTGGCGGTAGGCATCGATGACCCCGAGGGGATCCTTCCAGGGATCGAACCGCGAGACCTGCAAAAGCATCGGCCGCTCGGTGTCGAGGCCGAACTGATCGACGATGTACGCGGCGTCCTCGGGTGACAGCGCCATGTTCTTGGGTGCCAGCGGATCGATCGCGGGCGGCAGAACGACCGGCTCGGGGAAGTCCCCGGGGGGCACGTACTGCGCCATGTGAAAAACGGTCATGTCGTAGGCGGAGATCATCGGCCGCAGAAAATCGATGTACGTCGGGTTTGGCGTCGACAGGTCGATGTGGCAGCGCCAGATCCACTTGGTCGCTGCATCTGGCGCGGCGTGCGCGCGCATCCCGAGCGGCTGCGGGTCGTGGATGATCATCACGTCGTACTCGCCGTCCAGACCGTCGGCGTTCATGGCGTTGTAGCGCTCGTAGATCGCGCGATCGGAGTCGGTGAGCACCGACTCCCTTCCCTGCAGGCCGTTGTGCATCGACTTTGCGACGTTGAAGAACTCGTCACGGCCGGACATGACCTTCCAGTCGGCCGCCAGGCCCGCATCGTTCATCAGGGGAACGATCGCCAAGAGGATCTCCGCGACGCCGCCGCCGAAGCTCGTGGCGCTGACGTGGCAGACGCGCAGGCCCGCCAGAGGAGCTGCCAGCTCGCGGATCTCGGCCATGAGGTCGCGCGAGACGATGCTGTGGTAGTCGGCGAGTGACTTGTGTCCGCAGTTGACGTGTCGCAGCACATGAACTCCCTCAGGGCCGGATGCGGGTGCATCACCGCGCCCGGCGTCCAGACTAGTCGACCGCCCGCCCGTCACGGGAAGTACGCGCAGCCCCCCGCACGCGCTACCGTGCCGACACCGGCCGTGCCCCACTCGGGGCCGTCCGCTCTTCGCCTGTGCTGAACGCTCGGCTCTACCGCACCTCATGGCTGGTCGCCGGGGTCGCGCTGATCGTTGCGCTGCTGGCGCTCGAACAACGCCCCTCGGTTCCCGAACCGGCCGTACCGCCCGCGATCGACGGGAACCTCACGCTGGCGTCATCCACCCGGCTCGGCGGGCTGGCGCCCGGCCGATCTCCCGGCTCGCCCACGGCGGTCAGCGCCGCCGAATGGGTACGCCGCGAGTTCGTCAAGCTCCCCCAAGGCGCCCCGCGCGTCGGCGTGCAGAAGTTCTCGGCCCGGCACGGGGCCCAGCAGATCCCGATGACGAACGTCTACGTGGCGGTGCCCGGGGCCTCCGACGGCGTCGACCAATCGGGCATCCTCGTGGTGGCCCCGCGTGACACCCCCGCCGGGGTCCGGGCCGGGACGAGCGGCACCGCCCTTTTGATCGAGCTGGCCCGTCAGTCGGCCACGACCTCTCACCGGCGGCCCGTGCTGTTCGTCTCGACCGATGGCGGCACCGTCGGAAATGCTGGTATCCGGTGGTTCTTGTCGCGGTTCTCACAGTTCCCGATCATCGCCGCCGTCGTGATCGACAACCCAGGCGAGGCCGCCGGGTCGCGTATCGACGTGTGGGACGATGGGCGCGGCGATCGG
>JANLSO010000112.1:0-4958 GCA_031362405.1 Thermoleophilia bacterium | reverse complement strand
AATGCCCACCAGATTCACACGTTCGGAGTGATGTGCGAGGCCGAGACCACCTTCCGTGGCTACACGGTCCCATCAACGATGCGCGCCGGATGGTGGCTCGGCACCGACCGATGGGCCAAGGGCGAGTTCTTTCGCTGTCGGATCGAACACGCCGAGTTCTTCTGACCGACGGAAGGAAACCCATGAGGTCGAGCCGAGTAGTTGCACTCGTATGCGGGTGCCTCCTGCTGATTCCCGGGATCGCGATGCTGCTGGGTGGTGGTGCCCTCGGGCTGGCCCATGCCTTCGGGCGTGATGACAGCGGATACTTTGACTCCTCGCTCGACCGGTTGGCGTCATCAACCGTCGCGATTACTGCCGAGCCGTTGACCTTCGGGGAGATTCCCGATGCACCCGATTGGGTAACGGACGAGCTGCGCATCGATGTCCGACTCCGGGCCACCGAGGCCAACAGCGCCGGAGATGTCTTCGTCGGGATCGCCCGCAAAGCGGATGTTGATGCCTATCTCGCGGGGGTTGCCCACGACGAGGTGATCTCGTTCACCGACGGCGGCACGCCCGAATATCGCAATCGCCCCGGCGGCAATGTGGTGGCGGCGCCCACCCAGCAGAAATTCTGGGTCGCGACCGCGAGTGGCGCCGGCACACAGGAACTGAACTGGAGTGCCTCGAGCGGCCGGTGGGCGGCGGTGGTCATGAACGCTGACGGTTCCCCGGGGGTGGCTGCCGATGTGGATGCCGGTGCGAAGGCCGGGTTCGTGCTTCCACTTGCGTTGATCCTGCTTGGCGTCGGCGCGGCGCTGACGGCCGGCGGGGTGATTCTCATCGTCGTTGCGGTGAGGCGGGGCCGAAACCAGACCATCGACCGAGGCGGCGAGCCACGGGCTTCTGTGCCTGGTGCGACCCATGCTGTGGTTGTTGAGAATGACCATCATCGAGCGAGTCCGGTGGCGTTGAACGCCATGCTCGATCCGGATCTCTCGTCGTGGAAATGGCTTGTCAAATGGTTCCTCGCGATCCCACACGTCATCGTGCTGGCGTTCCTGTGGGTGGCCTTTGTCGTGCTGACGATCGTGGCCGGGGTTGCGATCCTGTTCACCGGGGCCTACCCCCGCGGCATCTTCGACTTCAACGTCGGCGTGCTGCGGTGGTCGTGGCGCGTCAGCTACTACGCCGCGACGGGCGGAGTCGGCACCGATCGGTACCCGCCGTTCAGCCTCGGCCCGGAACCCGACTACCCGGCGACCCTCGAGATCGCCTACCCGGAGCACCTTTCGCGGGGTCTTGCGCTCGTGAAGTGGTGGCTTCTGGCGATCCCGCACTACATCGTCGTGGGGCTGCTGATCGGGGGATCTCCCGTCTGGTCGACGGGTGCTGCCGGTAGCGTGGGGTCGGGGGCGTCCGGTAGTGGGCTCCTCGGCATCCTGGTAGTCGTCGCCGGGGTGGTGCTGTTGTTCACCGGCACGTACCCGAAAGCGCTGTTCGCGCTGATTGTCGGCTTCAACCGATGGATCTTCCGGGTCGCGGCCTACGCCACCCTGATGACCGACCGGTACCCGCCATTCCGGCTCGATCAGGGGGGCGCAGAACCGGAGTTCCCGCGATGACAAAGCCGACCGTCGCAGAGTTCCGTGCCGAAGTTCGCGATGTCGTCTGCGATCTGCCGGCGCTTCTGACAGCACCGCTCTACCGAAGATGGCACCTCACGTGGGGCGCCACGGCGAGCGAGGCGATCGCATGGCTTCCCGGTGACGAGATGTTGCCGCGGGCGCAGTTTCGCTCGACGCGGGCGATCACGATCGACGCGCCGCCAGAGTCGGTCTGGCCGTGGCTCGTCCAGGTCGGCTGCGGCCGTGCCGGCTGGTACAGCGACGACCTGCTCGACAATCTCGGCGCGCCGAGCGCCCGTACCATCGTGCCGGCGCTCCAGCACATCGAGGTCGGCCAATGGGTTCCGATGTCTCCGGCGCCGACCCCGTCCGGCCGCACAGCCTTCACGGTGCATTCGTTCGAGGTCGGAGCGTGGTTGCTGTGGAGCAAGCCCGACAGCACCTGGGCGTGGCGGCTCTCGCCCACCGACGGCACCGCAACACGCCTCGTGACACGTATCCACGCGGTCTACGACTGGCAGCGTCCCCTGACGGCGCTGCTGGGTGTTCTTCTGATGGAGTTCGGCGACTTCGCCATGCAGCGCAGGATGCTGCGCGGAATCAAAGCGCGGGCGGAGTCTCTGGTCGGGCCGAAGGCACGCCATGACCCCGACCGCACGGAAGTCGGTTACGGGGGGCACCTCGAGTGAGGACGCGAGCTGGAGAGTTGCCTTCGCGGAGCCCGGCGGCCCAGGAAATCGAGCTCTCGCTGCCGTTCGCGGGACTGTGGCTGGCCAGGAACAGCCCGGCCCGGCGGGTCCCGAGCCATGGAAGCGACTTGTTTGGTGAGCGCTACGCCATCGACTTCATCGCCGTGGACGATCGCCACCGGACAGCCGGCATCCGTGACTGGCGTACGTTCTTCGCCACCGAGCCGCCGGAGCGCTTCTTCGCCTTCGGTCAGCCGCTTCTGGCGCCCGGAAGCGGCACGTCATCGGCGTGCACGATGCCGAGCTCGATCACGAGGCGCGGCGGTCGCAGCTGGCGTTGGTGCCGTACGCGTTGGGCCAATCTGCCCGGCTTCGCCGTGGGGTGGGTTCCATCGCCGGAAACTACGTGACCATCTCGCTGCCGCAGGGCGGCTTCGTCGCCCTGGTGCACCTGCAGGCCGGCTCCTTCCGCGTCTGTGTCGGCCAGGAAGTGGTGGAAGGCCAACAGATCGCGAACTGCGGCAACTCCGGCAACTCGACCCAGCCGCATCTGCACATGCAGGTCATGGACAGCGCCGACCTGTCCCTGGCCCGAGGCGTGCCGATGGCCTTTCGGCGCTTCCGCGAATGGCCGTCCGGCGCGAAGCAGTTCCAGGTCCGGGAGCGGGGAATGCCGGGTGAAGGCGCGGTGGTGGAACCTCTCCCGATCCCGTCGACGGTCGGTGTTCCATCGCGGTGAACACGCCGGCGATCTGACGGCGGCCTGTTTATCGTCGGCTCATGGCGCCGCACCCTGCCGTCGGCGAACTCCACAGGAAGAGCCCTATGCCCCCCGGGGAAACACCGCGCCTTCACCAAGTGATGGCCGACGAGCCAGGGATCACCCCGCCGAGCCTCGGGGGTGCGCCCCACGTCGACGATGTTGCCGCGACGCTGCGTGGTCTGCGCGACGAGCTCCATCGCGCCGTCAGTGACGACGCCCTGGCCACGGGCGATCCGAGCGTTGCCAACATGCGTGCCTACCTCGCGCTGCGTCGTCACGACAATCGCGCGCTTCAGGCCGCGCTTGGCCGGCTCGGCCTGTCGTCGCTCGGTCGTAGCGAGGGGCATGTGCTTGCGACGCTGGAGCAGGTGATCGGGATCGTGGAGCGGCTCGCCGAGGATGCTCCGACCGCAGCGGCCTCGTTCGACGAGAGCGACGCACTCTTACGCCGACGGGCGCGAGCGCTATTCGGTGAAGGTCACGGGGATCGCGAGACCCGCATAATGGTGACGCTGCCCAGCGAAGCCGCGTCGGATGGCGAGCTCGTGCGTTCGCTCGTCATGGCCGGAACGGACTGCGCGCGGATCAACTCGGCCCACGACGATCAGGATGCCTGGGTTGCCATGGCCGCGCATGTTGGCGCCGCGTCTGACGCCGCCAATCGGCGGGTGCCGATACTCGTCGATCTCCCCGGACCGAAGCTGCGTACCGGCTCGATCGAGCCGGGCCCGGAGGTCGTCCATCTGCGCCCGCGTCACGATGACCTCGGGGCGGTCGTCGCCCCCGCCCGCGCGTGGCTCGCGGCCGAGGGGTCAGGGACCATCCCGCACGACGCCGGCGTTGTCCTGCCCGTCGCGCCCGCATGGCTGGCAGCGCTTTCGGCCGGCGACCACGTGTCTTTCACCGACGCCCGCGGCCGGCGTCGCA
Organism: Thermoleophilia bacterium; assembly: GCA_031362405.1. Classification (GTDB taxonomy): domain Bacteria; phylum Actinomycetota; class Thermoleophilia; order Miltoncostaeales; family Miltoncostaeaceae; genus JANLSO01. The sequence continues at coordinate 969 of JANLSO010000112.1, read as the reverse complement.
AACTCCGGGTGGGTGCGGGCTCCGCAAAGGGGCGGTGGGTTGAGGCGCAGCGCGGCGGGTACCTCGTCAGCGGCACGGTGCTGACCGCAGAATCGGCCGGGCAGACGCCGCTCGGTCGCCTGACCGCGCGCGCATCATTCATCCGGCTCGCCGTCGGCGACATGCTCACGCTGACCCGCGACCAAACGCCTGGCCGAGCACGAACGCAATCGTCGCCGGCACGAATCCCCTGCACCCTTGCGGAGGCCTTCGACGCGGCATCGACCGGCGATGCGGTGTGGCTCGACGACGGCAAGTTCGGTGGCATCGCCCGTCGCGTCACACCCGACACGATCGAGGTCGAGATCACGCAGGCGCCGCCCGGCGGCGGCAAATTGCGCGCGCGAAAGGGCATCAACCTGCCTGACACGCGACTCTCGGTCGCCGTGCTGGGCGACGGCGACGAATCGAGGATCGCGTTTGCGGTCGCCCACGCCGACATGGTCGGGCTGTCTTTCGTGTCGACCCGCGACGATGTACGCGCCGTCGCGGATGCCCTCGCGCGAAGTGGCGGCGCTCATCTCGGGCTGATCCTGAAGATCGAGACCCGCGCCGGGTTCGATGCTCTTCCCGACCTGCTCACCGAGGCGCTTGCCCGGGAGGGGCCGTGCGGCGTGATGATCGCGCGCGGCGACCTCGCGATCGAGGTCGGCTGGGAGCGAATGGCGGAGGTTCAGGAGGAGATCCTCTGGCTGTGCGAGGCGGCACACGTGCCGGTGATCTGGGCGACGCAGGTCCTTGACACACTCGCCCGTACCGGCATCGCGTCGCGCGCGGAGATCACCGACGCGGCCTTTGGCGTGCGCGCCGAGTGCGTGATGCTCAACAAGGGCCCCATGATCGTCGCGGCGATCACCGCCCTGGACGACATCCTCGGTCGAATGGAAACGCACCGTGACAAGAAGACGAGCCTCCTGCGTCGACTTCGCA
>JANLSO010000095.1:0-2431 GCA_031362405.1 Thermoleophilia bacterium | reverse complement strand
GTCACGACTGCTCCCTCCTCCGTGAGTGGTGGTGCATGAATGGCTGGGGCACAACCCGTCGGCGGGCATCGCATCCGATCGACGACCCTACGTCAAGTTCAGAGAACAAATTCACGGCACGGAAAGCGAGATCACTGACCGCCGGAAAGCCCACAGGAGCAGTGGGTTGCGAAAAGCATCGAAAGGAGAGACCGAGAGACACGACGCGTCGTTACCCTTTCCCCTCTTACCCGCGGCCCGTCGCCTGGAAGACGGCCCCGAGCCTTTCCATGCCCTCGGCGATCTCCGCCGGACTGACGCCGCTGTAGGCCAGCCGTAGTGTGCGTTCCCCGCCGCTGAGAAAGCAATCGCTTCCCTTGACGTACGCGATTCCCGCGGCGCCGGCAGGTGCGAAGCAGGCATCGGCCGAGAAGCCCTCGGGGAGTTCGAGCCACATGAAGAATCCGCCCTTGGGCGGGGTGCAGCGGGTGCCGGCGGGCATGTGGACCAGCCCGGCGGTCATCGCCTCGCAACGTTCCTTCATCAGCGCCGTGACCTTGGCGATGTTGGCGGGCAGGCCTCCGCTGTCGATGAGGTGGTGGATCGCCGCCTCGGAAAGGAGCGACGGTGAGATGTAGGTGCGCGATGCCGCCTCGGCCAGCGTCGCAGATGCCTCGGGGCCGGCCACGACGTAGCCGACGCGAAGGCCGGGGGCGACCGTCTTCGAGAACGATGAGGTGAACATCACGTGGCCGGTCGGGTCGTTCGCGAATAGGCCCGGCTCGTGGTCTCCCTCGAAGCGCAACTTGCCGTACGGGTCGTCTTCGAGAACCGCAAACCCGTAGCGCTCGACGAGCGCCAGCAGAGCCACGCGCTTTTCGGCGCTGAGCGTCGCCCCCGACGGGTTTTGGAAGTTGGTGATGGTGTAGAGCAGCTTCGGCACCCGCCCAGCGGCGCAGGCCGCCTCGAGCACCGAGATGTCCATGCCGTCGTCGTGAACCGGGATCGGCACGACGTCCATGCCGTGGAGGTTCAGCTGCAATAGCGCCCGGTCGTACGTCGGAGCCTCCACGGCAACCAGATCACCCGGCGAGAACATCGACTCGAGCATGAAAACGAAGGCCTGTAGCGAGCCGTTGGTGATGAACACCTGGCCCGGCGCGACGCCGTGTTCGGCCGCAAGCGCTTCACGTAGCGGCGGATAGCCACCACCGGTGCCGTACGACAGCACGCGGACCGCGTCGGCCTCGAGGGCCTTGGCGGTGCATGCGGCGATGAGGTCTCCGGAAAGAGCCTCGGGGCACGGGGCTCCGCGGGCGAAAGAGATTGAATTTGCCACGCGGGCGAGTCTACAGACGCGCCTCCCGGAATCGGCCCCTGCGGTCTACCTTCTGGCGGTCGCCCGGACGTCGAAGAAGCTGACACCCAGGGGCTGTTTGGAGTAGTCGTTCTTGGCTGTGAGGAACGGCCACACACGCCAGACGACACGCCATCCCGCCTTCAGCCTCTTGGGTGGCACCCGGTAGGTGGTTCCCGTCGGGAAGGCCTTGTGGACCTTGATCAACTTGGTGCCCTTAACCCGGAAGAACTGAAGGTTGTAGAGCTTCGCACCCTGTACGCGCTTCCACGAGACGCGGGGGCGAAGGGTGGCGATCTTTGTGCCCTTCCTGGGCGTCAGGGCCTTCACGTTCTGAGTGGAGGGCTCGCTCTTGCGAGCACCGATCGGCGTGACGCCGGATCCGGCTCCGGGACCGACGTTGGTGCTCACGCCCGGCGTGGTGCCGGCGGCCGTTGTGGTGACGTTGAACGGCTCGGCGGCGCTGAACGGGCCGACGTTGCCGGCCGCGTCGATCTGCCGCACCTGGAAGGCGTAGGCGCCCAAACCGAGCGGACCCACCGTTGCCTCGGTCGTTGCCGTCGAGATAGGACCCTGGATGATCTTGTTGCCCGGGGCGAGCACCTGCCACGAGAAGGTGGCGCCGGGCTCGACCTGACCCCATCCGAAGACGGGCGAGGGGATGTCTGTGCTGCCACTCGGGCTCTTCGTGATGGTCGGAGCGGAGGGAGCGACCGTGTCAACGGAAAAGCGCACGACCCGGGTCGAAGAGGAGCCATTCACCGCGTTGACGGTCAGCTCAAAGGTGTACGTCTCGTCAGGAAGCGACGGCAGCGTCACCGTAGTGGTCGCGGCAGCGGGCGGGCCGAGCGGCTGGCCATTTGGCCCCTTCACGATCCAGGCGTAGCTCGCACCAGCCAGAGGCGCCCAGGTGAAGGTTGGGGTCGAGTCACTCGTCGCAGTATTGGGCTTGGGGCCACCCGTGATCGTCGGCTCGTCGGGAGCACTGAGGTCGATCTTGAATGAGCGTGCCGCGCCGGAGCTACGCCTGTTGCCGGCCCTGTCGACCGCGAAGACCTGCCACGTGTGGGTGCCGACGGTGAGGTTACTTGCAGG
>JANLSO010000084.1:0-11769 GCA_031362405.1 Thermoleophilia bacterium | reverse complement strand
CGAGCTCAGGCGCTGCTGCGCCTCCCCCGCCGCCCGAGCCGGTCCCGGCGCCGTCCCCCGTGGAGCCCGCACCTCCCCCCGCACCCACTCCCGTGGAGCCGCAACCGGCTGCTCCGCCCACGGCCACGACGCCGTAGGGCTCACCCGATGACGGCGTCGAGCATCTCATCGCGCGCCGCTGAGGCAGTGGCGCGCCTGTCAGGGCGTGCCGCGCGGCCGCGCGTGGCAGGCGTGATTGCCGCCTTCGTGGCCCTGCTGGCCTACGTGCTCGGCCCGCCGGGCGGCGATGCCGCGGCGCACCTGTACCTCACCCAGCTTTGGCACGACGAAGGCTGGCAGCTCTGGGACAACCTCTGGTACGGCGGCCGCTACAGCCAGGTCAACTACAGCCTCGTCTACTACCCGCTCTCGGCGGTGATCTCGACGTCGGTGGCGGTCGCGGGTTCCGTCGGGGTCGCGGCCGCCGCGTTCGCGTCGATCGTGCGGCGCACGTGGCCGACGGCGGCGACGCCGGCCGTCGTGGCTTTCGCATTACTCTTGCCGCTCGGCGTCGTGGCGGGGACGTACCCTTTCCTGCTCGGGCTCGCGGTGGCGCTCGTGACGCTCGCGACGGTTCTGCGCGGACGGGTTCTGGTGGCGGCACCACTCGCGCTGTTGACGACCCTCGCGCATCCCTTGGCGATGGTTTTTCTGAGCGTGGCGCTCGTCGCGGTGGCGATGAGCGCACCCAGGTGGTGGCGCGCCACGCGCAACCTGATCTTCGCCGGGTTCGTCGTCGCGGTCGTCGCCGGACAAGCCTTGCTGCTGCGGGCGTTCGCCGCCGAGGGGCACTACCCGTTCGATCCCAAAGATGCGATCGCGATCGGCGGCTTCTGCGCGGCGGGTTTGCTTCTCACCCGCGGCCTCAAAGACCAACGACCCCTGGCGCTGCTTTTCGCGGGCTACGCGGTGCTCGCCGCCGGGGCGTTCACGCTTTCGTCGCCGATCGGCGGCAACGTCGTGCGATTGCTGCTTTTGATGGGCGTGCCCCTCCTGCTCGTGCCGTTCGCGGCGCGTGGCTTTCAGCCGCGGTCGCTCGGTGCCATGGTGCTCCTCGGAGCGTTTATGTGGCAGGCCCTTCCGGCGGTCGCCGGATGGCAGGCCGCGACCAAGGCCCGCGCTGCCTCGGAGGAGTTCTGGTACCCGGCGATCACGTTCCTGCAGCAGCACGGAGATCCGAACCACCGAGTCGAAGTGGTGGCGACCTCCGACAACTGGGAGGCCTACTACCTGGCCAAACGCGGCGTACCCCTGGCGCGCGGCTGGTTCCGCCAAGACGACTTCCCCGGCAACGAAGCCCTCTACAAGAAGCTCACGCCAGCCCGGTACCAGGCATGGATGCGCCGACTCGGCATCCGTTATGTGCTCGTGCCCGACGACCCGCTTGATTACAGCGCACGCAACGAGGCGGATCTGATTCGTCGAGGAGCCGGGCTCGATCTCGTGGCTCAGGTCGGTGGCTGGACGTTCTACGAGCTTCCCGATGCCACGCCGATCATCACACCGCGCGATGGCGCCGAGGTCGTGTCGTTGACGTCCGACCAAGTGACGATTCGTGCGGCCCGGCCCGGGCGCTACCGCCTGAGTCTCAATTACACGCCGTACTGGAGCATTCGGGCCGGAGGCGCATGTGCCAGCCCGCTGAAGCCCTGGGGCACCGAGCTACGCGTACGGCGTGCCGGAATTGTGCGGCTGAACTTCGACGTCGGCCTTCGTACCTTCGTCGACACGGTGCTGGGCGCCGAGGGTGGTTGTGCGAACGAGCCTACGGGGGCCCGACTCGCGGAGTCCATTGGGGCCCGCCCAGGGACCAATCAGGCACGGCGTGGAGATCGTTGACGAGAAAGGCCCAAAGGAACCAGCCGATGATCGATGCGAACCCAAAGAACGCGCTGGCGCGGTAGACGGTCAGCATCACGATCTCGCTCGAGCGACGGCCGAGCCAATCCCAAAAGTGATCTTTCGGGGCGATCTCGCGGTGGAAGTAGTCAGCGGTGAGCATTCTCCAGTGGCCGATCAGCCATGCCGCCCACAGGAGATCCCAGACGCCTCCGAGTGAGGTGTAGTAGGCGATCGCGTCGAGCTGACGGCCGGCTTGGCCGACGTACTGCCAGACGTCGAGATGCGCATGCCACTCGGTGAGCGGGAAGAAGAGCATCACCCCGACCGAGTCGAGCGTGTCGGAGAACACGTGCGCCCAGGAGCCGATCAGAAAACTCACCGCCCACATGCGGCTGTGGCTGAAGGAGAAGATCAGCGCGGCGATCACCACGCCGAACAGCAGCGAGTGGGTGAAGCCGACGCCGGGGAAGCCGCGGTGCAGCTGGACGGGGTCGTCGACAAGCTTTGCGTTGCCGCTGAAGTCGAGGCCGTAGACGGCCCATTTGGTGAGGATGTCGGGTGAGTACGAACCCAGCAGACAGAACGGAAGGCTGATCGCCCCACCGATCTTGAGGCGGATCAGGTACGGCTCCAGGTCGTGGGCGGCCCAACTCACGTGGTGGTTCGGCCGAACAGCCGCACGTGAACCCAATGCACCAGCAGCAGGTAGGGGATGCTCTGCCAGAACCCCAGGAAAACGGCCTGGGGAAGCTGGGAACCCACCCCGGCGTAGAGCAGTACCGCCCCGATCCAGAACGCGACCGACCGCGCGCCGCGGCTCTGAAAGATCGTCGAAGGGCGCGCCACGACGTAGATCCTTGCGAACTCGACCGCCGATCGAAAGGGCACGGGGACCCGATATCGCCTGCGACGAGAGGCCCCATGCATAGATCGGTGCGCACCGATCTATGCATGAAGCGGCAGCCACGTACCCTCGTGCACAGATCGGTGCCAGGCACCGATCTGTGCACGAGGCAAATAGGGTCACGGTCGTGGAGTCGATTCGTGTCCTGACGTGGAACCTCTTTCATTGCCGGGATGGTCGTCCGGCGGCAACGGCCGGCTCGACATGGCGGCGCGAATCGGTTGAGCGCGATGGGTATGTCCATTTGAATCGCAAGTACTGCGATGAGATGGCCACGGTGATTCGCGCGGCCGGCGCTGATCTGGTGATGTTGCAGGAAGTCCCACCACGGGCGATCGAACGGTTGCGGCAGCGCAGCGGGGCGACGGCGGTGTGGTCGGTGCGCACCAGCCCGCGCCTCGGGCCACCGGGTCTGCGGGGATGGTTGGGGGAGCGGAACCCCGATCTCTGGAAGACCCACGAGGGCAACGCGAACGTCATTCTCGCCGGGCCGCGGCTGGCGGCCGAGACGGGCAGCGCGCGCGGCATTCGCCTCAACCCGCCGGGTCTCATTCTGCGCGCGGCTCGCCGCTATCGGCTTCCCGCCGCGGAGGTCGCCCACTGGGCGCTCGAGGCGCGGATGGCGCTGACGGTGCGTCTGGCGGTGCCGGGCGGGTCGCCGTTCACGGCGGTATGCGTCCATCACCACGGCGCGAGGAACCCCCGTCAGCTCGACGACGAGATGGGCCTTCTGGGACGGGCACTCGACGCGATTCCCGGGGCCCTCATTCTCGGTGGCGATATCAATGCCGGGCCCGAGCATCCGGGTTTCGCGGCATGGAGGGCGAGCGGCCTTCACGACGGTACGACCGATCCCGGGATCGGAATCGACCGGATTCTCGTCCGGGGGCTCGAACTGGTGGAGTCTCCCCGCCGCCTCGCGACCTCGGTGCGCGAACGGCCCCTGGCGACGCCCGCTGGCCCGCGCCGGGTACTGCTGTCAGATCACGACCCCGTGCAGGCCACGGTCAGGGCGCCCGGATGATGAGCTGCGCGACCATCAGCGCCGTGACCGCAAGCGCCGCCAGAGCGGCCACACGTGGCCGGCCGGGACGCGCGGCCAACCATCGCGCCGCCGGCCACGCCAGCGGGAAAGCCATGAGGCCGAACCGGGCCATCGAGTCGAAGCTGCCCGTCGACAGCGGCAGGGCGAGCACCAGCGCCGAATAGGCGACCCACGGCGAGCGAAAGCCGCCCTCCTGCCGCCACAGCGCGGCGAGCAGTACCCCATAGAGGACCGTGAAGCCGACGTCGCGGATCGCCGACGTCGCGTCCGCGCCGAGGTCGAGTGTGACCACGTCGGTGACGGCGCCGACGATCTGGCCGGGCAGTGTCGTGACGAGCCCCAACCCGATCGGCCCGCGGTCCCACGCCGCCTGGGCCTCGAAGGGCAGCGCCCATGACCCACGCGTGACCTGAAGTACGGCCAAGAACGCGCCAAGCGCGAGCACAGACGGCCCGGTCGCCATCACGAGGCGGCGCATCCAACCTGATCGGGCCCCCTCGAGCGCGAGCAGACCGATCAACACCGCGACGAGAATCCCGGGTGGCCGGGCCAACGCCGCCGGCGCCGCGAGAAGGCCTGCCACAACAAAGCGCTCGCGCGTCGCGCACCACGCCGCGGCGACCGCGGCGGCGAGCACAAGGGCCTCGGTGTACGCCAGCGACGCGACCAGCGCCGGTGGCGCCAGGGCAACGCACCAGGTGGCGTAGCCGGCCGTGCGCTCATCGAGGCGATCGCGTGACAGACGGTGAATGCCGATCAATGCCACCAGAAAAGCGAGGTGAACGACCACCAACGACGCAAGGAACGGGTTCAGGCCGACCCGCGCCGCCAACCACATGAAACCCGGCAGTAGCGGCAAGAACGCGGCGTTCGTGAAGACCTCGCCAACGAGGGCGGTGTGGGTCTCATAGCCGTTGCGGGCGATGTCGAGGTACCAGGTGGTGTCCCACCCACCGAGTACCGACAAGACGTGGGGCACCGCGGAATCGACCCCACGCTCTGGGTCACCGAAGATCCACCCGACGAGGATCGCCGCCACGACGACGAACGCCCGCGACACCGCCCAGGCCGTCAGGGCCACCCGGGGGGGGCCGCCTACGGTCGGCGCCGCGGCCATGCCAAAGCAACGCCGATAAGCGCGATACCCGCCGACAGGGCAGCCGTGACCGCCCCCGGCCAGCGCCGCCAGACATCGGCCGAGAGGTCGCGTGCCGTACCGGCATCGTCGACAGAGAGGACCACCGGCACGTCGTAGTAGGCCTCCAACGACCACGCCGCCATCGCGATTCCCACCGCGACGAGCGCGATGGCCAAAGGCCGCGTAAAGGCAGGTCCGGGGCGTGCGGCGGCGGCGACCGCGGCCGACACCGCAAGTGCCCCCAACATGACGACGACCCACAGCTCGGGAGAGCCTTCTACTCCCGAGACCCGCAGCTCGCCGCGGGGTGCGCGCGCGGCGTACCAGTCGAGAAACGGCAGGATCATCGCCGTCGTCGCGAGCACCAGAACCAGAAGAGCGTCACGGCGCGGCAGCTTCATGCCGTACGCCTCCAGACAATCACGCCGTCGGTGGCGTAGACGACCGCGAAGCGCCGGTCGGAGTTCATGCGACGCACCGCGTCATCGTGCGGGGCCCCGATCGCGAGCCGGTCGATGAGGAAGGGTCGCGCGGTGTCGACGAGCACCCACTGCGCGTCGCCGATCACCGGGAAGCTGTAGATCCGCTCGCGGGCCGAAAGACGCGCACCAAGAAGGTTCCCGGCCGATACCGGCACGCCGTCGGGCACAAGATCGACGGCGGCGGTCATCGCTCGGGTGTGGGGCTCGACCGTGAACTCGTAGGTGCGGTAGTCGGACCCCCGGGGAAGGTCGCCCCAGACCGGGAGTGGGCCGAGGTGGTATCCGGAGGCCAGCACGGCCCCGATCATGACGGCTGCCACGACGGATGGCCGACCAACCACCGCCCGGCCGACACGCGAGGTCGCCCGGCGCCGGATGCGGGCGATCCCCGCGATCATCGCCGCGATGACGAACGGGATGATCACCGCGGCGTACTGGTTCTCGATCGCGTACTGCGGCCAGTAGTCGGTCAGCGTGTTCAGAAGCAGATCGGGTGCGGCGCCAAGAAGCAGGAGTGGCGCAGCGAGGGGAGCGACGAGCACGGGAAGAAGCAGCGCCGCGAGATATTCGAGCTTCGCGCCGGAGGCGAGGGCCTCGACCGCGCGCCAGGGTTCGGTGAGAAGGGTGCGCACGACCGAGCCACCGTCATCGCCGAAACGGCTGTATCGACCGACAAACGGGCTGGCACCCGTCGGTGCGAAGTGGGGAATGATCACGAGCATGCTGAAGGCCGTCCAGCCGAGGCCGCCAACGATCATCACGGCGGCCCACAGGCGCTGCCGGTGCCGCACGAGCGTCCAGATACCGAGCATCGTGACGGCGAGGCCGACCTGCTCTTTGGAGAGCACGGCCAGGGTCGCGGCCACGGCGAGCCAGACGGGCCGGTGCTCCTCGATCGCCCAGATCGCACACAGGAGCAGCGGGGTCGCCAAAGCCACCGGATGGAACTCGCTGACCGTCTGCCACTGAAGCGGCGGATACAGCAGGTAGACGGCCGCCGCAGCGAGGGCGAGACGATCGTCGGCAAGCCATTTGCGCCCGAGCCAGAACACCGGCAGAGCCCCGAGGGCGGTCGCGACGACCTGGACGACGAGCAGCATCACCGGGCTCGGCCAGACCCACCACAGCGGCGCAAGTGCGGCGAGGATCGGGTCGACGTGGGAGCCAAGCCGTACAAATTGGCGGCCCGTTGCGTCCGTGCTTTCCAGCGGGCTGCCGTGCGCGGTGCTCCACACGGCCTGGACCATGTTCCCGAGGTCGAAGCGTCCCGTCCAGAAGGCCCGGTAGCGCAGAATCGACAACCATGAGAACACGACGACCCAGATGCCGATCATCCCCCAGAGGATGAGTGACGCCCCGTCGCGCGCGACCCGCCGGGCAGGGGCGCGGGGAACCGGTGGCCGCAGAGTGGTGGCGCTCACGCCCTGCGGGCCGCGAGAACCATGAACCCGATGGCGACAACCTCGACGAGCGTGAGCACGAGGCGTACACCCACCGAGACCGCGATCGCCGCTCCGGTGGGGATGCTCACCGCCAGCGCCGCGGCAAAGATGCCGTCGCGAACGCCGAGGCCCGATGGGAAGATGAAGGCGAGCATCGACAGGACGAATGCCAAAAGGAAGGCGCCGCCGACCTCGAGCGGCGCCCCGGAGATTCCACCGACCGCCGATCTCACGAGCAGCCACACGCCGAGGGCAAGAAGTGTCGCGGTGAGGGCGTACCAAAGGATGAGCACCCCGATCAGCCGCGCGGGGATGAGTTGGGCCAGGGGCGGTCGATGAGCCAGCGCCAGTAGACGCGTCGACACGGGGCCGAAGATGCGGGGGTGCAGGACAATGAGCCCCAGGGGCACAATCACCACGAGCCACCGTGCCGCGTCGGGAACGACCCCCGCATGCCGAGCCAGGTAGAGGGCGGCTCCGACCGCGGCCATCGCGAGGCCTAGCGCCTGTTCGTAGACGGTCGCCGCCAGCGACACGCGGCGGGAGACACCACGGTTCTTGCCGAGTTCCATGCGGCCCAGCACCATCAGCGCGTTGCCGGGCACGTACCGGCCGAGTAGTGAGATCGCCCAGATCGACAGGGTGCGCCGTGGCGGAACCGACTCGGCCCCAAGGGCCCGGATCACCGCGACGTAGCCCATGCCGCTGGCCAGGTAGAAGACGAACAGCACGCCGAGCCCGGCGAGGAGAAGGCGCGGCTCGAGCGTCCAGTCGTAGTCGGTGGCCTGCGACCAGCCGCGTGCCAGCGCGACGCCGAGGAATGCGACGGCGAGTACCGCCGCCCCCAGGCCCAGCCAGCGCCGCAACGGGGAGCGCTGTGCAGTGGGAGGAACGATCTCGCCTGTTGTCAGCGCGGCTTCCGAGCGGTCGCGAGAAGACCCATGTAACCGGGCCGACGCCCGAGAAAGAGCGTGTCCAGCGCGAAGGCCGCCCTCAGCGGACGCGCGATCCACCGTGGTGGTGCCCCGCCGAGCCCGTCCCGGCCCTGATCGAGCCGGCGGCGAAGGGCGCGCCGGTAGACCACGCGGTGGTAGAGACCGCTCAGCGGGAACCCCCATGCGACGACGGTGACGTCGGTAAAGCCGGAACCGATGAGAACCTCGCGAAGGCCCTCGGGGGTGTAGCGACGACGGTGACCCGCCCAGTGATCGGTCCAATCGAAGCGGTAGGGGCCGGCGGGGACGGTCACGACGAGCAGGCCGCCCGCGCGCGCGACGCGAAAGAGCTCCCGGGCGCCGGCGTCGTCGTCGTCGAGATGCTCGAGCACCTCGCCACACGTCACCAGGTCGAACTGGTCGTCGGGCAGTTCGAGGTGCTGGAGATCTCCGACCTGAACGTCATGAGGACCACCGGGAGCGGTGGCCAGGCGCTGCGCGAGAGACGCGCAGAAGGCGGAGCTGGCGTCGACCGAGGTCACGTCGAACCCCTCCGCGACGAGCCGCAGCGTGAGGCTTCCCGCACCTGCTCCCGCGTTCAGCGCACGCCGTCCCGGGTGGCCGGCACGTACCCTGCGCATGATCAGTGACTCGCGATATGCGTGGCGGGGCCCGTACAGGTCGGGTGCGTCACCCCAATCGTGGGTTGCCCTGTCAGACATGCGCCCCCGCGGCCGATTCCCGCGATCGTTCATCGAGAGCATCGATCAGCCGCGCCGCCACGCGCGCGGGTGCCCCGATCTCCTCGAAGCGCCGCCGCGCCGATGCCCCAAGACGGGCGCGCAACGACTGATCGGACGCCAGCCGCACGAGCGCATCCGCGAGCGAGGAGGGATCGCCGACGGGCACAAGGAGCGCGTCACGTTCATGGGTCAGGACCTCGCGGATGCCGGGTGTGTCGGCGGTGACGATCGGTCGTCCGACCGCCATCGCCTGCCACACCTTGTTGGGGACGACTCGGGCGGCCTTGGCGCTCGCACCGAAGATCCCCATCGCGATCATGGACAGCGCAACCTCAGCGGGGAGGTTGGGGTAGGGCACCCACGGCACGTATTCGAGGCCGTGAGGATGGTCGCGTGCCAGCTCATCGCGTAGCCACGACCCGAGCTGCCCCTCGCCGATGACGCGAACCGGCGGACAGTCGCCGCGGCGGGCGGCGGCGAGTACCGTGGGCAGCCCGTGAAGCGGGGCGAGCTTGCCGACGAACAACGCCCGCGTCGCGTCGGCCGGCTCGGGCAGTGGTCGAAAGGAGTCGTCGGCTCCGACCGGCACCACGACGACCCGTGCCCTCGGCGCCGCGAATCGATGCACCATGAAATCGGCGTTGGCGGCGGTGTCGCACATCAGGACGTCGGCCACCCGCACGGCGCGCTGATCGACCCGCGCGAGAACTCCGGCCCCGAAGCGACCGACCCGACCACGATCACCGGCGAAGGTGTCAACGAGCGAGACCATCATGTCGACCACAAGGGGCACCCCGCGGCCCCGGGCGATGCGCGCGGCCGGAGTCGCGTCGACCTGGGCCGGATAGCCGGCGATGACGGCGTCCACCGGGCCCACGGCACGGTGCCGCCGAGCAAGCCGCAGCCATGCGCTGGACCACCTCGCGCCCGATACGGCAAGCGGGGTCACCGACAGGAAGCCGCCGGCCTTATGGCGTTGCCGCTCCCAGACCGGCTCGTGCAGTTCGATCACCTCGTGCCCGCACTGGCGCAAACCCCCGATCAGAACCGTCGCGCGCGGGTAGTCACGTTCGTAGGTCCCCAGCCACAGCAACCTCACGAGTCGGAGCGAACGACGCGTTCGACACGGGAGGCGGCTTCGTCGAGTTGGGTGCGCATGTGATGACGCTGGATCATCTCGCTGACCAGGCCGATCGTGATGAGCTGAACTCCGACGAGGATCAGCAGCACCCCGAGCAGCAGCAGCGGCCGGTTGCCGATGCCCTCACCGAGCAGGCGCAGCACCGTCAGATACGCCGAGACGCAGACACCCGCGACGACCAGCAGCACCCCGAGACCGCCGAACAGGTGCATCGGCCGGTTCCGGTAGCGGCCGATGAACGTGATCGTCAAAAGGTCGAGGAAACCGCGCAGGTAGCGCTCGAGGCCGTACTTGCTCTTTCCGTGGCGTCGCGGACGATGGTTGACCGCCAGCTCGGTGACGCGGAACCCCTCGGCGGCGGCGAGCACCGGGATGTACCGGTACTGATCGCCGGCCAGCGCAAGTGAGCGCACGACCTCGGCGCGGTACGCCTTGAAGCCGCAGTTCAGGTCGTGCAGAGCCAGGCCGCTCACCTTGCGCGTCACGCCGTTGAAGACCTTCGAGGCCAGGCGCTTACCCAGCGGGTCGCGCCGCTCGCGTTTCCAGCCGCTGACGAGGTCGTGGCCCTCGTCCAAGGCCGCGAGAAGGCGGGGGATCTCCGCGGGGTCGTCCTGAAGGTCGCCGTCGATGGTGACGATGATCTCCCCGCGTGCCTCGCGGAAGCCCGCCATCAGGGCCTCGGCCTTGCCGAAGTTGCGGCGCAGGCGCACGACCACGATCTCCGGCTCGCTCTCGACGAGAGCGGCGAGCTCTGCGGCGGTGCCGTCGCGCGAGCCGTCGTCGACGAAGACGACCTCCACGGGCACGCCCAGGCCACGGATGACGGGCAGCAGTTCCGCCGCCAGCGGGGCGATGTTCTCGCGCTCGTCGTAAACAGGGATCACCACCGACACCTGGATCGCAGAGCCGGTCATCGGTAACCCCGCGGAGGACGCCGACGGCGAGTGCTCGGTAGGCGCGGCGCGACGGTCGTTCCCGACATGCGGGGGCGTACGGGGCCGGTGGCGAGCGTTGACCCGCCGCCGACGAGACCCTTACTGGCGCGCAGGGCGACCAAGGCGACCAGCGACCACACGCATGCAGTGATCGCCACACCGAGGGCGATCCCTCCGACGCCTCGCGCGCCCGAGGCGGCGGTAGCCAGCAGGTACCAGGTGGCCTGCACCGGGCCCCGATCGATCTGCCCGCCGATTGACGACACGAGACCCACCAACGGCAGCGCGGCGATCGCGGCCAGCCCGACGACGTGTGCGCGCCGCGGCACCACCGTGGCGACCAGCGCGGCGTGCGCAGCGGGCAGCGCAAGAACGAGGACGAACGGCCTCAGCCACCAGGTGAGCAGCAGGAGCACCGCAAGGGAAACAAGGCCGGCGGCGGCTTCGGCGGCCGGCGACGCGCCAATACGGCGCATGCGCGGGCGGATGAACCACCACGTCGCAACACCCGCGACGACGGCCAAAGCCACCGCAAGGCCGCCGCGCGGGGTGAACGGCACCTCGTCAGGCAGCGGGGGGGCCCCGGCGGCGCTCGCCGGCAGGAAGCCCACGAGGCTCAGCAGATGCAACGTGAGTCCCGCCGCCGCCATCGGCGCGGTGCGCCAGGCAAGTGCCCGCGTACCCGGTCCCAGACGCACGCCGGCGCGGCGAACGCGACCGAGGGCGTCGACCGCGGCGACCAGCACCGGCAGGGTGACCAGCAGCAGGATGATCAGGATGATCGGGGGTCGCAGGCTCTTACCCGCAAGAGCAAGCGAGGCGTCGGCCGGGGGGACCTCCGTGACCTCATCGAGACTGCCGATGAGGCCGGCGGCGGCGTTACCGACGAGCTTCATCCGCTCTGCGTCTCCGGGCGTCGTCGCCCGCGGCGGGCCATCGGATCGTGCGGCGAGGGTGACGGCGGGAATCCCCGCGGCGATGATCGGAGCCTGGTCCCCGAACGACGCAGACACCGCGAGGCGGCTGAGCTGACGCGCCAACGACGGGGTGGCCGACGCTTCGCCGCCGGCCCGCGTGATCGCGGTGCGTGCCATCGCCGCCAGGCCGTGCGCCGCCCGATCGC
>JANLSO010000069.1:0-45623 GCA_031362405.1 Thermoleophilia bacterium | reverse complement strand
CGTCGCGCAGAGCCGCGGCGGCAAGCTCGAGCGCAAGCGGATGCCCGCGCGCGTAGCCGTTCGCGCGGGTCGCCTGATCGTGGCTCAGCCCGCGCCACCGCAGCATTTCGATGGCGTCGGCCTCACCGAGGGCCCCCAGAGCGATCTCATCGACGAGGCCAGCCCATCCGGGCGCGGTGCGCCACGAAGCATTCGGCCGATCTCGGCCAGCGATGACGGTGAAGACGTTCGCCGCGAGAGCGGGGAGAAATACCGTGCGCAGCCAGGTATCCAGCAGCCGGAAGACCTCGTATGTATCGAGGGCGAGCATCGGGCGAGATGCACCGTCGCGCAAGGCCCCGACGATCGCCCCGAGGTTCGACGCTTCGGGTGTGAGCCCCATCGCCCGGCCCGCCGCGATGAGGAACCCTCGCGGCGTCGGCTCGACATCTCGGCAGTCAAGCATCACGACGCGCGTCAGAGCCCCGGGAGACGCGACGAAAGCCTGCAGCAGCCGAGACTTACCGATGCCTCCGGGACCGTGGATGAAGGCGGCCACGAGGGGACGCTCATCGGCGTCACGCGCGGCTCTGAGCCGGCGCAGCTCTTCTGTGCGCCCGACGAAGGTACGGCCGGCGGTCTCGGCGAGTCGATCGGCGATGGTCTGCGCCACTGGCGTCCCTGACATTCCTGTCTGACACGTAAAGCGAGCCGCTCACTACATTATTACCGCGACCTCACCCGAAGCGAGCGGCGACGTCACTGATCGCTGAATTGCGTCGTTCCGCTACGGAGGACCGAACGACAAACGGCCGGCCCACAGTGGGCCGGCCGTCGCCGTCACGCGGAAGTGCGGGTATCAACGCCTAGGCGTTGGCCTCCTCGGGATGCGGTGCGAGCACGACATCCCCACGTTCGCCGGTGCGTACGCGGATGGCCTCCTGAATGTCGAAGATGAAGATCTTGCCGTCGCCTGGCTCGCCCGTGTGGGCGAGCTCGAGGATGGCGTCAACCGCGCGATCGACATCGCTGTCGTCGACGGCGACCTCCAACTTCAGTTTCGGCCGCAGGAAGATGGTGGTCGTCGCCCCGCGGTAGCTCTCGGTGAAGCCCTTCTGGCGACCCGAACCCTTGACCTCGCTGACGCTCATGGAGGGCAATCCCATGTGCGCAAGGCGGTCGCGGATCGCGTCGAGGGCCTCGTGGCGAATGAACGCCTCGATTTTCTTCACGTTTCTCAGACCCTCCTACGACGCCGTTGCGGGCTTGGTGGACGAAGCCGGGTCCGAACTGGAACCGGGGGAGCGGTAGTGCGTTGCCTCAGGGGTGGCCCCGGGGACGTCGATGAACTGCTCCGGGTAACCGAACATACCGTGCTCGGAGATGTCGAGACCAGAGGTTTCGTGGTCTTCGCTGACCCGCAGTCCAACGGTCATCTTGATCGCCATGAACACCAGGGTGCATAGGCCGCCGGTGAAGGCCATCGTGGCGAGCACTCCGTAGGTCTGGACCCACAGCTGGCCCGCGCCGCCGCCGAGGAGCAGCCCCTCGCGAGAGGTCTTCTCCAACAGACCGACGATGACCGGGTCCATCCGCTCGGCGGTGCCGAACAAACCGATCGCGATCGTGCCCCAGATCCCGGAAACACCGTGCGCAGCGAGCGCACCGAGCGGGTCATCGATCTTCAGCTTCTCAACCCCGACCACAACGAGCGGGATCAGCAGACCGGCGACCAGGCCGATCACGATGCCGGCCCAGTAGTCGACAAACGCGCACGGAGCGGTGATGGCGACCAAGCCGCCGATCGCGCCGTTACCCATCTGCGAGACGTCGATCGTCTTGAACATCAGCAGCGAGGAGATCGTCGCGCCGATGACGCCGGCGCCCGCCGCGAAGTTCGTGTTCAGTAGCACGTCAGCGAAGTCGAGGTTGAAGGCGACCAGGCTGGAACCGCCGTTGAAGCCCATCCACCCGAACCACAGGATGATCACGCCGATGATGGCCAGCGGGATACTGTGACCGGGAATCGGAACCGCCTTGCCGCCGCGGAACTTGCCGACGCGCGGGCCGAGGATGATCGCCCCTGCCAAGGCCCCCAGGGCGCCCTGAAGGTGAACGATCGAGGACCCGGCGTAGTCGAGGAAGCCGGCCTGGTAGAGCCATCCCCCGCCCCATGTCCAGTGGGCGACGACCGGGTAGATGAAGCCGGCGAACGGAATCGCGAATAGGATGTACGCCGCGAACTTCGTGCGGTCGAGCATCGAGCCGAAAACGATCGCCAAGGAGACCGCGCAGAACGCGACCTGAAAGAAGAACAGGCTGGTGATGCTGGCCGTGTTGGCCGAGTACACCGTGTCGGCGGCGTCCGGAAGGCCGGTGGCCGAGAAGAAGAAGTTGCTCGTGCCCCAGAAGTCGTTACCGGTGCCGAAGCCGAGCGCAAAACCCGTTGCCCAGAACATCAGCATGGCAATCGACAGGTTGATCAGAATCTTCGCCATCACGGCGCCGGCGTTCTTCATGCGCGAAAGACCGGCCTCGAGCATGCCGAAACCGGCCTGCATGAGAAGTACCATCGCCGCGGCAACCGTCACCCACACCGAGTCGATCGCGGTGGTCAGACCACCGACGCTTTCCGCCAGCGATTCGACGGTGGGTGCATCGTCTTGGGCGAAGGCCATGACCGGCAGCGCCAACAGCATGAGCGCTGCCAGGGCGGGCACCGATCGGAAAGCCCGAAATCGCATCTGTGCTCCTCGAGAGAATGGTATTCGGCCCATGTGCGGGGCCCTGAAATCATCCCGACGAGCGTAGGCACGGGTCGAAACGCGATCTTTGGCCCGGCGGCGAAGTCGCACAGCCGCCTCTTGTACGAGCGCACAAACGGCCGGGCGTGAGGAGCCGCGCCCGGCCGAGTCAGACTATGAGCGTGCGCCGATCCCGGTAGAGATCCATGTGAGCAGCGCCCCGGGGTTGCGCGACTGCACCATCACGTCGCCGGGCCCGGTGAAGTCGAACACGAACCCCTCACCGCTTTTCAGCGACTTCATCGTGCTCGAGATTCGCCGCAGGTTCGATTGGACGGTCTCGTCGTAGGCCACCATGTGCCCCGAATCGACGACGATGTTCTCGCCGGGCGCCAGTGAGATGCGATCGATCGCCCCATAGGCCGACAGCAGGACCGTCCCCGATCCACCGGCGCGAATAACGAAACCGCCCTCGCCGCCGACGAGGTTGCGAAAGCCGCCCCACTTCGTGTCGATCTCGACGCCGTCTTCGGAACACAGGTACGAGCCGCGCTGGATGAAGAAGGCGCGCTCAGACGTGACCTCCTGCACGACGAGATCACCCGGCAGGTTCGCCGCGACATCGACCCAGCCCCCGTCGCGAGGAGCCGTGAAGCTCGTGATGAAAAGTGACTCGCCGCCGAGCACACCGCGCTTCAGCGACTTCATCACGCCGCCTTCCATCTTGGCGTCGACCTCCACGCCGGCGGAGGTGGCCATCATGCTGCCGCTCTCGGCGCGTACGCGTTCACCACGGGAAAGCGTGCAGCGGGCGACGGCAAAACTCGGGGAATGGCGGATCTGGATGTCCACGGATGGAACCTCCTCAAGGTGGGTGGCGGCGCGATTCTCTCACGCCGATCGCATCGACGACCCCCGCCGCGGCGGCGACGCTGCACATCGCATGATCGCCATCAGGAGCAGATCAGCCCGGGAATCTTCCGCCATGGGGCCAACGAGTGAGCCCGGCACCTTGGGCCACCATGCAGCTGCGGGGCTGGGGAGGAGTGCACTGCCTACCTGGTCATCCCCATCGCCCCGCGCAGTCGATCCGCGTGCGGGTCGGGGTCCGTCCCCTCCCCGACTCGCCGCCGATCACTGCCCGATGAGCTGTAGGCGATCCCACGGGAAGGCGCCGAGCGCAACACGCAGCTCGACACCGTTCAGCGGCGCGACGAACGGATCACGCCCGATCGACAGCGGGTCTTCTCCGTAGAAGACGACCGCGCCGGATGTGTCGCGCATTACGAGGCCGTAGTCCTGGGCCGCGTGGGCCAGCATTCTCGCCAGAGGGGTCAGGCCGAGGGCATCGACGTCGAGCGTCGGGTCGAGCCGTAGACGCGAGCCCATCATCGGGGCGGTGGCGCGTTCGACGTAGCCGTCGGTGCGAGTCGCGGGGGCCCGAAAGATTCCCCGACGCATTTCAGGGACTCCTATCGCGAGGGCGTGGTCGATACGGCCGCGCTCGATGTCGCGTGCGGTCACGAGGCCCGCGGCGAGGGGGATCCCGCTGGCCGTCGCGCCCCAGGGGCTCGGCAGCGATCCGGGGTTGGTCGACACGCCGGAGATACGTGCGCCGTGGTACGCCTGGGGCCCGGTGGATGTGCGGGAGAAGCGGTAGAACTCCCACATCGTGTCGCTCGAGGGCTGCCAGATCACGAGGTGGCCATCGCCCCCGGCGGGCCCGGCGGCTGCGGCGCGGGCCGGCAGCGGAACATCGCCCCACGCGTACGGAATGGCCCGGTTCAGCTCACCGTCGTCGGCGTCGCGCACCCGGGTCGTCGCCTGGTTTGCCGGCACGACGTAGACCGGGACGCTGTACTTGGTGGTGTTCATCCACGGCAGGTAGCGGGTCATCTGCTCGCGGAAGTCGGCCAAGACCTCGGCGCTGGCCGGATCGAGTGGGGCGTCTGCGGCGAGGCGTGTGTTCCAGACGCTGCCGGGCGCGAACATGGCATCCGGCCGCGGTGCCGCAGGAGGATCCGCGGGTGGTGGTGGGGTCGGGGTCGGTCGCGGCGTGGGTGTCGGAGTCGGCGTTGGATGCGGGCTCACTCCCGGCGCGGGGGATCCGCCGGAGGAGGTCGGCAAATTCGCCGGCGACGAGCCCTCGGCGGTGGGCGGCGGCGTGGTCACCACCGTGGAGCCGCGCCGCACAAAGAGGGTCGGCTCACGCCGCAGTCGCACCATCCACGTGATCCGCCGCCGGCCCCAGGCGATGGTGAGCCGATCGGATGCCGCGTTCACGCCGACCGCGACGCGCCGATCCGGCGCACTCACCCGCACTCGCAGACCATCAGGACCGTCGATCCGCACGATTCCGTTGGCGCGTGACGCAACGCGAATCCCATTCCTCGGAAGGCGCGCAAGCGTGACGCAGGCGGGGCGGGACGCCGAGAACCGGAGGGTAATCGCCGACCGTTTCGCCGGAATCGCCGTGGCTGCCAAGGGCGCGTCGCCCTCGGCGGACGCCGGGCACGCCGGGCCGGCGGACGCCGCACTCGCCGCCACAACACTCATCACACCGGCGCTGGCCGCGATCGCCAAAAATTGTCGAATCCTGCGCACTGGGGCACGTTACATGGAGAGCTCCCGCAGTGGCCAGCGGCCCGGGTCGGTCTCCGGGGAGCGCCCGTGCACAGATTGGTGCCTGCACCAATCTGTGCACGCAGCCTTACGCGTGGCCGAATGGATCGTGGTTGCGCGCACCAGGCACGCAGGTCTCTTTGCCACCTGGACCACCGAACAACGCCGACGGCAACCGCCATAAGCCCAGAAGGAGGGCATCGGTTCCGTGAGATTCGATTCGACCGCGGTGTACCGCGAGCAGCGAGCCGTCAGCCCCGGCGGGAGGCCTCGACCAGGCTGGGGATCACCGGGCTCTTGGGATCAGCCTCCGGGTGCCACTGGACGGCGAGCAGGTAGCCGTCTCCACCCTCGGCTTCCAACACCTCGATCGTTTCGTCGGTCGGTGCGCGGCCGGTCACCACGAGGCCCGCACCGACATCGCGCACCGACTGGTGATGGTGCGAGAACACGCGGTGGGAGGTCTCCCCGATGGCACGCGCGGCCAGTGAGCCCTCGACAAGGTCGACCCGGTGCTCGTTCCCGACGAAGGTGCCCTTGGTGCGCCGATGATCGGTGGTGCCCAGGAGGTCGGGAAGGTGCTGCCAGAGCGTTCCCCCCGCCGCGACGTTGATGACCTGGATGCCGCGGCAGATCCCGAGCACCGGCATCCGACGGGCGATGGCGCCCCGGGTGAGAGCGATCTCGACCGCGTCGCGTTCGCGCATCGGTGCTTCGGCCTCAGGGTGCGACTTCTGGCCGTAGAGGGCGGCGTCGACGTCGGAGCCGCCGATGAGCATCAGCCCGTCGATCCGGTCGAGGATCGCATCGGGGTCGGTGACCAGGCGCGGATCGGGCGGGATCACGAGGGTCAGGCCACCGGCGCGCCACACGGCTTCGAGGTAGTTCGCCGCCACGACGGTCGCCGGCTGGTCCCATACGGCCCATCGCGCACGCTCCATGGGGGCGCACACGCCGATCATCGGGGCAGGGCCTACGGGCGGCTCGGTTGATGGCAGATCAGGCACGAGGTCTTCCTGACGTACGGCGGGGCCGCAGGATAGCCACCTACCCGACCTTCCAGCCGAGGTCGGTCATGCGCGCGTGCGTGATGACGTAGACAGCGCTGCCGCGCAGCGGATGCAGCACCACCGAGACGATCTCCCCGTCGGTCAGCGCGAGCTCTTTGGGAAGACGGCGCGCCGTCACCGACATCTCCTCACCGCCGGCCGCGACAAGGCGCAGCAGATGACGAGCCCCCAGGAAGCGGTAGTCGAGCTGGGGGCGCCCGGCGAGTACCGCCCCCACCGCGGCGGAGAACTGCTGCCCGCAGGAGGGGCACTTCATGGAGACGACCCGCCCGCCCTGGTCGGCGACCGCGGCGAGCGAGGCGCAGCTCGGGCAGGGAATCTCGCGCATCACCGCCGCCGCGGGCTCGGGGCCGGAATCGGTCGCCGCGTCGAGGCGCCGGTCATAGCGTGCCCGGGACGTCGCGTCGCCGAGCACCTGCCACGCCCCGTTGACCCGCTTGGCCATCCGCTCGGCGTGATCGCGCTGGCCGTCGTCGCGGAAGCGATCGGGGTGGAACGCGACAAGGGCGAATCGCCAGGCCTCGCGGACTTCCTCGGGCGACGCGTCGCGGGAGACGCCGAGGGCGGCGTAGTGGTCGGGCGTGGGCACCTCGACGGAGGTTACTCCCGGCCCGTGGTAGCGTCGGCGGCCGCCGTGACCCTGACCTCTCGCACCGCCCGCCGCACGGGGATCGCGCTTGCCGCAGCCGGCCTTGCGGTCGCGGTTGGGGGATGCGCAGACGACGCTCCGACGGCGGCCACGTGCCCACCGGTCGGTGCGCCACCGACCGTGCTCGCGGCATCCGAGCGGCGGGCACCTCGGGTGAGCTCCTCCCCTTCGGGCTACGGCATCGCGGTCTGGGAATCGGTCACCGGCGGGCCCTTGGAGGCCCGTGTGCTGCGCCCCGGCGGCGATTGGGGACCTATCGCGCGGATCTCCGAACCCGCGGCGGCCGAGCCACGCGTCGCCATCGACTCGGCCGGCCGCGCCGCCGTTGTGTGGGACGGCCGCGACGATGACGGGGTGCGCACGGTGGTCGTCGCCGAACGCAACGCTGCCGGAGTGTGGAGTCGACCACGCGTCGTGGGCACCAGTGACGTCGGCGCCCCGCTGCGACCCCGCGTCGCAGTCTCCGACGACGGCGCGGCCAGCATCGTCTGGCGCAGCGACCTCGACGGAGCCGTCACGATCGCGCGGCGCCCCGTCGGTGGCACATGGAGCACCGCAGAGACGGTCACGGTGGCGAGCCGAGGCGTCGAGGCCGTCGAGATGGCCCTGGTGAATGGTCGAGAAACGCTGGTGTGGCTGGAGTCAGACGGGACCCCCCGCCACGTGCGCACAGCGCACGCGAGCGGGGCCGGGTGGTCATTGCCGGTCACCCTCTCGGCACCGGAGGGTCGCTCCAGCGAGATCAATCTGGTCGCCGCGACCGATGGAGGTCTGCTGGCCACCTGGCGGCTCGACGTCGGCGAACGTGGCCAGTCGATTCAGGCCAGCGTGACGAGTACCGGCAACTGGACACCGGCCGTCACGCTGAGTGAGCTCGCCAACCGGCCCCGCGGCATTCCGCGACCGCCGGGCCCACAGACAACCGGCCCGCGCGCGGCGCTCGGTCGCGATGGCCGCGGCGTGGTTGTCTGGGCCGAACGCGCCGACGGCCGTGACCGGGCGCGAGCGAGCCTTCGCCGCGACGATGGAACATGGACGTCCCCGGTGGCCCTGTCGGGCTCGGATGAATCGGGGTGGCCCACGGCGAGCATCACCGTAGCGGGGACCGGTACGGCAGTCTGGGAAGACCTCGACGGGCAGAGGCTCGGCCTGCGCTCGCAGACCTCTGGCGCTGACGGGGCGTGGCGGTCATGCCGCCTCCTGAGCCAAATTGGGCAGGAGATCGCCAGCCCCGAGGTGGCGCCTCTGGGCCAGGGCAAGACGCTGCTGGTCTGGGCGGGCAGTAACCAGGGCTCGATCGAGGCGCGGATCCTGCGCTCCCGATGACCACGTTGCGTCGTCATGATCTTCTGGTCGTCGCCATGGTCGTGGCGATCGGCGTCTGGGTGGCGCAGTTCCTGCTGACCTCCGACCACAACCTCGGCGACCTACCCGTTTACGAGCACACCTCGCGGTTGATCGCGCTCGGGGAGTTCCCCTACGCCGACTTCCGACTCGAGTACCCACCCCTGGCCGCGGGCCTGTTCGTGCTGGCCGGAATCGTCCCCGGCGGCTATGCACTGGGGTTCTCGGTGGTCATGCTGGGGTGCCTTCTGGCGACGCTCACCGGCGCCGACGCCACGGCACGTGCGCTCGGGCTCGACCGCCGCAGCACGGGCCTGGCGTTGGCTCTGATCGCCCTGGCGCCGATCATGTTGGGGCCGCTGATGCAGACGCGCTACGACCTGGCCGTCGCGGCGCTGCTGGCCTGGATCGCCTACGCCGTCGCCACCGATCGGTGGCGCGCGGTCTGGGTTCTCGTGGCGGTCGCTGTGCTGGTGAAGCTCGTGCCGTTGGCGGTGATCCCCATGCTGGTACTCATGCACCGACGCTGGTCCGCGGGGCGCGGGGCACGCGGGGGTTGGGTCGCGAGCATTGCCACCATCGTGCTCGGCGTCGCGCCGTTCGTGATCGCCTCACCGCGTGGGGCGTGGCAGATGGTGGCCTACCACCTCGATCGACCCCTTCAGATCGAGTCGCTCGGATCGAGCCTGCTGCTCGGCGCGCACAACCTCGCCGGAGTGCCTCTTCGCCATGTGTCGAGCTACGGCAGCGACAACCTCATCGGAACGCTGCCTGATGCGATGGCCGTGCTCTCGAGTGCCGCGGGCCTCGTGCTGCTGGTTCTCGTGGCGCGTTCGCTGTACCGCGCGCTCGGTGTCGAGGTCGGCACGCGACTGCTCGCCCTGCAGGGAATCAGCACCACGCTCGTCGCCCTGATTGCCACGGGCAAGGTGCTGTCGCCCCAGTACCTGGTCTGGCTGCTGCCGCTTGTCGCGTTGGTCGGGGGCCGACGCGGCCACATCAGCGCCGGCCTGCTCGCGGTGGCCATGATCGCCTCGCAGGTGATCTTCCCGACAAGCTATCGGGCGCTCACCGATGAGCTCGCGGCCGCGCCGACGGCTGTTCTCATCGCCCGGAACGTACTTCTCCTGGCGTTGTTGGTGGCGGTCTGGCCGCGTCGAAACACCCAGACGCGGTCGGAGTAGAAGACCAGCTCCATGTCGGGGCGGCGGGCGATTTCCGCAAGCGCTCGGTCGAGGTCGGCGTCGGTGACCTCGTTGATGGTTTCCGGGCGCAGTCGGTCGACGACCACCCACTGCGCCTCTTTCACCGTCGGGAACGCGAAGATCCTCCGCCGCGCCGAAAGGTGAGCGCCGACGTGGTTGGTGGCCGAAACGGAGACCTCGGGGTCAGTCGGGACCAGGGCAACGGCCTGCGCCAGGACGCGCGCGTGGTCGTCGACGCGGTACTCGTTGTTGCGCCACTCGCGTCCTCCAGGAACGTTCGCCCAAACCGGCAACGGGCCGAGCCGCCAGCCACCGGCAAGCACGACCACGAGCAGCCCCAGCGCAAGCGGCCCCGGCCGGGCGAGCATCCGAACGAGGATCTTCGGGCGCCGGGCTCGACGAAGACGCGCGAGACCGTCGATCGCCCCGGCGACGAGAAACGGCACGATCACCGCGACGTAGTGGTACTCGACCTGATGCTGCTCGGGCCGGCTCGAGAGCAGGTTCAGCAGGAGGTCCGGTATGGCGGCGATCGTCAGGGGCGACAGCACCGACAGACCCGCCAACGGCAGGGCCAGTGCGAGTACGTAGGAGATCCGATCGGAGCGCGACAATGTGTCGATGAGTAAATCGGGGCGCGTGATGATGCCGCGCAGCACCTGGAACGGGGTGTCGCCGAACTCCCCGTAGCGGCTGCCGACGAACACGCTCGCGCTGCCCGCATTGAAGTGGGGGGTGATCACCAGCACCGAAAGCGCCACCCACACCAGAGAAACCGCGGTGAGGATCGCCCCCGCGCGTCGGCGACCGAGCGCGAACACCATCCAGATTCCGAGGACGGCCACCGCCAGGCCCACCTGCTCCTTGGACCCGATCGCGAAGGCAGCCGCCACCGCCAGCGCGACGTCGTGCTCGCAGACGGCCGCCCAGATACAGAAAAGAAGCAGCGGTGCGGCGAGCGTGACGGGGTGGAACTCGGTCACCGTGGCCCACCCGAGCGCGGGATGCAGCAGGTAGAGCCCGGCGCCGGCGAGCGCGAGGCGATCGTCGCCCAGCCACCTGCGCCCCAGCCAGAAGGCAGGAAGCGCTCCTGTCGCCACGATCACGGCTTGTGCGACGAGAAGCATCCGCGGATCGGGCCAGAGCCACCACAGGGGTGCAAAGAGGGCGAGCAACGGGTCGACGTGACCGGCAAGGCGTGAGATCTGCTCGCCAGTGGAGTCGGTGCTCGTCAGGAAGTCGCCGTGAGCGGTCGACCACACGGCTTGCACCATGTTGCCGACGTCGAAACGGGCCTGCCAGAAGGCCTCGTAGCGCAACAGCGACA
This sequence comes from Thermoleophilia bacterium, assembly GCA_031362405.1. Lineage (GTDB taxonomy): Bacteria > Actinomycetota > Thermoleophilia > Miltoncostaeales > Miltoncostaeaceae > JANLSO01. The sequence goes on along the minus strand of JANLSO010000069.1, from coordinate 34,683 downwards.
GCTGTGCGTAGACGATCGCGAACAGCGCGGCGGCCGCGACCACCGCAGGCTGCGCCCATGATGTCGACGACCCCGGCCCCCGCGGCCGCCCTACTGGCGACCCGGAAGCGGGATCAGCGATCAGTGTCAGTCCTTGACGGCGTCGACCGAGGCCTTGGCCTTGTCTTTCAGGCTGCCCTCGCCCTGCGCGATGTCCTTCACCTGCATGGCGTCTTCCTTGACCTCAGCAGCGATGTCCTTGGCTTTGTCCACAGCGCCTTCCGCCATGTTCTTGGCCTTGTTGACCATGTCTTCAATGCCCACGAGAACCTCCGAGTAGGACGTTTCAATCTCTGAACTTACGCGCTCCTACCGGACCCGACCAGAGACTCCGCGAGGAACCACCCATTTTGCGGCGAAAAATGCCACGCATTGTGGCCAGGGGCTCGATCGACACCCGCACGCTCTCACCATCAACGTGACACTGAGACTTGCCGGCACCAGGTGCTCCGTGCAAGCCCCCGTGCCAGGTGCAGGAATAATTGGTGCCTGGCACCAATCATTCCTGTCGGGAAAGCGATCCGTTCGGGGAGGGAGCGCCTACGCGGCGTGTGCGAAGCTTGTCGTCGCATTCCGAAGCGCACCAGGAGAACGACTTGTCATCACCGGACAGCCCGAAGGCGTCGACGATCTACGTCACGGGGCACCGCAACCCCGACACCGACTCGATCGCGTCGGCGATGGGCTATGCCGAATTGAAGCAGCGGCTAAACCCCGGCGACGTGTATCGGGCGGTTCGTTTGGGCGACGTGAACGCGCAGACGGCCTGGGCGCTCGATAAGAGTGGCGCGGAGGCGCCCGAGCTGCTGCCGCACGTGCTGCTGCGTGCCTGCGACGTCATGGCTCCGGGCTGCCCGACAGCCACTCACGATGCGTCGCTGCGTGACGTCGGTGTGGCGATGGCCAAAGCCGACCTCGACATCATGCCCATCGTTGACGATAACGGCATTGTTGCGGGGATCATGACCACGCGCGACCTGGCCCGGCGCTACATCAAAGAGTCCGGCGAGCCATCGAACTTTGCGGATCGTCCCGCGTCGATCGATCTCATCCTCGATGTTCTGGGCGGTGAGTTGCTGGTCAGCCCCGAGCGCAAGCTGAACGGTCGGCTGTGGGCCGTAACCGTGCGTACCGAAAGCATGGGCAGCACGATGGGGCCCAACGACATCGCTGTCATCGGGGATCGCAGTGACGCTCAGCGCGGCGCCATCGAGATCGGGGTGGCGCTCCTGGTGATTCCCTACGGCCTACGGCCCGAGGCCGAAATCATCGAGCTCGCCCGCAGAAAGGGGACCGGCATCGTGATGTCGCCGCTGGACTCGTACGTCACCGGCCGACTGGTCTCCTTGTCGGTACCGGTGCGCGAGGTAATGACGCGCCATCCCCTCACCGCGGAGCCCGACGACCTGCTTTCGGATGTCAGCGACCGAATCAAGGACGTCCACTACAGCGCGGCGATCATCGTCGATGACGACCACCGCCCCGTAGGCCTGGTTACCCGCGCCGACCTCGTCAACCCCGAGCCGCGGCATGTGCTCCTCGTCGACCACGGCGAACAGGCCCAAAGCGTGCTCGGTGTCGAGCTGGCCCATATTGTGGAGATCCTCGACCATCACCACATCGGCTCGATCGAGACCAAGTTCCCCGTGGCGGCGACCTTCGACCCGGTGGGCAGCACGGCCACGCTGGTCATCGAACGCTTCCGTGCGTCAGGTCGGGAGCCTCAACGCGCGACGGCGACGATGCTGCTGGCGGCCGTCCTCTCTGACACGGTGATCCTCAGTTCGCCGACCACCACCGACCGCGACCACCAGGTGGTCTCGTACCTGGAGGAGCTGCTCGGCCTCGACGCTCACGAGTTCGGTACCGAGATGTTCGAGGCGTCGTCAGACGTCGGCGGCGTACCGGCGTCGGAGATCATTCGTCGCGACGCCAAGGAGTATGAGGTTCGCCAGGGCCGTCGGATCTGCATCGCCCAGATCGAGACGGTCGGCCGCCGTGGGCTGAGTTCCCGACGCGACGAGCTGCTCGCGGCGATGGACGAGACTCGCGTGCGGATGGGCTACCAGGTGATGGCACTGATGATCACCGACATTGTCGCCAAGGGCACACGCATGCTGATCTCGGGTGACAACGCGACCGTCGAGCGCGCCTTCGGCGACCCGGTGCACGATGGCGTCATCGACCTCCCCGGAGTGATGAGCCGTAAGAAGCAGGTTGCGCCGACCATGCTGGCGGCGATGCAGTAGTGCATACCGCGTGGCTGCTCGCCGAGCATCTGAGCCACGCGAACCCGGTTCTCGAGGGTGCCGGGCGGGTGCTTCTGGTCGAGTCGGATGCCGCGCTCGCCCAGCCCGGGGCGCACCGACAAAAGCTGCACATGATGCTCTCGGCAATGCGCCACTTCGCCCGCGAGCTGCGCGAACGGGGCGTTGAGGTCGATCTGCGCCAGGCCGCGACGCTCGCCGCCGGGGTGCGGGCGCATCGCGCCGCGCACGGGGCGTTGGAGGTTCGGGTCCTGGAGCCGACAGGGAGCCGTGCACGCCGCCTCGCGCACGGGCTTCCCGGCGTCGTCGTCGTTCCGGGGAGCCTGTTTCTGACCACCGAGGTCCAGTTCTCCGCGTGGGCCAGGGGCCGAAAACGGCTGATAATGGAGAGCTTCTATCGCGATCAAAGGCGACGCCTCGGTGCGTTGATGGATGGCGACGAGCCCGTCGAGGGGCAGTGGAACTTCGACCGCGACAACCGCAAGAAGCCCCCGAAGGGTCTGATTCCGCCGACGGTCTGGATGCCGGTCGAAGACGGCATCGATGCCGAGGTACGCCGAGACCTCGATGCCGCGGCGCTCGCGGCGTTCGGCCACGACGGGCCACGCCGATGGCCGGTCACGGCCACCGAAGCCGAGGCGGCACTCGCCGACTTCATCGCCAATCGACTCCCCGCGTTCGGCCCGTGGCAGGACGCCATGCTCGGCGGCCAGCGCCTGCTGTGGCACGCGGGGCTGGCGGCCGCGATGAACATCGGCATCCTCGACCCGATGACGATGGTTCGTGCCGCGGAGGCCGCCTACCGTGACGGCAGGGCACCGATCGGCTCGGTCGAGGGCTTCGTACGCCAGATCATCGGCTGGCGCGAGTACGTCCACGGCATCTACCGGCTGCGCGAGGGCGATTGGGATGGAATGAACGCCCTCGACGCTGATCGCGCACTCCCCGCGCTCTTTTGGGGCGCTCCCACCGAGATGGCCTGCATGAGCGACGCGATCTCGGGGCTCGAGGCCACCGGCTACGCCCACCACATCGAGCGGCTGATGCTGTTCGGCAACCTCCAGCTACTTCTGGGGGTCGACCCCGCTGAGGCACTCGATTGGTTTCGGGTGACCCACGTCGACGGCCACGACTGGGTGATGGCCCCGAACGTGCTCGGCATGGCCCTGTTCGCCGATGGCGGCCGGATGATGACCAAGCCCTACGCGGCCTCCGGCGCCTACATCAACCGTATGAGCGACCACTGCAAAGGCTGCCGGTACACGCCCACGGTGCGCCACGGGGTCGACGCGTGCCCGTTCACGACGCTCTACTGGGACTTCCTCGACCGCAACCGCGGTTCTCTGGGGACAAACCCTCGGATGGCGCTGGCGGTAAAGAACCTCGACCGCCTGGACTCCGACGAGATCGCCGCAATCCGGGACCAGGCAGCCCAGGTCAAGGACGCGTTCTCGGCCTGACCCCGGTGCCCGGGACGCAAAAACAAGCGCCGGCCGGCAGCCTCTGCGCCGCGGGCCCGCTCACGCGTCGACCTCGACCGCTTTCCAGAATGCAATGCGCCCGCGAACGTCACTGGCGGCAGGCGTCGGATCGAGGTACGCGAACGCAGCCCGGGCAATGGTCCTTCCACCCACGGTGACGTCGTAGTAGCTCGCGGCGCCCTTCGAGCTGCAGACCGTCGTGAACGCGTTGGCCGCCAGCACCCCGGCGCGAACCGACTGCATCGGAAAGTAGGTGTAGCCGTCGACCTCGACCACGTCGTTGCAATCGGCGATCACGTCGCCGTTGAAGACCGCTCGCGCCGTGTGCTTGTCTCCCCTGCTCCTGTGATTTCACCTGACCCCAGGGATATCGACCCCGGCCCGCGAAAAAGTAAGCCGCGCGGGTGGAACATCGCCCATTCCCGCAACCCTCACCACGAAGAGAGATCGATGACCCGCCGCACGAAGATCCTTGCGACGATCGGCCCTGCGTCTGAGTCGGAGGCGGTACTTCGCGGGATGATCGCCGCGGGCGTCGACGCGGTTCGGCTGAACCTGTCACACGGCACGGTTGAGGAAGCCCTCGTCATTCACCGGCGCGTGCGTACGCTGGCTGCCGAGGCGGGGCGGGCGATCGGCATCCTCGTCGACCTGCCGGGGCCGAAGATCCGCGCGGCGAGCTTTGGGCGCGACGGCGTCATCCTTCCCAGTGGCCACCCCGTGCGCCTGATGCCGGGCAACGCCGGCTCGACCGCCGACGTCATCCAGATCGACTACTCGTCGCTACTCGACGGCATCGAGGTCGGTGACCGGATCGCCTTCGGCGACGGCGCCATTGATGTCGCCGTCGTCGATGCGCGCAGCGACCACCTGGCCGCGACCGTCCTCCACGGAGGCAAGCTTTCAGGTCGCCCGGGCGTTCACATCCCGTCGGATCGCCTGCAGATAAGTACACCCACGCCCGAGGATCTGCGCATCCTCGATGCGTTCGTGGCGGCCGGGGTCGACATGATCGCGCTGTCGTTTGTGCGCTCGGCCCATGACGTGCGTCGCCTCGGCACCGAGCCGCACCCGCGGGGCCCGCTGATCGTCGCGAAGATCGAGACCCGCAGCGCCGTCGACAACCTCGCCGGCATCCTCGAGGTAGCGGGCGCCGTGATGATCGCCCGCGGCGACCTGGGTATCGAGTGCCCGATCGAGGAGCTCCCCCACCTGCAGAAGCTGATCATCCGTGAGTGCATCGCCCATGGGCGCCCGGCGATCACGGCCACCCAGATGCTGGAGTCGATGGTCACCGCGGCGACCCCCACGCGCGCGGAGGCCTCGGATGTCGCGAACGCCGTGTTCGATGGCTCATCGGCGGTGATGCTCTCGGGCGAGACGGCCGTGGGCGCCGACCCCGTCAACGTGGTCGCCACGATGGCGCGTTTATGCGGGCGCGCCGACGAGAACTTCGACGTCGAAGGCTGGAACCGCATGGTCACACGGCTGCGCGCCAGCAAGACCAGCACAGGCACCGAGCACGATCACAGCGTCACCGACACGATGACCAACGCCGCGTGGACTGTCGCCGAACAGCTTGGCGCCAAGGCGATTCTCTGCCTGACGCGCACGGGCTTCACGGTGCGCTCGATCGCCCGCTTTCGCCCAGCCACGCCGATTCTCGGGTTCACCCCCGATGAGCGCGTGCGGCACCAGCTGTCGATCAGTTGGGGCGCGACGCCCGTCTCTCTGTCGGGCTTCGCCGACAACGAGGCGATGGTCAAGGAGGCCGTTCAGACCGCGCGCGACGAGGGTCATGTGCGCCCAGGAGATGTCGTCGTCGTGCTGGCCGGTGTTGACGGGCAGTCGCGCACCACCGATGTTCTACGGGTCGTTCACATCACCTAAGCCGCCGTCCGGCCGGAGTTGCCCTGACACCCGAGCTCAACCCGCAGCGCCTCGGAGACCACCTCGACCGCATGTACCGCGCGGCGCTCGCCCTGTGCGGGCGTCGTGAGGACGCTGAGGATCTCGTTCAGGACACCTTCGCCCGGATCCTCACAAAGCCCCGGATGCTGAACGACGATGAGGTCGGCGGGTATCTGATGCAGGCGATGCGCAATACGTTCATCACGAACCGCCGTGATGCCTCGCGACGGCCCGTGAGCGCACCGCTGGATTTCGATCCGGAAGAGACCCGCCCGATCGGTCGACCCGACGACGTCGCCACCGCCATGGACCTTTACGCGGCGATCAGTCGGCTGAGCGATGAACACCGTGACGTGATCGTCGCCATCGACGTGGTGGGTCTGTCGTATGCCGAAGCGGCGACCGTCGTGGACGCCCCCGAGGGCACCGTGATGAGCCGCCTCTACCGCGCCCGCAAATCCCTCGCGGGGATGCTCACCGACTAAACCCGGAGAGGCGCATGGCCACCGAACAGATCCTCGCCGAACAGGTCGTCTACCACCGGCACCTGGACCTGAACTCAGGTGTCGCGCCCGCAACGACGATGCGATAGGCCGAGCTCATGTTCGGCATCTTCCCGGGCTGGCTGACGAGCAACGCCCTCCTCGCGCTGCTCATCGCGCCACTGCTCGCCTGCGTCGTGGCTCTCCATTCCCGGTCGTTTCTGGATTGGTCGCAGGCAGTCCCGCAATGGAAATACTTCGACCCTCCGTACTGGTCGCCGCGACGCGCGGCGACCAGTACGGATACCTGCAGTTCGTCGATTGGCTCGCCGCGCAGCCCGAAGCGGCGCATGTCACCGCCGCGGTCGGGTCGGGTGGGGTCGCTCGTTGGAGTTCACCGTGGGCTGAGCTTCCCGAGACCATCCGAAGCTCACACGGCACGACGAGGCGAGAGTTCCCGCTTCCTTCGTCGTCGTATCGCGGCGACTTCGCCGTCTGGGCCGGGGCGACGCGTTAGAAGTCGACCGACCCCTTGCCGCGCCAGGCGGCGAGTTCGCGCAGGGTCGCGTCATTCGAGGAGGTGGTGACGAGAACGCAGGTGCGGCCCTTGCGTTGCCAGGTCGCGATACGGCGGCCGTCGGCATCGAGCAGACGCACGGGCGTGCCTTCGACGTTCGTGACCTGCCCCTGGGTGGGAGCGTCGAGAACCTCGCCGGCGACGATCGCGTACTGGATGGTTTGGGCGCCCTTCACGTAGGTCACGGTCGTCACCGATCGACCGTCGACATCGTCGGTGCGGCTGCCGGTGGCCTTCCAACCGAACTTGCCGGTGTAGTCGGGAAACGCAACGCCGTCGACGGAGATGTCGAGCAGCTTGTCGCCGCCTGGCCCCGGCGCCGGTTCGGTCGCAGGGCGCACGGCCGCGGCAGCCGCCTCGGCGACCGACGGCCCACCGGCCCGGCTCGGAAGCACGAAGACGGCCAGAAGAGCGATCGCCGCCAGAGCCGAGGCGATGCCCGCCACCCAACCGAGGCGCCATTGGCGACGGGGCGGAGCCTGGCGAGGTGGCGTGGCGAGCCGCTCGCGCAGGGCCATCGGCGCGTGGGTTTCGAGGTTGGCCGCGCGCACGGCGGTGATCGCGCGGCGCTGGTCGTCGAGCGCCGCGCGCAGGTCGGGTGAGGCCGCCAGAGCCTCGTCAACGAGCGCACGCCGCTGTGGGTCGAGCACCCCGTCGGCGTAGGCGGCGAGCTCGTGTTCCTCGAAAGGGTTGTCGGCGGGGGTGGTCACATCTCCAATGACTCCATTTCGGTTCCGTTTATTCCGTCGGCGCCAGGATGTCGGTCACACCGAAAGATCGTCCCGGCGCAGCCGGAAGCGTCGGCTGCCAGTCGGGTTCGACGGCCCGATACGACTCCGGATCGGCATCGATCAGCCCGATGAGGACCTCGCCGACGATCCGGCCGCCGACCGTCCCGAGCCGTTCGCCGTCGCCGCGTGCCCCTGCCTCGCGCAGGATGTAGATCCACAGGGGCGTCTCGGCGTCCCACCCGAACTGCGCCAGACCGGCCTCCTGCGGGCTCAGCGGTTCGACCCCGAGACGGCGGGCCACCGCTTCGCCCGACGGAAGGCCGAGCGCCAGACCGCGCTGCAGATCGCGAACCGCGAGCGACCCGTAGTCGGCGCCGTCGTCCTCGCCGGCGATCTGGTGCGGCAGGCCGATGAGCGATCCCGGGAGGTGCCCATCGAGCCGTTTTGCCCGCTGGGCCGGCACCTCGGGATCGACATCGAACAACAGCCGCCAGTCGACGGCGCGCTCGGGCGTGACGGGGCCAAAGCCCATCAGGTCGGGCAGGAGAGGCAGGGGGCCAAAGTCGGCGTTGACCCGATAGCCGTGGCGGATCTGGCCATGTCCGTAGCGATACGCGGCGTCGGCAAACTCGAGTGGGATGTAGGCCTCGCCCGCGGGAAACGTAAACAGGCGCGCGCCATCGGCGCGGAGCGTCGTGGCCAGCCCGCCACCGATCAGACGAGGCAAGAAGTCGTGCAGCACGACCCACTGGTAGTGCCACATGGCGGCACGACGAGCCTCGGTAAAGAGGTCGGCCTCTGATTCCCCGTCGGCGCGCAACCGGGCGACGAGGCGGTTGTGCATATGCAAAAACGCCACGTGTATCTGGCTGGTGAACAGATGGACGTCGTTGCGTGGATCTCCGAGCAGGGCGATCCCCTGAGCATTCCGTGGGACATCGCCGCACCCATCGCCGCCGATCAGCATCATCGCCGGGTCGTCGCGATCGAACAGGTACGGGCTTCCGACCTGACCGCCCCCGTAAACGGCCTCCAGGTTCAGGCGGGGGGTGCGGAAGTTGCGCACACCGGAGAGGTCTGCGTGCTCCGACAGCGGCGACCGGTCGGCGGTGATGTCGTGGGCCACGAACTGACCGAAGAAGGGCCACCCGGCAGCCGTCGTGACCGCATCATCAGCCCCTTCGGCCGCGAGGGGGCTGCCATCACACGCCCCGCCGGCGCGGCCGAGCGCGTGGAGTCGCTCGACGTCAGCCAGCAGCGGGTCGAGTTCCGGAAACAGACGGCCGTAGCGCGCCCCGGCCACCGGCGCGTCGACGCGGTTCGGAGCCAGACAGTGATCGCGGGCCGGCATCGGCCGGTCGATGATGGTGGTGGCGAACGCGGAGTCACTCATGCGGACACGTCCTCGGTCGGTCTCATGTCCCGCGAGGGTCCCACAACCCGGTGTTCCGGTGCCCTGGGGTACGGTCGGATCCCCAGGGCACCGCCCACCTGCGCCTACTCCGTCTCGGTCACCGGCCGAGGAGTGATCGCCCGCGGCGAACCGGCCGGTTCGAGATCCAACGACACCGCTCCGCGCTTCTCCGGGGCCGGGAGGCTCGGTTCGACCCGCAGGATGCGGGCCGCCCACGGCGGCATCCACCAATTCCAACGGCCGAACAGCGACACGAATGCCGGTAGCAGCATGCTTCTCACGATCGTCGCGTCGAGCAGGATGCCGAAGGCCAGCGCCGACGCAAACACCTTGATGTCGGTTCCCGGAGTCGCGGCAAGGGCAACGAACGAGAGGAACAGGATCAACGAGCCGGCGGTCACAAGGCGCCCGGTGCGGGCCAAGCCCGCAACAACGGCCCGGTCGGTGGATCCGTCGCGGTCGTACTCCTCGCGCATGCGGCTGAGGATGAACACCTCATAGTCCATCGACAGCCCGTAGAGGAACGCGAACACCATCAGGGGGATCCACACCTGCAGCGCGCCCGTCGGCTCGACATTGAACAGAAGCCCCGAGCCGTGACCCTTCTGCCAGAAGATCACCATGAAGCCCCACACCGCGCCGATCGAGATGATGTTGAACACGACGGCCTTCAGCGGCAGCAGCAACGACCGGAACACGCGGGCCAGAAGGACGAACGTGATCACCAGAATGACGAGGATGACCCAGATGAAGTTGCCGTAGACGGCATCGTTGAAATCGGCGTTGCCCGGCACGAGACCGCCGATCAGGATCCGCCCCGGCTGCGTGTCGACGGCGGCGCGCACCGCGGCGACGTTCGAGGCGCTGTCTTCCTTCTCGGGGAAGACGTTGATGAGGGCGGTGTCACCGATGCGCCAGTCCTTCGTCGACGGCGCGACAGCCCCGCGCACGCCGTCGACCTGGGCGGCGGCCTTGACGGTGGCATCCGGGTCGCCCTTCTCGACGACGATGTCGTAGGGGGTCAGCACTGCCGCCCCGATTCCCGATCCGGTGAGCTGGTCGAGGGCCTCGCGTGCCGGGCCCGCCGCGGCGAGCGCCTCGGCCCGAGACGTACCCGTGGAGAAGTCGAGGGCCGGAATGAACAGCGCCGCCAGGATGGCAACCGCGACGGCGCCCATCACCAGCCGTCGGCCGACGATGAAGCGCCCCCAGGGAACCCACCCCTGCCCGGCGTTGGAGGTCCGCCGGGTGAAGCCGATCCGGTCGAGGCGAGGGCCGATCGTCGAGAGGATAACCGGTAGCAGGGTGATCGCCACGAGGACGCTGACGGTCGGGATCAGCAGCCCTCCGTATCCAATGCTGCGGAGAAACGGCACGGGCAGGATGACGAGCGCGAGTAGGCCAATCGCCACGGCGACGCCGCTGAAGATGACCGCTCGGCCGGCGTGTTCCATCGCCTCGACAACGGCTTCGTTCTTTTCGCGGCCGGCGACCCGCTCTTCGCGCCAGCGCATGACGATCAGCAGCGAGTAGTCGATCGCGACGCCCAGGCCGATAAGCGAGATCAGGAACTGCACGACCACCGAGACCTGGGTGAGTTCGGCGATCGGCCAGACCACCAGGAACGTTGTGAGGATCGCCACCGCCGCCATGAACAGCGGCACGAGGGCCATCAACGAGCCGAAGACGAACGCCAGCACGATAAGTGCCCCGAGACCGCCAACGAGGGTCTCGACGAGAACGCTCGGGCCTGCCGACTCGTCGCTCGTGCCCACCGCAAGCGCGTCGATGCCGGTGATGCGGATCGGCTGGCCGCCGACCGACTGATCGGCCGCCGCTGCCTTCGCCGCCTTTAGCGCGTCGCCGGCGGGGTCGAAGGCGATTGGCGATGCGGGGAACCAGATCACCCCGTAGGTCGTGCGCCCATCGTCGGAGACAAAGACACGGTCCCCGGTCGTCGCGAAGTTCGCGGTGCGTGAGCCGGGCACGGCCGTGGCGATCGCCCCAAACGCCGCCTCAACCTCATTGCGGACGCCGGGGTCGTCGATCGTCGTGCCTTCGCGGAGTTGGACGACCGGGACCAGCGGCCCCGAGACCCGCTGGCCGCCGTTGCCGTAGCGCTGCTCGATCAGGTTGGCGGCGTCGCTACTTTCCCGACCCGGGAGGTTGAACTCCGCCGAGAGTGCATTTGTCGATGACTGCACCGAGGCGAAGCCGGCAACGAAGACGACGAGCCACACGAGCGCCACGATGAGGCGATGGCCGAGTACCCAGCGGGTGAAGGACTTCACGGTGATCTCTCCTGAAAGCGAGGGTCGTTCCCCGGGCGAGAATAATGCCCTGGTTCGCGAACTTCGATGGACTTAACCGAGACCGAACCCACGGCTCAAGGCGCGGACGCGGCCATCTGCGTCAGCCGGATCGAGTTACCCGACGGGTCACGGAATCCCGCATCCATTCCGTAGGGACGCTGCTCCGGCGTCTGGGTGACCTCTACGCCGCGGCCCTTCAGGTCGTCGAACGTGGTCTGGCAGTCGTCGGTCTGAAAGAAGAGGCCACCGGCCGCGCCCATGGCCATGACGTCGTTGAGCTTTGCAACCGTGTCGGCATCGAAGACGGGCGCGCCGGGAATCGCCATCAGAACGAGTGAAACCTCGGGCTGGCCAATGGGACCGACGGTGAGCCAGCGGAAGTCGCCCATCTCCGGCATCGTCGCGTCGTCACGTAGTTCCATCCCCATCTTCTCGGTGTAGAAGGCGAGGGCCTCGTCTTGGTCGCGGACCCACACGTTCACGTGGGTGAGGTTCATCAACATGGTCAGCCTCCGATGAGGTTCAGTGGTCGGGCCCCACGCTATTCGGGCTCGGGCCGGCGGTCTTCTCGAAAACTGCTCGACAGCGGACGCGCCCATGCCTGCAGCACGCACGTCGGCACCCGCACCCGATCGGCTGCGGGCGGATGGGCCGCCCGATAGGCCTTCGGTGACATGCCGAACACGCGACCGAAACTGGTGGTGAACGATCCCAAACTGCTCAGGCCGACGGTCATGCAGACCTCCGCCACGCTGCGATCGGTCCCACGCAGCAGGGCTGCCGCACGCTCCATCCGGCGCGTCAGCAGGTACTGGTGCGGGGTCTCCCCGAAGACGCGTCGGAACTCGCGGCTGAAATGGGCCGGTGACATGTGCGCGGCCTGGGCCAGCGCCGGCACATCGAGGGGCTCCGCGTAGCGCGCGTCGATGAGGTCTTTCGCGCGCAGAAGATGTCGCGCGGCCGGAACGGTTGCCATTGCGCAGCAGTATTGCGCGATCCGCAGTTAGTCGGGGCTAGTAAATGTTTGAGCCGCCGCTAACATCCGCGAGAATCGTGAGTGTCTCCCCGCCCTCTCCCACTCCCGAGATCGTTGACCGCGTGCTTCCTGGCGAGGCGTGGGTGGCCGACGCCGCTCACCGATCACTGAGGGGCGAGCGAAAAGGTCTGCGCGCCGTTCTCCCGTTTCTCGGGCCGGCGTTCGTCGCCGCGGTGGCCTACGTCGACCCGGGCAACTTCGCCACCAACGTGGCCGCCGGCTCGCAGTACGGCTACATGCTCCTGTGGGTGATCCTGGCGTCAAACCTCATGGCGATGCTGATTCAGACGATGTCGGCAAAGCTCGGCATCGCGACGGGAATGAACCTGCCCGAGGTCTGCCGGGCCCGGTACTCGCGCCCGGTCTCGCGGGCCCTGTGGGTTCAGGCCGAGCTCATCGCGATGGCGACCGATCTCGCCGAGTTCCTCGGTGCCGCGCTCGGCTTCTACCTGCTGTTCGGGATCCCGCTCTTTTGGGCGGGCGTTCTCACCGGGGTGTTTTCGTTCGCGATCCTGGGGCTCCAGGCGCGCGGCGCGCGGCCGTTCGAAATCGTCATCTCGATGCTCGTCGGTGTGATCCTCGTCGGCTTCGCGATCCAGCTCTTCTTCTCGAACCCCTCGCCCGCAGGCATCGGCAAGGGATTGGTGATCCCGGGCTTCGAGGGCACCGAGAGCGTGCTGCTCGCGACGGGCATTCTCGGGGCGACGGTCATGCCACACGTGATCTACCTGCATTCGGCGTTGACGCAGCGGCGCGTCGTCGGGCACACCGAGACCGAGCGGCGTCAGATCTTCCGCTTCGAGCGGATCGACGTGATCATCGCGATGTCGATCGCCGGGGTCATCAACATGTCGATGTTGATCATGGCCGCGGGCGTGTTCCACGAGCGCGGGCTGACCGGCGTCAACGACATCGACGAGGCCTTCAAGCAGCTCGGCACACTCGTCGGCTCGCACGCCCAGATCGCCTTCGGCGTGGCGCTGCTCGCGTCAGGGCTGTCGTCGTCATCGGTCGGCACCCTGGCCGGGCAGGTCGTGATGCAGGGCTTCATCGACCGCCAGATACCGCTCTTTCTGCGCCGGGGGATCACCATGGCCCCGGCGCTGATCATCCTCGCCATCGGCGTGAACCCGAGCCGCGCGTTGGTACTCAGCCAGGTGGTGCTCTCGTTCGGCATCCCGTTCGCGTTGATCCCGCTGCTGAGCTTCTGCCGTCGTCGCGACCTGATGGGCGGGTTGGTCAACCGTCGGGCAACGACGGTGATCGCGACAATCGTCATCGCTCTGATCGTCGCCCTGAACGGGTTTCTCCTCGTTCAGACGTTCGGCCTCTGAACGGCTCTCTCAGCCCCTGGCCAACCGCTCCTGCCAACCCGTGGACGCCTTACCGTCTCAGGCCCGACACCGTGTGCGTAGTAGCCGGAATCATCGAGAGGGCTGATGTCCGCCGACCGCAGCGTCGATCCGATCGGCGCCACGCGCAACGTGGCGATCGAGCGCACTCTGAGTGACCCCGAGAGTTCGTGCAGGAGCGGCTCTGCCGATTGTGGACCAACCATCTGCTCCAGATCATCGCGGACGTCTCCCACCAACTCTGCGGGCCCCGTCGAGCTCGGCCCGGCGGAGCAGAATGGTGCTCTGGACCAATCACTCGGTGTCGACGCACAATGTTGTTCCCGCAGGGTGTTTGGCGCACAAAAGCGCCACGCATCCCGAGATGTATCGGAGGACGATCGGCGGTGGTGGTTGCGTGAGGGCGGTTCAGGCCACGCGGTGACGCGGATCGAGAAACGCCATCCGCGCGCGGCCACGCTGAATCCCGTGGGCGGTGGTGCCGTCGGGCAGGCGAAGGGTCACTCGCCAGGCGAGCCCGCGGACTCCTTCTTGGATGAGTTCGTCGACCTGCTCGATGGTCGCCGTGACGCGTCCCAGACCGAGCACCTCGAGTTCCATCTGATCGTCGAGTCGGGGTGAGGAGGTCACTCGGGCAGTCTGACGTTCCGGGTCAGGATCAGGAAAGAACCCGCGCAGGCACAGCCTCGTATCGGCGACCTGCGGGTGCTACCGGCGTGTAGATCATTTGTTACAACAAGAGTGGACTACAGGCGCGAGCACCACCATCCGTATTTCAACAGCGACGAAGGCCCGCATCGATGCGGGGCCGCGAGCACAGGACGGCAGATTCAGGTGAGCGTCGATGACGCCATCGCCGAACTCGAGCGGGCGAGCTTCTTCGACACGGTCGACGAGCGGCTCGCACAGCGGCGGCGTGACCCCGTCCAGTGGAACGCTTGCAGGCCGAACGGAAAGAGCTCGACGGAAGCCTTGCCGACGGGCCCGCCGTGACGCCGCACCGTGAGCATTACTCGGCGAGGCGAGATCTGGCTGGTTGACTTCGGTGAACCCGTCGGTCGTGAGCGGGCCTTTCGCCGCCGCGCTGGTCATCTCAGACGATCGTCTCAACGCCGGCCGGAGTGAGGTTGCCGTGGTCGTCGCCCTGGCGACCCGTTAACGCGGCGTGCCGATGCATGTGGAGGTCGACTCCGCGCGAGCGGCCTCGAGACCACGAGCTACGCGCGATGCGAAGACATCCGTTCGATCTCGGATGAGCGCCTCGTGACTCCCCTGGCGGCGCCCCACCCGACGTGGTTTCACGTTGAGAAGGTGCTTCGCCGGCTGCTCGGCATGCACTGATCGGCGGGTTCTCGCCGGCCCCCGACTAGCCGTGATCAGGTTCTTCGGCCGGCTCGGTGGGCGTCGGGCTCTCGAGCGACTCAGGCGACGTTGCCGAGGTCCCGGCGGCGGACACCGGTGGCCCCGAGTGGTCGGTTCCCTGTTCCGGGGGATCAGGAGTGGGGATCTCCTGCCGCTCGGCCGGTGCGGGTTCGTCAGGTTGCTGCTCGTTCGGCTCGGGGTCGTCGGGTACCGACCGTGCACCCGAGTGCCCGCGGCGCCCTTGACGTTCCTCGGGCACAGACCGCTCACCTGAGCTCGCGCCGTTCCTCTGGTCGACCGCGGGTTCGTGGCGCTCGACGCTGACGTCGTCATGGTCGTCGTCGCCCGTGCGTGGCGGTGGGGTCGAGGACGGGGAGGGTGCTGCCACCGCGGAAATCGCTGCCAAAGGAGAGCGGGCGACGACGCGACGCGGGCGCGTGACAGATCGGTTGGTGCGAGGCGTCACCGAAGGCGCTGAGCGAACGACGACCGTCGCGCCTTGCGACGGACCGGCGGAACTCCCCACATCAGCGATTGGCGTGGCACGCGGTGCCGGGCTCTGCAGCGACGGCCGTGGAGCAGGCACGGCCGACCGGGCACTGTCGTGGAGGGCGCCGGGCACGACCACCTGCTGAGCGATGACTCCACCGCCGACCAGAGCCGTGAGGGCGAACCCCGCCAGGCCGGCTCCGCCGGCGAAACGCCCGGCGCCGCCGGGCGCAAGCATCGGAAGCTGCTCCAGCGCCGACGAGTTTCCCGCACGCATGAGAAACCGGATGATCGGTACGGGTACCAGGCCCCACGCCGCGGCACGGGTATCGCGCATGCGTCGCCGCGCCCGAAAGAGCGACTGGTCACCGCGTTGGTCGTGGTATCCATCACGCGCGCGATCACCGAGGGCGCGACCCCGGCCTGATCGAGGATGACCGTGCGCTTTTCGCGGGACGGAAGGGCATCGAGGCCACGCAGCGCCTGCCGGGCCTCCTCGCGCCTCTGGACGACGTCGTAGGGGCCAACCTGTGGTTTCGTGACGACCTCGAGGGTCGTTCGCAGCGCGTCGCCGCGACGAATGCGGCGCCGCTCGTCGAGCGCGAGGTTCCGCGTTACGCGAAAGAGCCAGGGTCGGGCGTCGCGGGGGGTGGCCCCCGCGGCCGCCTGCTCGTGAAGGCGCAGGTATGCGTCTTGGACGATGTCCTCCGCGAGGTCACCGTGCACACCGAGAACCCGTCCGGCGTAGAGGACGAGGTCGCCGCGGTGCTCCCATGCTGCGGTGATCTCAGGGCTCGATGCGCTCATCGCGACAGAGCCTTCCACACCAGACCCGCTTCATCGGATGGCTCACACATTCCTTACCGCGACCGGCCCCTTCTCATCATCGTCGCCCGCGGCGCTGCACGCATGCAGCACTACGACGCGTGGCGGCGCAGGTACTTACGTCCTACGTCGCCATCCAGGCCGCGACGTCGGCGCTCGGTTCGCGGTCGGCTTGGCGGGTGTACATCATGTGGCCCGCGTCGTAGGAGCGGTGGGTTGCGCGCGCCACAACGTCAGCCGGGGCATCCAGTGGGGCGAGCGACCAGTCGGTCGCGCTGTCGGGGGTGTCGAGGTCGTAACGGCCGCTGGCGGCCAACACCTTCAGGTTTGGATTGCGCCGCAGCGCACGGGCAAGGTCGGGGCGTGTCGATGTGAAGCCCGGCGGGTGGGCTGGCCACGGTCCTAGCTCCACGCCCTGTGCGCCATTTCATTCCGTACCTGGTACCGCTGCTTGGGGGTCAATTCCCAGCGTCACGGTGAGATAACCGAGCGCGGTAGCGGTGAAGGGCGCGTTCATGGCCTCGATACCGGGTCGAACTCCCCGTCTCGGGTGCGGCGGGCGGCCATCGGCCCGTGACGCGCGCCTCGAGGCGGCCGACGATGAGCCCTCGCGAATGCCGCGCCTCGACGAAGAAGGTCCCGTCGCTGATGCGCAGGTTCTTCTCGTCCACCAGCCCACGCGAAAGGCCGGTGAGCTCACTGATGAGTCGGGCCACGCGGCCGCGGCGGGCGGCGCGCCCTGCGTGTCAGCCAGCGCGGCCACGTCGCCATCGACGCAGAGCGACTTCTTGCGCGCCGCGTCGCTGGCCGTTGTCGTCGACCACGTAGGCGCGTGCGGGGGTGGAGCCGTCGTCGGGCACAACCACCCGCCGGGGGCCAAGCGCGCCAAACTGCGGCCAGATCGAGGCCGAGCCGGGCCCGCCGTTGAACGCGAAACACACCGGCCTTTCGGCGGCCCGGGCACCGTCGCGCAGATAGGCGGTGGCCATGGCGCGGCTTCGGATTCCCGAGGCACCCTCCAACCCTCGGCGCGTACCGGCAGGAAGGCTGCATTCACGGTGTAATCGAACGCCTGCCCACCCGGGTGATCGTGCTGATCGCCCGCCCCGCCTGGCGGCATCGCGCGCGAGCAGCCGCTCGACGTGCTCCCTCTGGAGCTTCTGGGCGTCGGAGCCGGAGACTACCCCGCCGCGCAAAGCGCTTTTTTTTAGATCACCCCCTTGCCGAGCGTTAGTGGTGCGGACCGGCCAGGCTACTGGTGGACGGGGTTTAGTCGTGCCGGAGGGCGGTGATGGGATCAAGGCGGGCGGCGCGGCGGGCGGGGTAATAGCCGAAGAAGAGGCCGATACCGAGGGCCACCAAGAAGGCCACGACCAGCGACGGCACGCTGATCAGCACCGTCCAGCCGGCGGCGGTTCCGATCAGACGGGTTGTGACGATGCCGAGTACGACGCCCACGAAGCCGCTGAGGGTGCTGAGCACCACCGCCTCGATCAGGAACTGCGTCTGCACCACGCCCGGGGTAGCGCCGACGGACTTACGGATGCCGATCTCACGGGTCCGTTCATGCACCGAGACGAGCATCATGTTCATGATCCCGATGCCGCCCACGAGCAGGGAGATCCCGCCCAAGGCAAAGGTGAGCACGCGGAACGTTCCTGTCGCGCTTTGGGCTTCTTTGACGAGGGCGGCCTGGTCTTCGGTGGAGAAGTCGTCGGCGTACGACGGGGGCAGGTGGTGCTGCTCACGAAGAAGCGACTCGATTTCGTCCATCGCCGGCACGATTTCGGCCTCGCTGCGGACCCGCACGCCCACGCTCTTGGTGTTCGCGCCACCGAGCAGAACGCGCGTAACGATCGGCAGTGGGACGAAGATCCGGTCGTCGAGGTTCTCGCCACCGAGCTTGGCCTTGCGTGCCTGAACACCCACCACCTCGAACTCATGACTGCCGACCCGCACCGTCTTTCCGATCGGGTCCTGCCCGGGGAAGAGACGTCGGCGCGGCACGAGGCCCAGCACCATGACGCTACGTCCGAAAGCCACGTCGGAGGCGGACAGTAACCGACCCTGCCCGGCGGCCTGGTTGTAGATGTCCTGGTACGGCGCCGTGACGCCGAACAGGCGGGTGGTGGTCTTGTCGCGCCCGGCCGACACCGTGAGGCCCTCGATGTCCTGGTACGGGGCGACGACGCTCACCATCGGCAGCTTCTCGATCGCGGAGACGTCTTCGGGGGTGATCGTCCGATCGGAGGCCGTCTGTTGGGTCCCGACGGTGATCAGCTCACCATCGACCAGCACGACGTTCGAGCCGAGCCGCCGGATGCTGTCGCCGACCTCCTTCTGGGCACCGGCGCTGACGGCGGTTACGGCCACCAGCGAGCTGACGCCGATGATCACCCCGAGGGCGGTCAAGGCGCCTCGAAACCAGTTGGCCCGCAGGGCCGCCAGGGCGATCCGCACCTGCTCGAAGAAGGTCGTCATCAGCAGTCGGTGAGGTCATCGGCGACGACCCGGCCATCCCCGAACCGGATGACGCGGTTTGCGCGTGCGCCGACCTCGTCGGAGTGGGTGACGAGGACGATCGTGGCGCCGTTGCCGTGCAGCCGAGTGAGTATTCCGAGCACCTCCTGAGCGCTCGTGGAGTCGAGGTTGCCCGTGGGCTCGTCGGCCAGCACGACGCTCGGTCGCACAACCAACGCCCGGGCGATCGCCACACGCTGCTGCTGCCCACCCGAGAGCTGGGCCGGCAGATGGTGGATCCGGTCGGCCAACCCCACCTCGGTCAGCGCCGCAACCACCCGCGCCCGTCGTTCACGGGCGGGCACGCCCGCGTAGATCATCGGCAACTCGACGTTGCTGTAGGCGGTCGAGCGCGGCAGCAGGTTGTAGGCCTGGAACACGAAGCCGATGCGCTTGCCACGCACCCGCGCCCGGTCGACCTCGTGCAGGGTTGCCATCTCCTGGCCGACGAGCCGATAGCTGCCCGTCGTCGGCCGGTCGAGGCAACCGAGAATTCCCAGCAGGGTCGTCTTGCCCGACCCAGAGGCCCCCATGATCGCGACGAACTCGCCCTCGTCGACCGAGAAGCAGACGTCGCGCAGGGCCTCGACGAACAGCGGCCCCGTGCGGAAGACCTTCGTCACCCCCTCGAGCTCGATGATGCTCGAGGGGGTGACCGACGCGATCACGGCCCACCCGCGATTGGTAGCGCCAACCGCTCGCCGGCGCGCAGGCCCGAGATGATCTCGACGTTTTTATTGTCTTCGAGCCCGGTCTCGACGCGGCGCACCGAGGTCTTCCCGGAGCCATCGATGACCCTGACGATCGACCGTTCCTTGGCATCGCTCGAGACCGCCTCGAGCGGCACTTTCACGACGTTCTTCCTCTGGGCCAGGATGATCCGCACGCTGACATTGAGCCCCGTGCGCAGGCCCTTCGTCTCGGCGATGGATATCTGCACCGGAAAGGTCACCAGCCCACCATTGTCGGCTCCGGTCAGCGCGACGAATCGGACCTTCCCCGTGACCGCTCGACCACCGAGGGCGTCGACGCTGACGATCGCCTTCAGCCCGGGCCGTACCTGAGCCACGTCGAACTCACTGAGGTCGACACTCGCCGCCAAGTGTTGGAGGTCGGCCACCGTGGCAACCGGGGTCGACGGGTCGACCGGCGCGCCCCGCGAGGTCAGCAACCCCGTCACGGTCCCCGAGTTGATCGCGCGCACCGTGAGCAGCTCCGTCGACAGCTGGGCCGATGTCAGAAGGGCCCTGGCCGCCTTCACTCGCGGCTGAGAGCGCACGAACGCCAAACGGGCGGCCGAGGCGCTCAGCGCCTGACGGGCGGCCGCCACTGCGGTGGTGCTCGGCCCGACCTCCAGCGTGCGTAGCTCCGATTCGGCCCGCTGGAGTTCCAACCGGGCCGACGACCGGTCAGCCGCGACGGCGCCCGCGAGCACGCGTCGCAGCTTCAGCCGCGCGGCGTCCAACGCACCTTGGGCCGCGGTGATCGCGACGGGCGAGGTCACCGGTGGCTGCGTCAGCGCCGCGAGTTCGGCCCGTGCCCGGTCGAGGTCGAGCTGCGCCGTGGCGAGCTCTGCCGGGTCTCGGGGGCCGCTCACTCTGGTGAGGGTGGCGCGCGCGGTTGTGACCGCCAACGTCGCGACGTCGATCTCCTGCGGGGTCGCCGGCGGGTCGCGCGTCTTCACGACGGTTAGGTCTGCTTCTGCTTTGCGCACGTCCGCGTCCGCCGCCGCCACCGCCACCGGGTCGGGCCCTGCACCGAGGGTGGCGATCTTGGCCTGCGCAACGGCGACGGCCTGCTGGGCGGCCGCCAACGGCGCGGGAGCAGGCGGCGGGACCGTCTGCAGCGCCGCCAGGTCAGCCTCGGCCTTCGCAACGTCCGCCCGCGCCGCGCCGACGTCGGCGGGTGTCGGCGGAGAAACGGCCGTCGTCAGGCGTTGACGGGCCAATCGCACATTGCGCCGGGCAATCGAGAGTGCGCGCGCCCTGGCCGCCGGCACGCCCCCGTTGAGGGTCTCGAGATCGGCGGCGGCCCGGTCGGCCTCGACCTGAGCCGCCTGGTCATCGGCCTGGGCCTCGAGCAGAGCCGAGGAATAGTCGCTTTGGGCCTGGGCGGCGGCGGCGGCGGCCACCCCGCCGTCGTCGATCACAGCGATCAACTGGCCGGCCCGCACGCGTTGATTGGGTCTGACGAGAAGCTGGTCGACGTGGCCGCTGGCCCGCGAGAAGACGGCATTCGAGGGGACGGCTCCGGCACCGGCGCCGGCACTCGCCGGCCCGCCTCCCGCGGATGCGGAAGCCCCCCGTCCCGCGACGATCTGCGTCGACGCCGACGCCTCGGTGATCCTCCCCACACCACGGACCGCGTCGGTGACTTTACCGCGAGTGGCGGTGACGACCGGCGCGGCGGCTTTCGGCGGCGATCCGCCGCGCATCAGGACAAACCCGAGCCCCACGGCGCCCGCGGTGACCGCCAGCGCCACGGCCCACCGCACGACCCGTCGCCTCAGACCAATGGAAACCCCAGGATCCGTTCCCACGCCCGCCTCCCATGTTGTTCCGCGACGCTAGGGAGGCGAACCTAAGACCACGATGAGAGTCGCCGGATCGCGCTACTTCATGCGCTCGCCGAAGGTCCGGCCCTCGGTACCCGCATCGCCGACAGGGCACGGTCGACCATCCCGCTGACACGACCAACGATCGGAGCCAGAGGGCCGCACACCATGGCCGCCACAGCGATGCCCACGGCGGCGCCGGCGGTGACGTCACCGGGGTAGTGCGCTCCGACGTAGACGCGCGCAAGACAGACGAGCCCGGCGACGATGAGCGCGAGCGCCCCGAGCCGCCGGTGAAAGAGGAACAGGACCACGGCGATCGCCACGGCGGCGGCGGCATGATCGCTCGGGAACGATCCGTCGGTGCTTCGGGAAACGAGCGTGTGGACCGAGCCGGGGTGGGCCGAGAACGGTCGCGGTCGGGACCAGAAAACAAGGATGGCCTGGTTGACGAGCAGAGCCCCACCTGCGGCAAGAAGAGCGGTCAGCGCGCCGCGCCGTTCCTCGTCAGGCCCGCGCAGCATGCCGAACGCGAACCAGACCGCCACGACGCCGATGAACACCGGCACGGCCCAGGTGGCCGCGTCGCTCATCAGGGTGTCCAGCAACGCGTGCTTGCCCGCGAAGCCATTGATGGTCTGCTCGAGCCGATAGTCCATGCGTCCCCCGCCGTCGTTGCCCGGGATGCAACAACGGCGGAATGAGAAAACGATGAGACGAGCGGGACCTCAAGGTCGCCGCGATACCGTCCAGGCTGGCGAGGATCTGCCGTGCTCCCCGTGTTTCGGAGCTTCCGTTGCCAGGGAGGAATGTTGACCATGCCGGAGCCCGATTTTGGGATCTCCGAGTGCTGATGGGCGAACCAACACAGGCTCGGTTGAGTTCGTGACCGGCAGCAGAACGCGCGGATCGCCGAACTCGAGAGCGATGTGCAGGTGCTGCACACCGTTGGCTGCGCCGGAGGCCCCGAGCACCTGGCCGCGCCGCACGCGAGTGCCCGGTGCCACGCGCGCGGTGTATGAGCTGAGATGGCCGTACCAGACGCGGTTGGTCCCACAGTCGAGGGTCAACCGCAGGCCTGCGAACCGCGACCCTGTGGCGTCGCCACCCGAGCTCCATCCAAGGTTCGGGCCGATCGTGCCGTCGCACACCGCTCGCACCGGCGTGCCGACCGCGGCACTGAGGTCGATCGCGTTGTCCGACTGCCAGTTGCCGAGCGTGTGGGTGCCCTCGTAGGGCAGGCCGATGGGCGGAGCCTCGCTGTCGAGGGGCGCCGTGTACGGGGTGTCGCCGTACATCGCGCGGTACGCCGCGGCACGGGCGAGGACCTCGCGAACGTAGGCGGGGTCGTTGTTGTACGCCAGAAGGGCGGCATTCCAGTCGCCGGGCGCGCCGTCTGCGACGAGCTTGCGAGCCGCCGCGGGAACCGCGTCGCGCGGGTCGTACGGCGATGCCACGCCGTCGCGGTTCTCGTCGCGGCCGAAGGTGTCCCAGGTGCTCGGCGGCCCGTTGGTCAGGTTGAACTGCATCGGGCCGGCACAACAACCGAAGGCGTTGACGCCCGCGACGACCCCGGGAAGCACGCTACGCCCGTGGTCGCTTTCGACCGAGCCGATCGCGGCGAGCACGGTCCAGTCGATTCCGAACGCGACGCCGGCCGACCGATAGACGGCGAGCATCGGGGCGGGGATCTGCCCTGGATCAAACCCCGATGGGGCACTGATGACGATCGGCGGCGCGACCGCCTGGGGTACCGGCCCGGGCGCGACCGGCGCGTAGACCGGCAACCAGCCACGGTCGATGCCGGGCGATTCCACGCTGGTTGTGAGCCTCGGCGTCACGCGGGTCCGTTGCGGTGATCGCGGAGCCTGCGCGCTGTCGATCGGGGCGGCTGGTGGCGCGGGCGCCGGTGCCGTGACAACGACGGGCGCGACGGTCCCCGGTACGGGCGAGGTCGATGCAGGGGCCGGGTCGGTGGGGCCCGAGGTCGGTTGCGGCGCCGGCGGCGAGGGCGGTGGAGGTTCAGTGGGCGCCGTTTCGGTGGGCGCCGTTTCGGTGGGCGTCGTTTGGGTGGGCGCCGGCACCTCAGGTGGCGTGGTCACGCCGTCAGGCGGGGTCGTGACCGTCGGGGCCGACCCGCCGATCGCCTCCTGGTCGGGTCGGGTTCCCAGCGCCACCGCCGGGAACCCGATTGTGACGGCGATCCCGACGACAGCCGCCGCGACCGTCACGCGGCGACGAGCCGACTCGTGGTGGCCGTCGCCGGTCACGGAACCGCGATGGCCCCAACAGCCGGGCCGAGACGACTCGCCGTGACCGCGGTGTCATCCATCTTCGCCGCGACGGCGTCGACCCCGGTCGCACCATTCGCTGCGGTCACCGAGACCGTTCGGGCCGCGGTGACCGTCACCACATACGACGCGGCAACAGTGTCCGCATCGGTAGAGCTCGTTCCCACAGCGACGGCCGGCTGCAACACGACCCGCGACTCGCTCAGACGAGACGTGCCGGCGGACGTGGTGATCGTGACGCTGGAGCCCTTATCGGCGGTCGCCGCGGTCGCCGACAGGTCACTGGTGACATTCACGAGGTAGCTACCGCCCGTCGGCAGGCTCAAAGACACCACCGTCGAGGCGGCCGCCGCCGGAACAAGGTTCGCCGGCGTGACCTGGCGTGCCTGCAGCGCCGCCGTCGCGCCCGCCTGGAGCTGCGCAAGCGACTGGCCACCCAGCGTGGCGGAATCGCCGGGCGTGATCACACTCGCCGGGAGACGCCCATTCGCGTCAAGCGGCAGCCGGTTCAGGATCGGGATCTTCGCGGCAAGAATGCCGTTGACGGTGGCCGCGCTGCGCGCGTTCAGGGCAAAGCGAGCCCTCGCGACATACGGGGCCTTCTTCGCCGTAGAGGCCTGCACGGTGAACTGGCCGGCGGGCGTCGGCGACGCCTGAGCCGAGACGGCAAGAGCAACCGCCGACACCGCGACGACCCCGGTTGCCAGAAACTTTCGCGCGCGTTTCTTGTCACTCATCATGTGATTCTTTTCATGGATGGTGCCGATCGGTCCACTGCTGTCGTGGCCGCCGTGCGATGACGGCTCGGTATCTGCGGGGAACCCGCACACAGCGATGTGAGGATGCAGGCGTCACTCGAAAGGAGGGGCTACGCCGGTGCCGCGGCCCATCGCACGACCTGTCGCTTCGGACCAACGGAAACCCCAGGATCCGTTCCCACGTCTGCCTCCCCATGTTGTGCCGTGACGCTAGAGGGGCGAACCTAAGATCACGATGAAAGTGGCCGGGGCGCTCCTTCATGCGCGCACCGGAGGTTCCGGGAGCGGCACCCGCACCGCCGATAGGGCAACGGTCGACCAGCCCGGTGGCACGCCCAACGATCGGAGCCACAGGGCCATCGCAACGAGGGGGAGGGCCGCGAGACCCGGGCGACTACCCGGCGATTGGCTGAGCCGTTGCGCGCGCGGCCCGTCGGCGTGCGCGCCGCGACCTGAGAGCCGCGGCGATGCCGCCCAGGCCGGCGAGGGTCCAGCCGCTGGCCAGTGCAATGCCGGCCCCCACGGGCCCGAGCCACACCACCAGCGAGGTCGTCGCACCCGCCCAGAGGATCGCTCCGATGGCGTTGGCAGCCATGAAACGGCCGGCCGGCATCCGGCTGGCGCCCGCGACGACGGCCATCACGATCCGTACCCCGACCACGAACCGCCCCAGGACGACGGCCTTCCCGCCATGACGCGAAAAGAATGCCTCGCCCCGGTCGAGCAGGTGCTGGCGGTGGCGCCGAAAGGGTCCGCGATGGGCCGTGAGGGCCCGCCGCCCGACGCGACGGCCGAACCAGTACCCAAAGTTGTCGCCGACGATCGCCGCGATCGCGGCAACGCCGATCACAATGGGCAGGCTGAGCCCGCCGGCGCCGACAAGTAGCGACGCGCTGATCAGAGCGGTCTCACCGGGGATCGGGAGCCCCGCCGACTCACCCGCGACCAGGGCAGCGAGGGCGATATAGCCGAGGTTCGCGGGAATACTCACCAGCACGTCATCGCCTTCCCTTGGTCGCGGGTTCCGTAAGAAAGCAGGTCGAGCATGAGAGCACCGTGAGGACGCCCGGTTTCAGGGCTCGACGGGCGGAGCTGATGTCGGCTTTGGAAGAAGCAGGGCGAAAACCGACCCGGGGCCGCGCAGGGTCAGCTGGGCGCCCTCGGCCTCTGCGAGCGATCGCGCGAGCGCCAGGCCGATCCCGTGGCCTTCATGCCCGGTTCGCACGAAGACGTCCGGGCCGTCGGGTGCGATCCCGGGGCCTTCGTCGCCAACCTCGATCGCCACACCCGACGGGGATTGCGCACTCACGGCAACGCTCACCGTGCCCTGTCCGTGCATCACCGCGTTCTCGACGAGGACCGCGAGGATCTCGCGCACGATCTCGCTCGACCCGACGGCGGGCGGTGGGGGTATCGGCACGTCGATATGAAGGCGACGGCCCGCCTGGGCGAGCGGCCCGCGCCACCGGTTCTCGACGTCTGCCATCTCGGCGACGAGATCAAGCGGGCCGCGAATCCCGGGAAGGCCGCGGGCCACCGCGAGAAGCGTTTCGATCGTGGCCTGGAGGCGGTCGACCTGCGCCAGCGCCAGCGGAACCTCGGGCGGGGCGTCCGCCCGCAGCTGCATCGACTCGATCTCCAGGCGCAGCGCCGCCAAAGGCGTCCGCAGCTGATGTGAGGCGTCGGCGCTGAAGGTCCGTTCGCGGGCGATCATGCCGCCGATACGCCGGGCGGTCGCCTCGAGGGACGCACCGACCCCGTCAATCTCTGCAATACCGGTCGGCGGCGCGCAGACCGTGAAGTCGCCGTCTCCAAGGCGGCGGGCCGTGCCGGCAAGACGCTCCAGGGGTTGCGCGAGCCGCCGCCCCACCAGCCACGCGGCACCGACGGCGAGAAGCACGACCACGCCGGCAAGACCCGCCAGTGCCAGCCATGCGCGGTGCACCCGACGCGCAACGGCACCGCCATCGCGCGAAACGCGCACGGCACCCGTCACCTGCTCGCGCACGACCAGTGGGACGACGGCGACCAGGCGCCCGGCGACGGTCGCGTCGGTCGCGCGCTCGCTCGTGAGAGCTTCTTCGACGACCCGGTCGGCGCGAATCGGGCCATCGCCTTCACGCAGACGCCCATCACGGGCGTAGACGCCCACCGCGTCGCTGCTTTGGGGAAGCTCGATCGCGTCGGACAGTGTCGGATCGAGGTCGATCTGCCGCGTCGCCGCCACCGCATCACGCTGGAGTCGAAAAAACTCCGCGTCGTTGTACGACTGGCGCAGCACCAGTGCGAGCGGGATGGCGAAAAGCAGCACGCTTGCGGCAGCGACCAGGGCGATCGCGACGATAAGGCGACGTCTCACTCGACCTCAAAGCGGTAGCCCACGCCACGCAACGTCGTGATGGCCTGCGCGCCGATCTTTTGGCGTAGGGCGTGGATATGCATGTCGAGGGTCTTGGTGGACCCCATCCACTCGGTGTCCCACACCTCCGACATCAAACGCTCACGTGTCACCACCCGCCCCGCCTGCGACAGCAGTAGCGTGAGCAGATCGAACTCCTTCGGACGCAGTTCGAGTTCGTGCTCCCCGCGCCACGCTCGTCGGGACGCGCGATCGGCGACGATTCCCTGCCCGCTCAGAGTCGTCTCATCCGCGGACGCCGCGGCGCGGCGGCGAAGGTGGGCGCGGACCCGGGCCAGCAGCTCCGACAGCTTGAAGGGCTTGATGAGGTAGTCGTCTGCGCCAGCATCGAGACCGGCAACGACGTCCAACTCGTGGTCGCGGGCCGTGAGAATGAGAATCGCGAGGTCCGCGCGGACTGTCCGCAGGTGGCGACAAACATCGATGCCGTCGATGTCGGGCAGGCCGAGATCGAGGATCACAAGACCGATGTCGTGTCCGACCCCGACCAGCGCATCGGTGCCGCACGAGGCCCGCCGCACGAGGTAACCCTGGCCCTCAAGAACCCGTACGAGCCCTGAGCCGATCGCGTCGTCATCCTCGACGATGAGGACCCCGGTCTCCATCACGTCCAGCTTATCGCTGTGGCGGTGAGGTGGCCGCGCCGACCGCGCGCATGCCCCAAGCCCGCCGGGCTGCCAGAGATCCGCTACGAGCCTGTCGAGGCCTCATCGGCGCGGCGAGCACGAGGTAAAGCAGAGAGGGCTTCCCCGAAGCGCCCCCGAGTGAACCGATCGGCGTCGTGCCGCGGAATCACCGCGGATGCTCGCGGTGACGACGGGAGCATCGAGCCCGTCGCGTCGGAGCAGGCGCTGTACGTGCGGGCCGTCGATCGAGGGCGGTGCCGGGATAGTGAGCACCGCGTAGTTTGCGCTCTATTCCATTGCAAGGGCTTTGTCGTGGCCTGCACAACGAGAACCGCCGAGGCCTCGGGGTGGCGTGCGGGCGTTGGCGTCGCACGCACTGTGTGCGCGAAGCAGAGCCGCATGACGAACAATGAGAACCGCTCCCGGTGGATCTGCGATACGTAACTATCGACGATCACAAGCTAACCAACTACGACCAGAATTTACGAACGTGGACCGACCGGTGCCGACGCGTTTGGCGGACAGTCGACGATCGAAAGGCCACCTCACTCATGAGGCAGGATCGATCTCGGCGTGGCCTCCAGGGCCGACAGGCGGTCTTTGGCGCGCGGTAGACGACGGAGCCACGGGATCAGATCGCGGAGCGGTCGCCTCCGTCCTGCGTATTCAAATGGACCGGCTGCGCACCGCACAACGGTGGGGTCGACGTAACCGGGGGCACGCCTGGACCTCTCCGGCAGCGCCCTTAGGCTCGCGAGCAGCTGATCGAATGAGAAGGGCTTCACGAGGTAGCCGTTGGCGCCGGCCGGAGCGATCTGATCGGCAAGATCCCCGCGGGCGCTCATGATGACCACGGGGGCACGGAGCCCACCGCGCCGCAGCCGACGGCACAACTGCAGGCCGTCGATTCCGGGAAGCATCTGATCAACAAGGGCGGCGCTGTAGTGCCGCTGCCCGGCCATCGCCAACGCCACCTCCGCGGTATCGGCGAGGTCGCTCTCGATGTCGTGGGTCGCCAGGCCGCGTACTAGCAGAGGTCCCAGCTTCGGGTCGTCCTCGACGACGAGAACCATCATGCTTCGCTCGGGGCTCAGGCTTGGTGTTGTTGACGACATGAACTCAGTAGAGCGCATGCGGATGAGAATGCGATGAGTCACGGCCTCGCATCGGCGATGTCGTTGTCGCGCCTCCATCGACACGGCAAGGGGCCCCAAGGACAGTGTCCTCGGGGCCCCTGTCGGCTCCGCTCATGCTCGTTTGTGTGTGTCGATTAGCGCATGGTCGAACCAGGGACGTCCGGCGTAGTCTGGTCGCCGAACTGAATGTTGTCACGGTCGCGGCCGTCGGGAGCGTTCGACTCGGTCGGGTCGACCTTCGAGCCAACCTTGTCGGGGGCATTCGCCTCCGCGGGGTCAACCTTCGAGCCGACCTTGTCGGGGGCATTCGCCTCCGCGGGGTCGACCTTCGAGCCGACCTTGTCGGGGGCGTTGGCCTCGGAAGGGTCAACCTTCGTGGCGGTGGGCCGTGCGGGGCTCGCCGTGCTCGGCTGCGCCGGCGTCACGGCACCCGGCTGCGCGGGGGCGGTGGCTGCGGGGGCGGCAGCGCTCGAGGGCTGTGAGGCGGCGAACGCGAAGCCGCTACCCACGCCAACAACGGCAAGTGCGATACCGAGCGAGGCGGCCATTTTGCGGGTGTTGATGCTCATCGGACTGCTCCTTGATGGTGTTTTGTGGAGGCCGGATGTGGCCTGATGCGAAAGGTAGATAAATGCACCTGACACCACCGTGAAGAAGACTTAAATGGCTTCTCATGTTGCACAACCCACCCGCGATGCACCGGTCGCTGGACGCCTCATCTCTGACGAATCGGCATCGGCTCACGCTCTCATCGTGCCCTCATGAACGGAGGCGAGGATTGGCGCATGCGCGAACCTTCTTCCCAGCCCCCGACGGCCGCCGCGTCTCATCGGCGAAACCGGCCGAAGGCGCTTCGGGTGGAACGCCACGGGCAAGGCCCGAGGCTGTTCGTGCGTGGCCTTCGGATACACGAGTTTCAGGTGGGGTTCCTCGTGCTCGCCGCGGCCGCGATCGCGCGCGGGTTCGGGTGGATCGGTTCCGGGCAGCTCTTCTACGCCATCGTGATTGCCGGGGCGTGGCTGGTTGCCAAGGATTGGCGCGACATCACGCCCCATCGCCGCGATACCGGCTCGTGGAGTCTCTGGTTTCACCGGCCGGTACCGTTGCTACGGGCCCACCATCGCGGCGCGTGGGTCCCTCGGGTTCTCGGGATGTTCGTGGGTGTGACCGCGGCGATCAACTTGGTGAGTGCCCTGACGCCGAGTCTTACCAATCGCCTGCACCTGCTCGACCGCGTCGTTCCGAACGGCCTTGCCACCGAAGCGCACGCGCTGTCTGTTCCGGCCTCGGCGGCGCTGCTGGTCGTGAGCTGGCAGCTGATCAAACGCCGTCATGCCGGCTGGGTCATCGCCGTCGCGCTGCTCATCCTCCTCGGTGCGCTCAATCTGGTGAAGGGGCTCGATGTCGAGGAGGCCGCAATCACCTGGCTGCTCGCGGGCGGCCTGTGGCTCGCACGGCCGGCCTTCTACGTCGAGGCGCCGCCGTCGCAGCCACGGTCGCACCTGGTGCGCCTTCCTGCGATCGGGGCGGCGGCGTTCGCAACCGCCTTCGCGACCGTGCTCTTGCTCGGGCATTCGGGCCCGTCACGTTCGCCGGCGTCCCACGCCGATGCGGCGGTCTCGCTCTTGATCGGCTCGCCCACGGGTCTGGATTTCGGGTCGAGATTCGGGTGGCTGCCATTCGCGTTCGCCGCTGTGGGGTCGACGGTGCTCTTTGCGGCGATCTTCCCGTTCCTGCGACGTCACGCCCACGGCATCGGAGTCTCGGCGGTCGATGCCGTCGACGAGGCGCGCGCGGTAATGCGTCGCTTCGGTGGCGACACGCTGAGCTTTTTCACCCTTCGTGCCGATCACCGCTACCTGTTCAGCGACGACCGGCGCGCTTACCTGGCGTTTCAGGTTGAGGGTGGCGTCCTTACGGTGGCCGGCGACCCGGTCGGTGACGATCGCGCCTTCCCCGGCCTCGTCGCCGAGCTCGCCGCGATCACCGAACGCCGGGGCCTTCGCATCGCCGTCGTCGCCGCGGGTACCGGGCGCCTGGATCTCTGGCACCAACTGGGGCTTCGCCGTGTCTACCTCGGGGATGAGGCGATCGTGGCGACAGGGAGTTTCTCGCTCGAAGGACGCACGATCCGCAAGGTACGCCAGTCGGTCACGCGGCTCGAACGCGCCGGCTACACCGTCGCGACGCGCAGCGTCGGTGACCTGACGCCGAATGACCTCGCGGCGCTCGACGAGGTATCGGCGGGGTGGCGCGCCGGAAGGTCCGAGCGCGGTTTCTCGATGAGCCTCGACCGGGTGGGTGGCGACGTACAGTCAGACTGCGTGGTCGTCGCCGCGTCCGACCCCGACGGGGTCGTCCGCGGCTTTTTGCACTTCGTGCCGGTCTACGGGCGCCCTGCAATGTCGCTGTCGCTGATGCGCGCCGACCGGACCGCGCCGAACGGGCTCACCGAGTTTCTCGTGTGTTCGGCGATCAGTGATCTGCGGGCCGCGGGCATCGAGGATCTCTCGCTCAACTTCGCCACGTTCGGGCGCGTCCTACGCGCGCCGAGCGGTCGTGTCGAGCGTCTGCTCGGGCGCCTCATCCGGGCTGGCGACGGGGCCTTTCAGGTATCGAGTCTGCTGAGCTTCAACGACAAGTTTTCCCCACGTTGGGAACCACGCTATTTCCTGTGCGAAACGATCGCCGGGGCCCCGCGGGCCGGGCTGGCCGCCGCGTGGCTCGAGGGGCAGGTACCGCGGCTTCGATTTCCCCGACCCGCGCGTTGGGTGCGCGGCGACGCACCCGGGGTGGAATCGGCGACGCCCGTCGTCGTCACGTAGGCCCTAAAGGGCCACGACGCGGATTGGATAAGCGCGGTGTGCGACATTGCCACGGGCGTCGCCGGCGCTGACCTCAAGCATGTAATTCCCGGGTACCAAACGCTCGGTATGAAGGAAAGCGCTGTCGCTCGGCGCACGGTCAGAGACCCGGTACCAGAAACGGCTTTGGAACTTGTGGCGGGTCGATGCCGCCGTGTAAAGACGATTCGCGACACCGTGAACCGGCAGCACCTGGAACTCGAAGACGGGAATGGGGCCGAGAACGATTCTCCCGGCACCGTCACGCAGCTGGTAGCCCTTGGTGTAGACGCCGGTGCGCGTGTTTCCCGCGCTCTGGACGTCGGCGGCGTTGACGGCGAGTACGACCGGTCCCTTCAGGGCCGTGACGGGAAGCTTGTTCTGCGATCGATCGAACGCGACGAGCTGGCCGAACTCGGGGGGCTGCGTGTCTGCGTACGGAGTGAGCCCGCCACCCAGGAGCGGGTTGACGGGGTCGTCGGCGCCTTCGCCGCGGCCTGCGGCCGTAAAGCGCGTCAGGTGAACGTGTTGCTGCCCGGGATAGACCTTCCCGATCACGGTTGTGAACGCGGTGACAGCGGATCCGGTGGGGATGGTGTTGGAGAGGTGCCAGTACCCGAAGGAGCCGACGATCACGTTGCCGTCGTAGCCGGTGCCGCCGGTCTTGGCTATCCCCGATTCGAGCGCGAACACGGGCGTACCGTCAGGCGCGACGATATCGACTCCGTCGTGGAGGCTCCTCGTGCCGACCGGGGCGATCTGCCCGATTGATGCGAGATACCGTGCGCGAGGATCACCGCCGCCCGCGGGGCCACCGGCACCCTTCAGGCCTCGGGGCTCACCGAAGGTGGCACGCAGGACGTGGGCCTGGTCGAAGGGCTTGACCGGGCCAACGAAAGGTTCGTGGGGGAACTTTCCCAAGACCGAATGGGCGATCAGCGTCGAGCGAGGCGACCGGCGCGATTGTGACGGCTGAAGGCCGCGAACTGTCGGTGGAGGAGCGTGGCGACAGACCTCCCGAGCGCAAAAGCGCCACGCCTGCGGCAGCGCCGATCGCGACCAGCACGGTCAGAGGGCCGACCAGAGTGCTTAGCGGTCGTTTCACGGAGGTCTTCCTTTGGTGATGTGAGCGCGATGGGGTCTCGCCCCGTGCTCGTTCGCCTCGCCCAGGGGGAAGCGAGACGAACGAGCCTCACGCCGCAGCGCACGGGCGCAGCGGCGTGAGGGGGCACGTGCGGGTCAGCCTTCGCTGTCGACCTGGCTCGACAAGACGGTGCCGTTGCCGGCATCGACCATGACCTCGTGCTGCGTGCTGTCGGTGGCGGTCACCTCGACCTGCCAGACGACGTTGCCGTTCTCATCGCCGAGCTCAGCCACGACGACCTTACCCGGCACCTTGGCGATCGCGGCCTGCTCGGCCTGCGCCTGGCTGACCGTCGCCAGGGTCGCGAGCTTTGCCGACTCGGCCTTATCTGCCGCGGCCTCATCGGCTGCTGACTGCCCGGCGGCCTGGCCGACGTCGGGCGTGTTTGGCGCCTGCACACTCGACGCGTTGGGGGCGAGCTCACCGCCGTCCTTCTCGGAACCGCCCGCCTCAGGGGTGGTCGATTCCGGAGTGGTCGACTCCGGGGTGGGGGTAGCGGGCATCGTCGCGCTGGCGGGCGGCACCGGCGTGCCGGTGACGCTCGGAGCCTGACCGAAAGCGATTCCGGCGCTGACTCCTGCGATCGCGACCGCCGTCCCGAGAACGGCGCTGACCTTCTTGCGGGGGAAAGACATGAAGTCTCCTCGTCGTTTTTCTTGGATAGCCGTAGTCCGGCTGAATCACACGGTAGGCACGGGCACCTGACGCCACGATGAACCGTCTCTAAATGGGGCCATCGGTACACGTGCGATGTGCGGAAGGCCCCGCCCCAACCAGCTCTGACCCGCTGGGCCGCTGCTGATCCGGGTCACCTTTGTGGTGGTCGTCACGACGGCGCCCAAGCGCCGCGAGCGAAAGACCCTCGTGCGCGGCGAAGCCAAGACCGAAGCCGACGCCGACGACCGTCTCGACGGCCTGGATGCCAACGCCCAGTCCGATGCCAGTCGCCGAGGCGATGCCGTAGGGAACGAGCGCAAGCGCGACGACGGCCCGATAGGCACCGACCCCCCCGGGCCACAGTGGGAAGGCAAGGACCCCGTTCAGCAGCACCAGCACAAGCGCCGACGCGACGAGCGGCACCGGTGAAGAGAATGCCCGAAGGGTGAGATCGATGACGAGGAGCTGCGCCACCTATCCGGTGATCTGGAGAGCCCCGGCCCGGGCAACGACGCGTGGCTCGCTGAGCACCGCGAACCCCTCGCGGGTCGCCGCGGTCAGCCATCTCAAAGGGCGCAGCAGTCGCGGGCCGTTGGACGCCCCCGCGCGCCGGCTCACCACGAAGGCGGCCGCGACGACCGCAACGGCCACGGCCGCGAAGGCAACCGACCCGGTGACAAACCCATGCGGGCGCCTGCGAATCCGAGGACGACACGAAAAGCGCGGCGAAGACCGCGACATCGAGGCATCGCTGCGCGAGAACGGATCCGGCGACGGCGGCCGAGCGTTGTGTCACCGGCGCAGATGGCGGCTGGCGACCACGATTCGCGTGGCCTCCCCCGCCCGAGCCTGCAACAGGGTGTTACCCAGCAGGCCGATCGAGTATGCCGACAACGCGGCACGTCGGCGTGGCCGCAGCCCCTGGCTCGGGCGCGTCATCAGGAGCCTCCATGCTTCGGCGCGCACGACGATCGACGCCGCGTTCGCCAGCAGGGCAGCGGTCATTCACACCCACGACACTCCTGCGAGGGCGGCGATGACCGCCCCGGGGTGGGGCCCGAAGCGAGCCGCCAAAACGATGGCGACCGCGATGAGCGAACCGACGACGAGGGCCCGGGCCCGCTCAGCGCCGTGTAGTGCCGCCCATGCGCGGGTGGATCGACGCCAAGAGCTCTGCCGCCGAACACGGGCTGTGAGGTGAGTCGTCATTCGCCGCTATCCGACCAGAAGCACATGAAAGCGCGATGAGACCCTTGCTCCTACCACCTGCGCGGACCCGTTACGGCGTCCTCAATCACGCCCTCATGAGGAGCCAGGCAATGCCACGTCACGGTTCAGAAGGCGCCCGCCATGCAACAGCGTCGCATGAACCACCACCGCCAAAACGGCAAGGCTCGCCCATGCGACCGAAAGAGCCGGCGTTTGGAACTTGGGAGGCTCCCACGAGGCCCAACCGC
>JANLSO010000054.1:0-12565 GCA_031362405.1 Thermoleophilia bacterium | reverse complement strand
CGTTTGTGGCCTACAACCCGATGGCAAATCAATTCTTCGCCTGGTTTATCGGCCGTGGGGGGCCCCTTTTGCGCCCGGGGCCCCGCGACGCATTACTCAGCGCGATTAGCGCTTGAGGTTGACCAGCTCCTGGAGCATCTCGTCGGAGGTGGTGATGGCGCGGCTGTTGGCCTGGAATCCGCGCTGGGCGATGATCATGTTCGTGAACTCGAGGGCGAGATCCACGTTGCTCATCTCCAGGGCGCCCGGCGTGACGACGCCGTGGCCAGCCACACCCCCGGGTGCGCCGTTGACGGCGGCGCCCGAGTTGTTCGAGACACGCCAGTTGTTGCCCCCGACCCGCTCCAGGCCCGCCGCGTTGGCGAACTTGGCGAGGCTGAGCGTGCCGATGACGGTTGGGACGCCCGCGTTGTCGATCTGGGTCACGACACCGGCCGAGTCAACGTTGACCGCGGCGGTCGTGGCAGGGTTGACCTGCAGACGGCCGGGGTTGCCGGTGGCCTGAACGATCCCGAGCACATAGTTGCCCGCGGTCGTCACAAGGTGACCCTGCGCGTCGAACGAGAAGTTGCCCGCCCGGGTGTACTGCTCGGCACCCGCGGTGAGGTCGTTACCGCCGGCACCACCGAAGGTGACGCCCGCGGAGCTGATGCG
This sequence comes from Thermoleophilia bacterium, assembly GCA_031362405.1. Lineage (GTDB taxonomy): Bacteria > Actinomycetota > Thermoleophilia > Miltoncostaeales > Miltoncostaeaceae > JANLSO01. Next base: position 11,911 of record JANLSO010000054.1, on the reverse strand, counting down.
GAAGTAGCCGTCGCCCTGGATCATCATGTCGGTGACGACACCCGTGCTCTGGGCACTGCCCTGGGTGATGATGTTGTCGATCGAGTTCAGGTTCATGCCGAGGCCGATCTGGCGCCCGTTGGTACCGCCGAGGCTCGGCGGTACAGGAGCAGCCGCGCCCGACATGTTCTGGTAGAGCGCATCCTTGAACGTCGCGCGCTGCGACTTGAACCCGAACGTGTTCACGTTCGAGATGTTCGACGAGATGGTGTCCATCATCGTCTGGTGGTTCCGGAGGCCGGAAACGGCCGAGAACATGGAGCGCATCATGGGATTAAGAATCCTTTCTCAGTGGCACGAGGCCCCCTCACTGAGGTCCAGCCCGTGTGTGCCGGTGATCCGTCGTGGTGGTGCTTACTTGCCCAGCACCGCGCTGTCGATGTTGGTGAAGACCTGCTCACGCAGACCGTCTTGGTCGACCGCGGTGATGACGGTGCGGTTGGTGACCGAGACCACGAACGCCAGGTTGTCGACGAGCACGAGGCTCTCTTTGGCGCCCTTGGCCGCGGCTTTGGCCACGGCATCCTCGAGGCGCTGTGCGACCTCGGGGGTGATGGTGATCTGCCGCTGTGCCAGCCGGTCGCGTGCATGGGCACTCCAGCGAAGCGGCGGAGCGGCCGTATCGCCCTGCAGCTTCTGGCTGAGAACACGGTCGAACCCCGGGGCACCGGGTCCGCCGGTCGTGCCCGGACGGGGTCCGCGATCGACGGGAGCAACCGCTCCCGAGCGAACACGTACGGACGGGTCGGGGCTCATTAGCCGCGCACCTCGCGGACCTGGGCGATGCCGACCTGAACACCGCCGACCATGAGCGCGAGCTGGTGGCTGCTGGGATCGATGACCAGACGGTCAACGGTCCCGGTGACGGCAATCGCCGAACCCGCGGGGGTGTAGGTGACCGACTTGCCGAGCATCGCGGCGCCCTGGGTGAGCTGCGAGGTCATGTTCAGAGCCTTCATGTTCTGATTGAGACTCGTGACCTGCTCGAGGTTCGAGAACTGCGCCATCTGACCGATGAACTCGGTGTCCTTCATCGGCTCCAGCGGGTTCTGGCTGGTCATCTGCGCGCCGAGCAGCTTCAGAAACGAGGCGCTCGAGAAGATGTCCTCGTTGGTGACCGGCGCCTTCTTGTCGAGCGGAGACGTCGGGGTGAAACCACCGGTGACGGGCGCGGGTGTGGTTGTCGCTATAGGCATGGATGTCCTTTCTAGGCCAGGAGATCGAGGTTGCCGAGGCGTGCGGCGACAGACATGGGACCGAGGGAGATGACCTCCGCCAGCGGTCCATCGCCCTCGCGGGCGGAGTCGCCGCCGCGCGAACGGCCGGAGCGGCCGGTGAACGACGGCTCCGGTCTATCGTCGGTCGGACGGTGATAGGAGATGTCCATCCCCTGCAGGGAAAGACCGCGCTCGGCAAGCGCGTCGGCGAGGTGCGGCATGGCCTGCTCGAGCATCCGCACCGCTTCGGGCCGATCGGCGGTGACCTGCGCGCGAAGCACTCCGTCGATCATGCTGACCTTCACCAGCACGTGGCCGAGGTCGGCAGGCCGAAACGAGAGCATGACCTCGCGGCCACCCTCGCGCAGCGACATCTGCATGCGCATACCGAGGTCTTCCGCGACCTGGCGTGGCGTGCTGAGCGTGTGCGGGTTGCTGACCGCCGCCGCGCGCGTGGCATCGCGCGTGGTGGTCGGGGCGAAGCCCGGCGTCGTGAGTGACCCGGCTGAGGCGGCCGCATCGGTGGGAGCCGTCGCGACCGGCGCTGCGGCAGCGGTTGCCGGTAGCGTCGGGGCAGTGGTCGCCGCCTGCTCGGCGGCGGCCGGAGTCTGTCCCGACGCCCCCACTCCCGCGCCGTCCGTGGCGGGAGTGGTGGGGGCGCCGGCGCTCGTCGGCGATGCCGACGGCGCCTGCGGGACCTTGGTTGCCGACTTCTCGCGCGACCCGGGCACCGGGCTTGCCGATGCAGGTGTCTGCGCGTCGTCGCTCGCAATCGCCACCGTTGCGATCGTGAGGGTCACCGTTGCCGCGGGCGGTGCGGGATCCTTCCCGCTCTCGCCCGCAGCCTGAGCCACCGACGCCTCCAGCGGACGGGCAGCCGCAGGCGCGGTCTGCGCCGTCGCGCCGGCGTCGGTGGCGGTGAGTGCCGACGGTCCGCCGGGCACGACGACCCCAGGGGTCTTCGTGGCGGCGTGCGCCTGCGCAGACGTGCATACGGGCACAACGCCCGGGAGCACGACCTCGTCCGCGAGAGGTGACGGCACTTGCACTGCCACGGCGACGGTGTCGGGGGTCTGCGCCACAGGGGCGGGTGTCTCAACCGCGGCCGGGGCCGCGTCGTCGCTCACGACGACCTCGTCAGAGGTCACCGCGGGTGTGGCACAGGTCTTGTCGTGCCCATCGACGTCAGCGACGGGCTCTCGGCGGTGCAGCTCCCCTTCAGCGGGTCCGGCTGCGGTCTTTTTGTCGTGGGCCGTCCGAGTGGGACGGTCACGGGTCGATGGCGAACTCGCATCCTTCAACCGATCGGAGAAGTCTGCGCCTGAGTCGTGGGTGAACGCATCCCGCGTGTCACGAATCTCCGGTTTCGCCGTACCCGCGGCCACACCAGGCGGCCCGAGCATGACGTCGATCATTTCATCATCACGTCCATGTCGATGTCAGATCACCGCAGACTGGCCGCGGTACTGCGCGTAGTACTCCATTACCTTCGGCACATAGGCCGCGGTCTCTGAGTACGGAGGCACACCGCCATAGCGCGTCACCGCGCCAGGGCCGGCGTTGTAGGCCGCAAGGGCCTTCTCGGTGTCTCCACCGAACTGGTCGAGCATCTGGCGCAGGTAGCGCGCGCCGCCGTTGAGGCTCTGCTCGGGATCTTTGAGGTTCGTCACGCCCAAACCGGCCGCGGTCGACGGCATGAGCTGCATGAGCCCCTGCGCCCCGGCGGGTGATCCGGCATCGGCACGGAAGCCGCTCTCGGCCCGGGCGACAGCGGCCACCAGGGCCGAATCGACGCCCGCACGCTGCGCGGCACTCTCGATGAGAGGGGCGAGCTCGGCGGGGACGGCTCCGTCGCCCGTAGTCGGCAGCGACGATGGCCGCGACGTAGATGCCGATATCTGCGTGCTCTGAGCGGCCGTCGTTGTCGCGAGTGTTCGCGTGAAGTCGGTCGCGCTCGCTGCCGCGGCGGCCGGTGCAGGGGTGGGGACGACACCGTTCATGAGCTCATGGAGTTGGTTCACGCGGCTGACCGCATCGACGTAGCTCACGCGGCAGCTCCGGACGGGCTGTTGCCGCGCGAACCATGAAGGGCACGGCGCTGAGCCAGCTCATCCATGGCGATCTGGTCGTGCCGCGACTCTTCGCGACGGTGCTCGATGTGCGCGTGTCGGCGCAGGGTAACCAGCGCCTCGCGCTCTTGGCTGGCGCGCACGAGATCGGCGCGCCGATCACTGGCGACCTCGTCGAGCTGACGCGCGGTAGCGCGCTCGACTCCGAGCACCCGCCGCAACCGCTCAATCTCGATGTGGCGCTGACGCAGGTCGTGCACGGTCGTCGCAACGTTCGCCTCATCGCGCAGGTGATCGAGGCTCCGCTCGAGCGCCTGCTCTGCCCTGACCGCGCGCTCCTGTTGAGCCGAGAGCGCGACGAGTGCCTGGCCGAGCTCCCTCGTGAGGAGGTCCTCGCGGCGCTCACGCAGTTCGAGCACCGGCTGGAGCTTGAAACGGAAGGGGCGGATCACAGACCCCTTATCGGCAACCCGCCGCGAACCTTGACCGCTTCCCCGTGGATCGCGCGAAAAGGCACCCGACGGGATGTCACCACCGGTGCCTGGCACCGATGTCACCGCGTGTTACCTATCAAATAGTCCGACTTACCTGGGGCGAGGTGCGGTGGTGGGAGGCCCCTCACCCCAGGCGGAAGATCGGCGGGCACCGGGTCCATCGACGGGCCGAACAGCCGCCCGAACTTCACGCGTGTTACCTATCGCCCGGCGAACCCGTGCCGATGACCAGGTCACCGACTGCCGGCGTGCGAATCGTGCGGACCGACTGCAGACGACTTCCCGAGCACCTCGCCGAGCATCGTGACCGACTCGTTGCTGGTCAGGTTCACGACGACCGTGCCCGACTTTACGAAGGTTTCGTGGGCGGCACGAGGAAATCGCAGCGCGTGCCCGGCGCGCGGGTGAGCCTGAGATCGAGTGTCGCGAGCGGCGCTTCGAGGTACTCGGCCAGCGCCACGTACCAGGCATCGTACGGAGTGACGTTCTTCCGTAACTCCCAGAGCCGCGGGGCGACAACGTTGTACGCGTGATAGGTCACCGCCAGAGCGGTGATCTGATCGTGGGCAAACGCGGCGACGTCGACGGTCACTTTGCCCTGCCGTTGCAGATTGCGAAGGCCGTTGGCCGCCTCGACCGGCATGTGATGGGGAGCAGCGAGCGGGACGCCCTCCAGTAGCACCCTCGCCCACGTTCCTGCCGCGCCGCCGTCGGTCGCCGCTGCGACCACAATCGAGGCGTCGATGACGATCAGCGGCGCCCCTCATGAATCGCGGCGAGGATGGTCTCTGGCGAGACCGTGCTTCCGGACGCCTCGACCCGTGCGCGCATGCGGGCGATGAGAGCCGCCTGATCGGGTGTCTCCGACAGACGTGTCAGCTCAGCACGCAGGTACTCCTGTAATGACCGACCCGAACTCGCGGCCCGCGCCGCGAGCTCATCGCGAACCTCATCGGGAACGTTGCGGACGGTTATCGACTTGGGCATAGCAGCATTATGCATGCGTGCCGGCCATGAGCCAACCGACCCGCGGTAGAGCTACGGGGCAGGAGCGGGTGTCGGGACCGGCGTGTTGGAGGTGCTCGTCGGGGCGGCGGGCGTCGTCGTTGAGGGCTCCGGGGTGATCACCACGGAGACGTCGGCACCGGAGGATGTCGCGGGGAGGTAGCGCAGCGGGTCGTGCTGCTCGCCCCCGAGGCGGACCTCGAAGTGCAGGTGCGGGCCGGTCGAGCGCCCCGTGCTGCCGACGTTGCCGAGCTGTTCGCCCTGCTGCACTGACTGCCTGTCGGTCACGGTGATCGTGGCGAGGTGGGCGTAGGCGGTGGTAACACCACCCCCGTGGTCGACGACGACGAGGTTCCCGTACGCACCCTCCCAACCGGCGTGCGTGATCGTGCCGGGTGCGGCGGAGCCAACGGGGGCGCCATCTTTGGCGCCAATGTCGATGCCCAGGTGCATCCGGCCCCACCGCGACCCGAACGGTGAGTTGATCGGCCCCGACGCGGGCCAGACCAGCGTCGGCATGGTTCCCTGAAAAGCGACCCGGGTGGCCGATGAGTCGGCAGCGACCTGGTGAACCGTAATGCCGAGGCGGGCGAGAAACGGGGCGGTTGCGACGCCCGAGGCGATCATTCCAAAGCGGTCCTGCAGGCGCTGCACTGCGCGTTTGGTGCCGAGACCGAAGCTGCCGTCGATGACGGCCCGCGATCCGCGTCGGCGCAGCTCGCGCTGCAGGTCGCGGACGGCCTGGCCGACCGAGCCCATGCGTAGGACCTGCGGCGTCGGGACGACGCGAACCGTCCCCTCCCCGTCGAGACTGGGGTCGGTGCCCGGCATGGGCTCGCTAGCAAAGCCGGCCCCAGCGGTACATCCGAGTGCGATGGCAAAGGCACACAGCGCGGTGAGAAAGCGCGAGCGATACGCATGGAACGACCTGATCGTGCAGATGCCCGCCACTCCTTGGAGACGTCACGCCTCGCCCCGGGGAAGCCTCGCCGAAGCGGGCAGCGCGGGGGCCGCAGGCACAGCCGCGAGGACCCTAGCCCGTCCTGCGGACGGCTGTCATCCCTTGCGGGGCCAAACCGGACCACTGAAATCCGCTCCGAGCGGCTTCGTTTATGTCCGAACCGATCCGGATGGGTGCAACACGGCGACGGGTCTACCCTTGGGGCATGTCCGTTCCCGTTGCCGTCGTCGGAGTCGTCTACGTGGTCGCCGTGACCGCTGGCTTCATCGCGCACGTGATCTGGGCGTTTCGCGGCCACGGCGAGGACCCGCCGCAGACGGAGGGTCCTCCTCCGCCACCGCCAGACGACGGAGGAGGCGGCGGCGATGGCCCTACGCCAGCACCGGTGCCAGGCCGCCCACACGGACGACGTCCCGCATCGAGAGGATCCCGACGAGGGCCGCCCCGTCGAACACCAGGACGTGACGAACGCCGTGCCGCACCATCAGCGCCCCGGCCTTCCCGATCGGCCAGGTCGGCCACGCGGTAACGAGGGTGCTCGTCATGTGGTCGCTCACGCGCTCGGTCTTTGGGTCCTGACCCGAAGCCACGGCCCGCAGAAGGTCACGCTCGGTCACCACCGCGGGGCCCTGCATGCTGGGGTCCATCACCACAGCCGCCCCGGTCGCGGCGGCGATCATCCGCTCAGCGGCTTGTGAAAGCGTGTGCTCGGGTCCCACGATCGCGGTGACCGGGCTCATCGCATCGCTGACAGTGGCCGCACTCATTGCCGTGCCCCCATGACGAACTCCTTGTGATGATCGTTGCAAGGAGCCGAAGAATGCCATGGTCAGGCCGTGCGTGCAATCTGCCCAGAAGCGCCGTACCGACCATCCGCGCACCGCCATGCAGAGATCGGCGTCGGGCACCGATCTCTGCATGGCGCGGAGGCATGGGGTCTAGCCGACGACCTGGGCGCCGGGGGGCAGCGGGTTGAAGGCTCCCGACATGACGATCTCGCCGGTAACCGCCGGCAGTTGGGCGGGTGCGGGAACACCCGTTGCCCATGGGTCGAGGGCGAGCGCCGACAGGCGGGCGAAGGCGTCGTCGCGGTCGTAGGGCTCGTCGACGGTTTGGCGCAGGTAGGCGTCGATGTCGTCGAGCTTGGCGCGGGCCTCGTCGACACGTGGGTCGGAGCCATGGACGTAGGCGCCGATCGCGATGAGGTCTTCGGCCCGGGCGTACGCGGCGAGCATCTCGCGCAGGCGTGAGCCGGTGGCCTGCTGGCCGGCATCGAGCAGTTGGGTGGTGAGGCGCGAGACCGACGACAAGACGTCGACGGCGGGATAGTGGCCCCGGTGCGCAAGGGTTCGTGACAGCACGATGTGTCCGTCGAGAATCGACCGCACGGTGTCGGCGATCGGCTCGTTCATGTCGTCGCCCTCGACGAGCACGGTATAGAGGCCGGTGATCGTACCGCGCGGGCTGGTCCCGGCGCGCTCGAGCAGGCGCGGCAGGATGGCGAACGAGCTCGGCGTGTAGCCGCGGGTCGCCGGCGGCTCACCGATGGCAAGGCCGACCTCGCGCTGGGCGGTTGCCAGGCGGGTGACTGAGTCCATCATCAGGAGGACGTCGGCGCCCCGGTCGCGGAAGAACTCGGCGATGGTCGTCGCAACGAACGCCGCCTTGATGCGCACGAGCGCCGGCTGGTCGGAGGTCGCCACCACCACGACGCTGCGCGCGAGGCCCTCGGGGCCGAGGTCGTTCTCGATGAAATCGCGCACTTCGCGGCCACGCTCACCGATCAGCCCGATCACGTTGACATCGGCCGACGTCCGGCGAGCCATCATCCCCAGCAGGGTGCTCTTGCCGACTCCGGATCCGGCGAAGATGCCCAGACGCTGGCCGCGCCCACAGGGGATCAGAGTGTCGATCGAGCGCACACCGAGCGCGATCGGTTTGTCGATCGTCGGGCGGGTCATCGGTGACGGCGGCGATGCGTGGACCGAACGGCGGTGCTCGATGACAAGCGGCGGGCCATCGTCGATCGGGCGACCGAGGCCGTCGAGAACGCGGCCCAGAAGCGACGGGCCAAGGCCGACCTTCAGCGGTGCGCCGGACGCGATGACGGTCTGCCCCGGTCCGATACCGGCGGCCTCGCCGAGCGGCATGAGGAGCGTCTTGCCTTCGCGAAAACCCACGACTTCGGCGTCAAGCGGCGCGCCGCCTGCGCGACCGGCGACCTGAACTTCACACCTCTCACCGACACGGGCCGACGGGCCGCGCGATTCCACAACGAGGCCGATCAGCTCGCTGACCCGGCCGTTGAGCCGATACGGATCGGCGGTGCGAATCCGCTCGCGGTGGGCGGAGAGAAGTTCCTCAGGCACCCAGAATCTCTTCATCCGGAGGTGCCGAGAGCGCCTCGTGGATACGCGTGAGCTGGCAGACGAGCGTGGCATCGACGTCACCCGTGGGCGTCTCGAGGATGCATCCACCCGTCGCGATCCGCGGATCGTCGACGACGTCGATGCGCATGATGCCGCCCATCTGGGTCATCAGCTCGGGTGCCCCGTCGCGGCAGATCTGGAGATCGGCGGGGTTCACGTGGATCAAGAGGCGCTCACGGTTGGTGGCCCGGCGAATCGCCGCGCGGACAACATCGAGCACGCGCTCGGGACGGACGGCGATCTCGGCGCGCACGATGCGCGCAGCGACTTCCAGCGCCACGGCGGCGGCTTCATCAGCCGCACGATCGGGCAGCGCCTCGAGGTAGCTCTCGATGCGTTCGGTCAGTCGGTGCGCGGCGGTGAGCGCATCGTTGAGCGCCACCGTCGCCTCGGCGTGACCGGCCTGAAAGCCCTCGCTCCAGCCCTCGCGGACGGCGTCTTCGCGGGCGACCTCGGCCTCGGCGACGATCGCGCGGGCCTCCGCCTCGGCCGCGGCGGCCAGCCCCTGGGCACTTCCGGCCGCGAGCAGGGTGAGCGGGTCGGGGGCGTCGCGCAGCGACACCTCGAGAACCTGCCCTCCGAGCGTTGCGCCCCGGATCGGCCTACGAGACAAGCTCGTCCTCGCCACCACGGGCGATAACGATCTGGCCGCTGTCTTCCAGACGACGGATGACCCCGACGATCTTCTGCTGCGACTCCTCGACCAAAGCCACCCGCACCGGCCCCATGTACTGGAGGTCTTCCCGGATGATGTCGGCCGCGCGCGAGCTCATGTTGGCGAAGATCTTGTTCTGGACGAGGTCGGACGTGCCCTTCAGGGAAATCGCGAGATCCTTGCCGTCGACCTCGCGCAGTACCTGCTGGATGCTGCGGTCGTCGAGCAGCACGATGTCCTCGAACAGGAACATCAGGCGACGCACCTCTTCGGCGAGCTCGGGGTTCTGCTCTTCCAGAGTCTCGATGATGGTGCGCTCGGTGCCGCGGTCGACCGAGTTCAACAGATCCACGAGGGCCTTGATACCGCCAGCCGAGGTGAAGTCCTGGTTGATGACCGAGCTCAGCTTGCGCTCGAGCACCATCTCGATCTCGCGGATCACCTCCGGTGCGGTGCGGTCCATGAGAGCGATCCGCATGGCCACCTCCGACTGCAGCTCCGGGGGTAGCGAGCTGACCACCTGGCCGGCCGTCTCGGCGGGTAGGTAGGCGAGGATCAATGCGACGGTTTGCGGGTGTTCGTTGGAGATCACGTTCAGGATCTGCCCGGCGTCGGTGCGGCGCAGGAACTCGAATGGGCTGACGGCGATGGCGCTGGAAAGGCGCGCCAGAACCTCACCGGCCCGGTCGGTACCGAGCGCCTGCTCGAGGATGCGCCGTGCGTAGTCGAGCCCGCCCTCGGTGATGTAGTCCTGAGCGATGGCGGTCTCGTAGAACTCGTGAACCACCGACTGCTTCTGCTCGGGGCTGATCGCTCCGATGCCGGCGATCTCGAGGGTGAGGTCGTCGACCTCCTCCGGCTTCAGGTACTTGAAAACCTGCGCCGCGGCCTGCTGGCCAAGCGCCACAAGCAGAATGGCGGCCTTTTGCCGCGAGGTCATCGCGGTCACGGCGAGGGCGGTGCTCATCGCTTGTTTCCTTCGATCAGCCAGCCGCGAAGCAGCCGGGCCATGTCATCGGGCTTGCGCATCGCGAGCTCTTCGACCTGACGCTCGATGGGGCTCTTGGTCTGACCTTCGAGGCGTGCCAGGCCAGGCCCGGTGAGCTGGGCAACCGGTACCGGGCCGCGCGCGAGCAGCTCGGGAAGAGCCCGCTCGAGGGCGCTCTGGCGGCGGCGCAACGAGCGCCGGGCCGCAAGCAGGATGGCGAGAACGCCGAGACCAATGGCACCGGTGCGGGCCATGCTGATGTAGTCCATTGGGGGTCCGGCACCGGGGGCGGCGGTTGCCGTCGCGTCGGTCGCCAGCTTTTTGGCCTCGTCGGAGAACGTGGTCGACTGGACCGTCACGACGTCACCGCGAACCTGGTCGTATCCGACGGCGGCCTCGACCGCGCTCTGGAGCTTCGTGAGGTCGGCGGTCGTGACGTCGTCGGAGACCTGCACCGAGATCGACTGGCGCGTCAAGGCGCCGGGGGTCTTCTCGATCTGCGACAGCGTGCGGTTGGTGCCGTTGGTCGAGCGGTTGGTGGTCTTGTCGTATGCGCTCGTGCTGCCACCGCTGCCGGTGGTGGTCGTCGGGAAGGTGTTGCCCGGCGTGTTCGGCGTGGCGCCGACGACGCCGCCTGATCCGTTGCCGCCCTTGCTGCGCAACTTCTCCTTGGCTTTGTCGACCGTGAGCGGCACGACCTTGCCGCCGAAGGTCTCGGTCTGTTGGCTGACCTTGTCGAGGTCGAGGGTGGCGTCGACCTGGGTGACGGCCTTGCCCGGCCCCAGGGTCAGGGCCAGCATCGCGTCGAGCTTGGTCTGGGTCGCCTTCTCGTAGGCGGTCTCGATGGCCATACGGGTGTTGGCACCACTTGCGCCGGTTGCGTCGCCCGTGCCACCTTCGAGGGTGTTGCCCTTGTTGTCGGTGATCGTGATGCTCTTGGGCGTGAGACCCGGTACGGCGTTCGCCACGAGGTTCGTCACGCCCTTGATCTGGGCCGGGTCGAGTTCCGCACCGGGAGCCATGTTGAGCACCACCGAGGCCGTGGTGGGAAGCTTGTCGTCGGCGAACAGGCGCTCCTGGGGCATGGCGATCCGCACGTTGGCGGAGGTCACTCCGTCGAGCTGCGAAAGCAGTCGCGACAACTCACCGTTTGCGGCCCGGATCAGGTTGACCCGCTGGGTGAAGTCGGTGGCTCCGAAATTACTCTTGTCGAAGATCTCGTCTCCGACCTGACCGCCGCCGCTGATGCCGACGTTGCTTGAGGCGAGCCCGAGGCGGGCCTTGTCGAGCATGCTCGATTGGACCTGCACGGTCGTGCCACCATCGCGAAGGCGATAGGTGATGCCCTGGCTGTCGAGTTCTTTGGTTACTGCCGCGGCGTCGCGAGGGTTCTCCGTGCTGGCCAGCGTCGAGTACGAGGCCGACCCCGAGATCCGCATCAGCAGCAGCAGGCCAACGGTGAGCGCTACGGCGGCGCCGATGATCAGCCGTCGGCTGGGCCCCGCAAGGCCCGACCAGAAGGTTGAGATGGAGGTGAGTCGGCCCATGGGTTACCTAGACCGACATCCGGGATAGCTCTTGCCATCCCTCGACGAGTTTGTTGCGCACCTGGATCGTTGCCTGCAGGGCCAGGTCGGCCTGCTGCGTTGCGACCAAGGCCTCGGTCGGGTCGGCGAGCGTGCCGGTGGCCGCGGCCTCCTGCAGGCGGTCGGCGCTGTTGAGCTGCTCGGAGACGCCCGAGATCGCCCGGTTCATCAGCGCGCTGAAGCCGCCTGTGCCGGCCGATCCGGCCGATGAGGTCGCCTCGACACCCTGGACGGGGTTGAGCGGCGCCATCGGAGCGGGCATCGCGGACATGAGTTCCGGTAGGCCCGACATCTCGGCCAGGGAGCCGACTGCGGAGATGGGTGCAATCACTGGATGATCCTCAATGCTTCCTTGGCCATGGACTTCGTGGCCTCGAAGGCGGAGACGTTGGCCTGGTAGGAACGGGTGGCGGCGACCATGTCGACCATCTCGGTGACGGCGTTCACGTTCGGCTTGGTGACGTAGCC
>JANLSO010000046.1:0-11042 GCA_031362405.1 Thermoleophilia bacterium | reverse complement strand
GTCGGCGGGTGGTGCGCTGACATCGAGCACGACGATGGCCAGCGGGCTGGCGGCGGTCGTCGGATGAAACTGCTTGGTCTGCAGACGGCCGCGCTTGGCAGATTGACCCCAGTGCACACGCGACAGGGGGTCGCCCGCCCGGTAGTCGCGCACACCCTCCAGGCTCGAGAAGTCTTCGCCGCTGTCGCGGTGCCCGCCGGTGAGCCCGCGCAGCGCCCATGCGCGGGTCGTGTCGCTGAGAGCGACGGTTGCCGGAGGTACGAGAACCTCCGCGCTCGCCCCCTGACGCACCGCCTCGGCGAGGGCAAACGGGTCGCTGACGGTCACCGTGGGTGCAGGAAGCCGATGCTCGCCACGACGTGCCGACAGGATGGCAATGCGTGAGGCCGTTCGTGAGCCCTGGCGCCTACCGGTGGGACCGAGCGCATCCGTTCCGAGCGCCACGGGCCACTCGAGAACCCGCAACAGCAGTCGGCCGAGACCGCGCGCCTCGACGTGGCTGCGAACATCGAGGGTTTCGCCGGCACGCGGTTGGATCGGATCCAGGGTTCGCGTCACCGTCAGGCCATGCGCCGCGATCGCCACGACGACGTAGGCGATCAGGGGAAGGACGATCAGCCCGACACCGAGCGGGGCAAGCGCCGGAGCCCCAAAGCCGTGGGCGGCGACAAGGGCGGCGAACCCTGAGATGAAAAGCCCGACGCCGCGGCGGGTCGGCCGCGCGCCCCGCGGTGGCGCGTCAGTCGGCAAGAGGCACGGGGGTCGTGCTGAGCGCTTCGGCAACGACCTCCCCTGCATGGACGCCCCGCAAACGCGCGTCGGCCGAGATGATCAGGCGATGGCCGAGCACGATCGCCGCGAGCGCCTTGACGTCGTCGGGAAGGACGTAGTCGCGACCGCGCAGCAGCGCCATCGCTCGGGCGGTGCGCACCAGAGCAAGACCCGCCCGCGGGCTCGCCCCGAGGTCGACTCGCGGGTCGTTGCGGGTCGCGCGAATCAGCCCCACCACGTAGTCGGCCAGCGCACGATCGACGTGGATCGAGGCGACCGCCGACATCAGGGCGCGGATGCCCGCCTCGTCAGTGACCTGGGGGACGGCATCGAGTGGGTCTCGGGCGGAGAGGTCGACGATCATCTCGGCCTCCTGCGTGGCTCCCGGATAGCCGACGGCGACCCGCAACGTGAAGCGATCGAGCTGGGCTTCGGGGAGCGGGAAGGTGCCCTCGTACTCGATGGGGTTCTGGGTGGCGATCACCATGAACGGCGCCGGCAGCGGACGCGTGGCCCCGTCGACGGTGACCTGCCCTTCTTCCATGCACTCCAGAAGCGCCGACTGGGTCTTTGGTGACGCACGGTTGATCTCGTCGACCAGCAGCAGATTGGCGAAGACCGGGCCGGGGTGAAAGCGGAACTCCGCCTCCCCCTGGTGCCAGACGCTGACGCCCGTGATATCGGCGGGTAGGAGGTCGGCGGTGCACTGCACACGGCCGTAGCCACAACCCGCGGCGCGTGCCAGCGACTTCGCGAGTACGGTCTTGCCCACCCCCGGGACGTCCTCGATCATCAGATGGCCGCCGGAGGCAAGGCACACGACGCATGCCTCGAGGGTCGAGCGGCGTGTGCGCACCGCCTGAGCCAGCGCGTCGACGAGCGCGGTTGCGGTGCCCGAGGCGGACTCCATGTGCTCGTGCGAGAGCCTGATCAGCGGTTCAGTCGACGCCACGTGGCGAGGGTAGCAGGGGGTCCGTGGAGACGGCTACGCGGCGGGCGTGGAGGCGCGCAGCTCAACGATGGCGTCGAGGATATGCACGGCACACGCGACCTTGCTCATCCGGGCGAGAGCCGTCTCGCGATCGCCCGGACCGATCAGTGTGATGGCGTTGTCGGCCGACTCGAAGCCGATACCGGCAACCGACACGTCGTTGTACACGACGATGTCGACTCCCTTACGCGTGCGCTTCTCGCGGGCGCGAGCCAGGCCCGCCTCGCCGTGCTCGGCGGCGAAGCCGATCAGCACCTGCCCGCGTCGGCGTGAGGCGAGGTCGCTGAGGATGTCGGCCGTCCGTTCGAGCGGAATCGCCAGGGACTCGGATTGGGACTTATCGATCTTTCCGTCGGTGGCCGCGGAAGGCCGATAGTCGGCGACGGCGGCGGCCATCACGAGGACATCCGTGGTCTCGAAAGCGTCGCGCGCCGCCTCGTGCATGGTCTGGGCGGTCGGCGCATCGACGTAACGCACGTCGCCGCGCCGAGTCAGGTCGACGGTGGCCACGACCACTGTGACCTCGGCGCCGCGTCTGCGCGCCTCGTCGGCGATTGCCCAGGCCATCCGCCCGCTGGAGCGGTTACCGACGAAGCGCACCGCGTCAATGGGTTCGCGGGTGCCGCCGGCAGTGACCAGAACCCGTACACCGGCCAAGCTGGCGCGGCTGGCCAGCGCCCGGTCGACGGCGTCGCAGATATCGACCGGGTCGGCCAATCGCCCTGCGCCCGTGTCTCCATCGGCAAGAAGGCCGGTGGCCGTCGGGATGATCTCGATTCCCCGTGCGGCGAGTCGCGTGATGTTCTCGATCGTCGCGGCGTTTTCGAGCATTCGCGTGTTCATCGCCGGGGCGACCAGCACCGGCCCGGTGAACGCGAGAAAGGTCAGGGGGATCAGCCCGTCGCCGAATCCCGTGGCGAGCCGTGCCACCGTGTTGGCCGACGCCGGGCAGACGAGCATGAGATCCGCTTCACGGGCGAGATCGAGGTGGTCGTAGCCGGGTTGGTCGTCCCCGCCGAAAAGCCGCAGACCAACCTCGCGTCCAGAGAGCGCCGCAAACGATGCCGGGCCGACGAAACGGGTCGCATTGCGGCTCATCGCCACCCGCACACGGTGCCCGCGCCGCTGCAGGATCCGCAGCACATCGAGCGACTTGTAGGCGGCGATGCCGCCGCTGACGGCAAGAAGAATCTCAGCCATCGTCGGCCGCGACAGAAGGCGTGGTCGCCGCGTCGATGATCTTCAGCAGATCGTCGATGGCACGGTCGCGATCGTCGTTGACGACGCGGAAATCGAACTCGCTGATCGCCTCTAATTCGGTAACGCTCGTCGCGAGACGGGCGGCGATCGCCGCATCGTCTTCGGTCGCCCGCACGCGCAGGCGCCGCGTGAGCTCCTCAACTGACGGGGGCTCGATGAAGACGGTCACGGCGTCCGCAAGGCTGTCGCGAATCGCCCGGGCGCCGCGCAGCTCGATCTCCAGAATCACCGAATGCCCGGCGACAAGGCGCGCCTGCACGTCACTCGCCAAGGTGCCGTAGTGGTTCCCGGCGTAGATCACGTGCTCGAGGAAGTCCCCAGCCGCCACACGGCGAATGAACTCGGCCTCCGACAGGAAATGGTACTCGACCCCGTCGTGCTCGCCGGGTCGTCGGGGCCGGGTCGTCGCCGAAACCGCCACCGACAGGTGATCACCGAACCGTGGCAGGACACCCTCGATGAGCGTCCCCTTCCCCGCCCCAGACGGACCGGAGATGACGATGACGCGGGGACGGCGCGCTATCGGGCGAGCAACTCCAGCAGCTCGCTGCGCTGCCGCTCCGACAGACCACCGATCGTCTTTCCCTGAGAGATCCGGCAGTGATTGAGGAATCGCGTGGCCTTCACCTTGCCGTACTTGGGTACGGCCATGAGCATGTCGTAGACCTTGGCGGTCTCTACGAACTCGGGCGGTGCCGAGATGATCGCCGTGATGGATACATCGCCTGTTTTGAGGTCGCGCTTGAGCTGCGCACGCCGCGAGCGGATGTCGTTGGCCCGGCGCAAGGCGTCCATCCGCTGGTCGAGTGACCGCTCAGGAGCCTGTGACTGGGGTTTGGTGGAAGGGGCCATTCCGTCGGCATCATAAGCGCGCGCACCCGGCGCTGACAACATCCGTCTTTGCAGCCGTTTTTGGAAAACACCGTGGAAGGGGATGGCCAACCGTGTTCACGGGGCCCTCGAAAGGTGTCACCCTCAACCTGAGACCGAATGTTGCGTGACCGACCCTCCGGGTGCTCCGACCCGTAGGCGAGGTTGCGTTTCCACGCGGCCAAGGTCCTGCAGGGCGACCGGTTCGCTCGCCGCCTGCCCCGCGGCGCCGGCGATCGCGCGCGCGGCCGCCTCGGCGGCCTCGATGGTGGTGATGCAGGGCACGCCGGCACGAAGGGCGGTCCGCCGGATCTCCGCTCCATCGCTGCGTGCGCCACCCCCGCGAGGCGTGTTCAGGACCAGTGCGATCTGGCCGGCGGCGATGAGATCGGCCACGTGGGGAGACCCCTCCGAGACTTTGTTCACGCGTTCGGCCGCCACCCCCACCGACGCCAGCGCCGCCGCGGTGCCGTCGGTCGCGCAGATCCGCATCCCCGCCCGCACCAGGGTTTGGGCGAGAGCAACGGCGCGTGGCTTGTCGTCGTCGCGAGTGCTCACAAATACCGCGCCCTGCGATGGCAGGGGTGCGCCGGCCCCCCGCTGGGCCTTGGCGAACGCCGCGGGGAAGCTGCCCGCGATGCCCATCACCTCCCCGGTGGCCCGCATTTCGGGCCCGAGCAGGGGATCCGTCCCGAGGAATCGCCCGAAGGGCAGCACCGCCTCCTTCACCGCAATGTGCCGAGTGGGAGTCGGCGCCGGCAGCTCGAGATCCTCGAGGCGTTCGCCGAGCATCAGCCGGACCGCGTGGCGCACCAAGGGCATGCCGGTGGCCTTCGCGACGAACGGCACCGTCCGTGACGCGCGCGGGTTCGCCTCGATCACGAAAACCTTCCCGTTGCGCACCGCAAACTGGACGTTGACGAACCCGACGACTCCGAGGGCCAGGGCGATCGCCGCGGTTTGCTCCTCCAGCTCGGCGACGAGGGCGGGGCCACTGCTCTGGGCGGGAAGCACACAGGCCGAGTCTCCGGAATGGATCCCGGCGGCCTCGACGTGCTCCATCACGGCGGCGGTCCAGCAGGCCGTGCCATCTGACAGGGCATCGACGTCGACTTCGAGGGCACCGTCGAGGAAGTGGTCGATGAGCAGCTCGCCACGGGGACGTTCGCGCTCGATGTACGCCCGTAGATCGTCGGGTGTGTCGCAGATCGCCATGGCACGCCCGCCAAGGACGTATGACGGACGGACGATCACCGGGTATCCGACCTCGCGGGCAACGGCGAGGCTGTCCCCTCCGGGCGGGGCGGTCGCCCACGGGGGTGCCTCCAAACCCAGCCGCGCGAGGATCGCTCCGAAACGGCCCCGGTCCTCGGCCCGATCGATTGCCTCGGGGGAGGTCCCGAGGATCGGGATTCCCTCATCGGCGAGCGTCGCGGCCAGCCGGAGGGGTGTTTGGCCGCCGAGCTGGGTGATGACGCCACGCGGACGTTCTCGCGCGCAGATGTCAAGGACCGCGTCGAGGGTGACCGGCTCCATGTAGAGGCGGTCGCTGACACCGTGGTCGGTTGAGACGGTCTCGGGGTTGCAGTTGATCATCACCGCCGCGAAACCGAGTTCGCTGACCGACCGTACCGCGTGGACGCAGCAGTAGTCGAACTCGATGCCCTGGCCGATGCGGTTGGGCCCGGATCCGAGGACCACGATCGCGTCTCGGTCATCGGTGGGGACCTCGCTCACCGTCTCGAACGCCGAGTAGTAGTACGGCGTCAGCGCCGCAAACTCGGCGGCACACGTATCGACGGCGTGGTAGGTCGGCGTCACGCCGAGTTCACGCCGCCGCCGACCGACCGCCAGCTCACTCGATGCGCTCTCACGGGCGATGTCACGGTCGGTGAGGCCCGCCCGCCGCGCGGCCCGCAGGGTTTCGGCATCGATCTGCCCCAGGGGGCGGCGCACCGGGAAGCCCGCGTCGACGAGATCAACCAGCTGCCGGCAGAACCACACATCCACCTGTGAATGGGTGGCGAGAGCCTCGGCTGTCGCGCCCGCGCCGGCGGCCCAGAGCATCACGTCGATGCGATCCCAAGTGGCGGTCTCGATGTGCGTGAGGGCGTCGGCGAGATCCGTCGGCGCGTAGGCGCAGACGTCGAGCTCGCGGCCCGACATCGCCTTACCGAAGGCCTCGGCGAAGGTCCGCCCGAGGGCCAGGACCTCCCCAACGCTCTTCATATGAGTGGTGAGCTCGGTGTCGGCGCCCGGCAATTTCTCGAAGGCGAACCGGGGGATCTTCACCGCGACGTAGTCGAGGGTCGGCTCGAAGCTTGCCGGGGTCACCCGCGTGATGTCGTTCGGCAGCTCATCGAGGGTGTACCCCACGGCCAGACGGGCGGCGATCTTCGCGATCGGAAATCCGGTGGCCTTCGAGGCGAGCGCCGAGCTGCGCGAGACCCGGGGGTTCATCTCGATGACGACCATCTCCCCCGTCTCCCGGTTCAGCGCAAACTGGACGTTGGCACCACCGGTCGCCACTCCGACGGCCCGGACCACGGCCAGCGCCGCATCGCGAAGTGCCTGCAATTCTGGATCAGACAGGGTCATCGCCGGGGCGACGGTAATCGAGTCGCCGGTGTGAACACCCATCGGATCGATGTTCTCGATCGAGCAGACGATCACGGCGTTGCCGGCGTGGTCGCAGACCACCTCAAGCTCGAACTCGCCCCACCCGAGCACCGAGCGCTCGACGAGCACCTGGCCGATCGGGCTGGCATCGAGGCCGCGTTGGAGCATGTCGCGTAGCTGGGCGTCGTCGTGCGCGACCCCCCCACCCTCGCCACCGAGGGTGAACCCCGGCCGCAGGATGACCGGAAAGCCGAGTTCCGTAGCGGCGTCGAGCCCGTCGGCGAGGTCGGTCACGACCCGGCTGGCGGGGACGGCCAGACCCACCCCCTCGACGCAGTCGCGAAAAGCCTGGCGATCTTCGGCGCGGTGGATCGCGCCCGCGTCGGCGCCGATCAGCTCGACCCCGTAGCGGTCGAGAATCCCGTGGTGATGGAGATCCATCGCGAGGTTGAGGGCGGTCTGGCCGCCGAGCGTGGGCAGCAGGGCATCGGGGCGCTCGATGGCGATGACACGTTCGACCGCTGTCATATCGAGCGGCTCGACGTACGTGCGGTCGGCCGTCGCCGGGTCCGTCATGATCGTTGCCGGGTTCGAGTTGACCAGCACGACGCGGTAGCCCTCGTCGCGAAGAGCCGTGCAGCCCTGGGTTCCGGAGTAATCGAACTCACCGCCCTGTCCGATCACGATCGGCCCGGAACCGAGGACCAGGATCGTATGGAGGTCGTCGCGGCGTGGCATCAGGCCCGCCCGAGGCTGTCGACGAACTCTGAGAAGAGATACCGCGCATCGTGCGGGCCGGGGCTCGCCTCCGGGTGGTACTGAACCGACGACGCCCGTAGCGCAGGTGCCGCGAGGCCCTCGACGGATTGGTCGAAGAGGCTCACCCGGGTGATCTGGATGCCGTCCGGAAGGGGATCGGCGACGACCGCGTAGCCGTGGTTCTGGACGGTCACCTCGACGCGGCCGTCGTCGACCCTGCGCACGGGGTGATTCGCACCCCGGTGGCCGAACGGCAGCCTTTCGGTGTGAAGGCCCAAGGCGTGGCCGAGCAGTTGGTGGCCCATGCAGATTCCAAAGATCGGGACCTCGCCCAGCAGGTCGCGGACGGCGTCGATCACCGGCGTGACTGCCGCCGGATCGCCCGGCCCGTTCGAGATGAACACGCCGTCGGGGTCGAGGGCCCGGACCTGATCGGCCGTCGCACCTGAGGGAAGAATCGCAAGGCGACACCCTGCGCGAACGAGGCCGTTGGCGATGCTGCGCTTCATCCCGCAGTCGAGGGCCACCACGCGCGGGCCGTCGGTTCCCATTGCGCGGGCGGTGCCGGCGGCCTCGACCGTGAGGTCGCGGCCGTCGAGCGGGGCGTGATCGCGTACCCGGGCCAGAAGCTCGTCGGCCGAGAGCTCGGTGGAGACACCGCCCCGCATCGCCCCGCGGTCGCGCAGGTGGCGCACGAGCCGCCGCGTGTCGACATCGTCAGCCGCCACGCGGTCGTGCGCGATCAGCCAGTCGCACCAGCCCGTCGGCCCACCGGTGCCGGGGTGGTTGCCTGCGCGGCTCATGATGACGGCCTGCGCCCATGCGGCGTCGCTTTCATCGTGAGCCGGCCCGGCTCCGTAGTTGCCGATCATCGGGGCGGCGAAGCAGAGGATCTGGCCGTGGTAAGAGGGGTCGGTGACCGCTTCCTGGTAGCCCGTCATCCCCGTCGTGAACACCATCTCCCCCAACCGGGTGCCGGGCGCGCCGACCGAACGGCCGTCAAGAACCAAGCCGTCTTCGAGAACGACGACCGCGCGGGCGCTCATCTCACCAACGCGCTGATCTGCTTGAACTCGGCTCCGCCGGCCTGCTCGAGCATCTCGAACAGGGCCATCTCGGCGCTTGTCAGCCGGGCACCGGCGCCGACGGCCTTCTCCAGCCCGAGACGCCGGTTCTCGACGGTCCGTGAGGAAACGGCGTCCCCTGCGACGTAGACCCCGTGCCCACGCGCCAGCAGATCGTGAACCGTCTGGTTAACGCATACGTGCGCCTCGATGCCGCAGACGACCCAGCGTTTTCGGCCGGTTGCCGCCAGAGCGTCCTCGAACGCCTCGACTCCGCATGCGGAGAACCGCAGCTTCTCGGCGACTGGCGCGCCGTCGGGAAGGACCTCAGCGATCTCCGTCACCGTGTGACCCAGCCCCTTGGGGTATTGCTCGGTCACGAGCACCGGTGCGCCGAGGATCCCGAACCCGGCGACGAGAATCCGGCAGTTGGCGACCACCGTGTCGAACTGGTCGATGACGGGTCGGAAGCCCTCCTGCACGTCGACGACCACCAGCCCCGTGTCGTCGCGCCCGAGCAGGTCGGGGTGACGCGCGTTCATATCCGCCATGCGATCTGACCTCCCGCAATTGTCAATCGGACCCGACCCGTGAGGGTCTCATCGAGCCACGCCGAGTTGCTCGAACGGCTCTGGAATCCGCCCTCCCCGACGACCCACTCCTCGTTCAGGTCGATGAGCGCGACATCGGCGACGGCCCCGTCGGTGAGCGTTGGCACCGGTAGGTCGGCCACGCCGGCCGCGTCGCCACTCATCCGGCGCACCAAGACCTCCAGCGGCACGAGCCCGGTCAGCACCAGGTGCGTGTAGCAGGCGGCGAACGCGGTCTCGAGCCCGGTGACACCGAACGGTGCCTCCTCGAAAGGAACCTCTTTCGTGTGCGCGATGTGCGGCGCGTGGTCGGTCGCGACGCAATCGAGGGTACCGTCGAGTAGGCCGGCGATCAGCGCCTGGCGGTCGGCCTCACCGCGTAGGGGCGGGTTCATCTTGTGCCGGACGGGGTCGAGGTCGGCGACGACCGCATCGGTCAGAACCAGGTGATGCGGCGACACCTCGGCGGTGATCTGCACCCCACGCTGCTTGCCGCGTCGCACCTCATCCACGGTCTCCTTCGCCGAGACGTGGCAGATGTGGATGCGGCCACCCTCGTAGTCGGCGAGCGACACGTCGCGAGCGACGGCGACGCTCTCGGAGACCGAGGGGATCCCCGCCACGCCCAGGCGGGCCGACATCGCCCCCTCGTGCATGGCACCACCAGCCGACAGGTGCACGTCTTCCTCGTGGAGGATCAGCGGCAACTTGGCGAGCTGTTGATACTGAAGGGCGCGGCGCATCACCGCGGCGTCGGACACCGGCATGCCGTCGTCGCTCAGGGCGGCGGCCCCGACCTCGGCCAGCTCGGCGGCCTCGGTCAGCTGAGAGCCCTTTTGGCCTTTGGTGATCGCGCAGATGAACCCGACGCGGACGGCGGCGTCGCGGGAGGCGATGTCGAGCAGCGCGGCCAGCACCTGGGCGTCATCGACCGGTGGTTGGGTGTTCGGCATGGCGAGGATCGTCACGAAACCACCGGCGGCGGCGGCCATCGATCCGGTGGCGATGTCTTCCGAATACTCCTGTCCGGGCGTGCGCAGGTGGACGTGTGGGTCGACGAAGCCGGGCACGACGAGCATCCCGTCGCCGTCGACGACCTCGAGCCCCTCGGCCGAGCCGCCCACCACCCCGTCACGAATCACGACGTCGCGGATCTCGTCGATACCGGCGATCGGGTCGAGTACACGGGCGCCACGGATCACCACCGACGCGGGGACGCCGGCACGCTGAGGCAGCTTGGCCGTCATCGGCCGACCGCCGCGAGCGCCTCTGGGGCGTCGGCCGGGGCGACGCCCTCGGCAAGGAGGTCGTAGAGAACCGCCATTCGAACCGCCATTCCGCTCTCCACCTGTTCGAGGATCATTGCCACCGGATCGTCTGCCAGGGCCGAGGAGATCTCGATGCCGCGGTTCATCGGCCCGGCGTGCATCACCCGCTGGCCGGGTCGGATGCGGTCGTGGTTGATGCCGTACTGCACTGCGTATTCGCGCAGCGATGGCACGAAACCGCCGGGTCCCATGCGTTCCATCTGCATCCGCAGCACGTAGACGATGTCGGCATCGACGATGTCGCGAATGTCGCTGGATAGGGTTACCCCGAGGCCCTCGGCCGAGTCACGCGGAAGCAGTGTGGGCGGTCCGATGAAGCTCACCCTCGCGCCCATCATCGTCAGGCCGAGCGCACCGCTGCGCGCGACGCGTGAGTGCATCACATCTCCGACGAAGGCGATGTGTTTCCCGGCGACGTCGCCCACCAGCTGGCGAATCGTGAACAGGTCGAGCAGGGTTTGCGTCGGATGCTCGTGCTTGCCATCGCCGGCGTTGATAACGGCGGCCGAGGTGAACCGCGCCGCCAGGGCGCAGGCACCGGCGTTCGCGTGCCGGATCACCAGCACGTCGGGCCGGTAGGCGTCGAGGGTCAGCACCGTGTCTTTGAGGGTCTCCCCCTTGTCGACGCTCGAGCCCTGGCCCTTCACGCTGATCGTGTCGGCCGACAGGCGCTTGGCCGCCAACTCGAAGCTGGTCGAGGTGCGGGTCGACGACTCGAAAAACAGGTTGATGACGGTGCGCCCGCGCAGGGTCGGGACCTTCTTGATGTCGCGCCTTCCGATCTCCGCGA
>JANLSO010000067.1:0-1918 GCA_031362405.1 Thermoleophilia bacterium | reverse complement strand
CGCGGGTCAGCACTCGTGAGGAGGAGCCCGCCCCCGTCCATCGTTTCGTGCACCGCTCCCGTGTCGCGGGCGACGACGGGCGCCCCAGCGCGCATAGCCTCGACCAACGGGGCACAGAACCCCTCGTGGTGGGAGAGCACGCAGACCACACCTGCGCGGGCGTAGAAAGCATCTCGGGCGTCGTCGCTTACGGCCCCGTGGAAGGTGATGCCACCACAATCGATCTCAGCGGCAAGCGCCTCGAGCCCGGCCGCGTAGCGATTCCAACCGGCGGCAGACCCGACGATCTCCAGCGTCGCTTCGGGTCGGTGCAGATGACGTAATAGGCCGAAGGCCTTGATCAGATCGTCGACACCTTTGCTGGGGGAGATACGTCCAACAAAGACGATGCTTTCATCACGTTCCACAGCCGGAGGCGCCGAGGCGGTCGGAATGAGGAGTGGCACCACCTCGACGGGGCGAAAACCGGCGGCGCGCAGATCGGCGGCGTTGAACTCGGAGTCGGCGATGACAAGGTCCCACCTTCCAGCGAGGCCGGGGAGTTCGTCGAGGGCGCGCGCGCAACGCTCAGCGACAGGTCCGGGTGGCAGAAGACCCGGAGGCGTCACATTGTGAAAGACAAATACCTTCGGTCCGGCGGCGGGTGCGTCGAGGATGTGAGAGAGCCCGTCCGGCCAGATGCTGTAGTGAACGACCCACGCGGCATTGGGCCGATCTGCCAAAGCGTCGGTCGGCCCACGCACTTCATTCGCACAGTCAGGATGCCATCCGTCGGCAACGAGGACGGCATCGTGGCCCCACGAGTTCAGAAGTCGAACCTGATGGCGGGCTTGGTCGGAGACCGCGTCGGAGGGCACGAGCGTCGGCACAAAGACGTTGACCCGACGCGTAGCGGTCGACGCACCCATCAGGAGATCACGGTCGCGGTCGAGACGACGGCACGCGAGGGCGGGCGACCATGACGGGCCCGTCCCGTAAAGAGCCTCAACGCCGTGCCACCACGGCGTAGTCCTGGAAGCCGTAGATCAGTTCGTTGAGGCGGACGACGACGCGGTCGAGATGAGCGGCAAGTGGGCCCGCCTCGGACCCCGCCAAGGGGAGACGATCGGAGTCGGGAACCGGCGATAGGCGAAGGACCTCCACCGAAGAGAAACCCGTGCTTTCGCAGATGAATGACAGGGTGTCGGGGTGTACCGGACGCAGGTGCGTCGGGTCCCGATGAAAGTTGATCGATCCGGCGACGAGCGACTCCGGGTTGGGAGTCTCCATGATCAAGAGGCCTCCCTCAGGCAACTTCTGCCATGCGGTCTCGATCAGGTGCGACACCGCATGGGGTGGCAGGTGCTCGACGACGTGACTCACGACAATGCCGTCGACGTCGCCGGTCGACAGTTCCTCAAGGTGGCGCATCAGGTCCTGTCGCACCACCTTCAAGCCCTTCTCGGCGAGGAGGTCGACGAAATCGGCATTCGTATCCACCCCGTATGCGGGGATGGCCGCCTGCGCGAGCAACGTGACAAGTTCGCCGCGCCCGCAGCCCAGGTCAACAACCTGCCGTCGGCCAGCAAGAAGATCGACGTAAACCTGTTGCCGTGCGCGGATCGTTTCTTCCGAGCCACGGAATCGCGCCTCAAACGCGAGGTAGTCGAGGGGCGGCTCGGTCGAGGGGCTCAGCGAGGACGCAATGGCAGCCGGGGTCGCGTTGAGCTGACGAACGCGCTCCAAGCGGGCCAAACGTGAGGGCAGCTGCAGATGTTCGAGAGATTGCTCGATTTCTTCAATGCGGAGCAGGAACGTTCGCGCCTCCCGCTGCGCACCCTCTCGCGCCGCGGCCTCCGCCGCCATGGCGGCTCTGGCCCACACGTCGGCGCCATCGGCCGCGGCGCGGCGCTGCTGCACGTCAAAAACGTCGCGCCGC
>JANLSO010000151.1:0-4931 GCA_031362405.1 Thermoleophilia bacterium | reverse complement strand
CCCCTGTCGCGTGTGCACTGGGGTCAATCTGCCAAGCGCGGCCGTCTGCAGACCAAGCAGTTTCATCCGACGACCGCCGCCAGCCCGCTGGCCATCGTCGTGCTCGATGTCAGCGCACCACCCGCCGACAGCCCGGTCACCGCCGCCGATTTCGAGCTCGCGGTGGTGATCGCCGCAAGCATCGTTCGCGTCGCCGGGGACGGGGCGCAACTGTGGATCACTGACGCGTCGGGCCCCGTGGCGGGCACGTGGGCGGCGCACGAGCGGGCCCTTGCGCGCGTGCGCTCGGGGGGTGGTCGCCCGGCATCGAGCGGCATGCGTCCTGCCGGCCCGGCACGCGCCGGGGCTCTGGCGGTCGTCACCGCCTGGCCCGACGCCGCGGCCCTCGAAATCGCCGCACCGGCCGGACGCGAGATCGTCTTGGTGCTCGCAGGAAGCGTGGCGGCCCGGGCGCCAGTGGCACTGCGGGCCGGCGTCGTGACGATTCGGGTACCCGATGAGACGGCGATCGCCTCGATGCTCGCGACGCCCGGACGCCGTCGCACGGTGAGCCGTGTCTGAGCGCATTCGAAACCTGGCCGCCACCGCCATCGCGGTCATCGCCGTGGTCATCACCTGGGCCGGCCTGACACGCGAGGTATCGCCCTTCCATCTCGGGCTGATCGCCCTTCTCGCGGCCGCCCCGGCCCTCGTCACCCCCGCACGCGGGCGCGGCCGACACCTTCGCCCCGCGATCGCCGCGGCCGTCGCGTTGCCGTTGATCGCTGCGCTGGCAACCCGTCAGTCACTGATCGATCTGATTGGAGTGGACTCCACGGCCTGGTCACGGGTCGGTCGGGTCATTCCCGATGGCCTGTCGGCCGCCGAGAGCGCGATCGTCCCGGCCGCGCCAAACGACCATCCCGCGTTCGTGGCACTCCTTGACTTCGGCTTGGCGGCGCTCGTCGCCGCGGTGTGCTGGCAACTGCTGGTCCGACGGCGTGCGGCGGCGGCCGTCGTGCTTGCCGGGTTGGGGCTCTCGTATCGTTGGACAGTCGAGCCCCCCGGCGCTCCGTTGCTCGTCGGGGTCCTCGCGCTGGCCGCGCTGCTCGCGGTGCTGGCGCTGACCGCCTGGCACCGTGCCGAACCGCGCCCCGGGGCGGCGTCGCGTGCGATCGCGGTCGGTATCTCGAGCCTCGCGGTGGCGTTGGTCTTCGCGTCAGGGCCCGCCGCCCCCGGGCCCGCCTGGTGGGATTGGCGTGCATGGGGGGTCGGCAGCAGCACCGCATCGGCGGGCGGCCTCGACGTCGCCCAGACCTACGGGCAGCTGCGCTGGCCCGATTCGCCGCGTGTGGTCATGAGGGTGTCGAGCCCGCTGGGCCTGTCGCTGCGCGCCGCCACTCTGACGTCGTTCGACGGCAACGCATTCGTTGTCGATACGCGGGTCTCGTCCCAGCAGCTGCCCGTCTCGGACGGAACGGTCAGCGTCACCGAGCCCCCGGCCGACCGCGACACGATCCAGCAACGCGTACGCGTCGAGGGGCTCCGCTCGCCGCTGCTGATGGCCGGCGGCCCGCCGGTCAGCTTCGTGGGTGAGTTCACTGGGACGGCTGATCTGCGGGCCGACACGATCCAGGTGACCCCCGGCGTCGAGCCCGGCGATGAGTATCTCGCGACCATCTCCCCGAGCGACCCCGACCCCGCGACGCTCCTGGCCGCGCGCGAGTACGCCCCCGGAGAGGCGCCGTTGGGCATGACCCGCCTCGCCGCGAGCTTTGCCGCCGCACCGTTTGACGTACCCCTGTGGGGATCGGACGACGCCACCCCGTCGGCCGCCGAGTTCGGTGAGTACGCCCGGGTGCGTGCCCTGGCGCTGCGGGTGGTCGGCGACGCCGCGTCGCCCTACGCGGCCGCCAGCCGGATCGAGGCGTACCTACGCGGAGGGACCTACGTCTACGATGAGGCCCCGCCACGCCCGCAACCGGGCGAGCCGCCCCTGGTTGACTTCCTCTTCGACACCAAGCAGGGCTTCTGCCAGCACTTCGCCGGATCCATGGCGGTGATGCTGCGCTCCATCGGGATCCCGACGCGGCTGGCCGTGGGATACACGAAGGGTCGCCTCGACGCCACCAGCCGAGAGTGGGAGATTCTCGACCGCGATGCCCACACCTGGGTGGAGGCGTACCTGCCCGGCGAGGGGTGGGTGAATCTCGACCCGACACCCGGACGCGCGGCGGCAAACCGGGTTTCGGTGTCGTCTCCGCGTTTCTCCCCGCCGCCGACAACGGGTCCGCAGCGTCCTGAGATCGCCCAAGAGCCCGTCGCCCCGGTGGCCGACGGTCCGCAGCCGCGCGAGGCGGCGCCGGCGGACTCCGGAGGAGACGTTTCGGCGCAGACCGGCGGACGCTCGGGGTGGGGGGCGGGCCAGGTCCTCGTCGCGCTGCTTGCCGGTCTCGCTGCGGTCGGCCTGCTCGTCCCCTCCGGTCTACGCGTCGCGCGACGTGCATGGAACCGCCGCCACGGTGACGAGCGGCAACGCGTTCTTGCCGCGGTGGGCGATCTTGAACGGCACGCGACCGCGTTGGGGTTCGGCCCGACTCCTTCGGCCTCGCCCACGGAGCGCGCCGCGCTGCTGCGCCGTCGCCTCGCCCTGGATGCCGACCGGCTCTACGCGATGGCCGCGCGCGCGCGCTACGCCCCCGCCCCGTTGGCGGCCGGCAGCGGCGCCGTGGCGTGGAGAGAGTCATCACGTCTGCGCCGCGAGATGGGTTCCCGGGCTCCGCGCGGGCGGCGGCTGCGCGCGCGGTTGGGGTTGCCAACGGTCCGCCGCCCGGCGAGCGTGAGCACATGACCGAAACCGACCGCTTCGACGCATACGAGGCCTTTACTCGCGGCAGTGAGCTGCTTGACGCCCGCGACTACCATCAGGCCGTGATCCCCTTGGAATTGGCGCGTCGCCTCGAACCTGCAAAGGGCTCGATCCGCGAGACCCTGGGCCGCGCGTACCTGGCGTGTCGGCGCTATCGCGAGGCCCGCGACGAGTTCGCCGTCGCGGTGGAGCTCGCCCCAACCGACGGCTTCGCCCACTACGGCCTTGCCCGCAGCCTCGAGCGCCTCGGCGAACGCCGACTCGCCGCGACCCACTACAAGCTCGCCCGCTTCTTCGCCCCCGAGGCCCCCGAGACCTGAGGTTGCTCCTCTCTGTCCGGCGTGGACGACGAGGTCAGGCGCCACAGCGGCGAGCATCTCGAAGTCGGAATCCTGCGTCCACACTGTCAGGCCCTGAGCGAGAGCAGTAGCTCACGTGCGATGAGAATGCTCGTGTCAAGGATGTCCCGCCAATCGAACATATCGTTGGTGATCAGCCCGACATCGAAGTCGGCGGCGTTCGACGTGACTCCAACGCTTTGTGCCAACGCCGCGACCTCGTCGAGTTCGGCCAGAAGCACCTGGGTCGGACGACGCTCGCTGCGCGTTTCTCTTGGCACGATGTCCGCGACCGGCCGGCCATGAACGGTGAGAACGACGGCCTCGCCGCTTTCCACAGCAGCGATGACTCGGGCGGTGTGATTGCGCGGCTCACGAACAGAAACGTCCCTGTGGCACAGCGCAGTGCGCCGCGGTGCTGTCGGCCACCGTCGCAACCCGCGCATGGAGTGGTGCCCGTCGCCCCGACCGGGGCTGTCCCGAGTGGAGAATCTGTCCCGCCGCTGATGGTCGTGCCATCGGCACCTCTCACCGCCAACTGGGGATCCGCGTTCCCAGGAGCGAAGGCACGACGTTCTCTGGCGCGGCATTCTCATGTGCGTTGATCTTCTGGTCACCGACGCCCAGGGAGACGTCGTCAGTCGTGAGGATGGTCTCCCACGACCGCGCCCTCGGGGACCTCGAAGCCGGTGCGCAGGACTCCCTCGAAGGTCTCGTCGACGGCGAAGACAAGGGCTCCGAGAAGCTCGTCCAGCCGGGCTTCGCTGAGCTCGCTGACCGCGACAGCGGCGGCGAGAAACAGGTCGCCGCCGTCGTCGACCGCAAAACGCCAGTCACGCAGGTCGAGGTTCTTGCGCAGCAGCCCGCGGTAGACGTCGGCGTGGGCGCGGTCGGGGCCACGCATGAAGAAGACGTTGAAGCTGGCCGTCCGCTCGGCACAGAGGATTCCCACCGTGATCGCGCCGCGCTTGACAGAGGGGAGGCGCACACTCCACGTATTCTCGCCGATCCGCTCGGAATCGGCGCCGAGAGCGTCAAGAGCACGAGCGAGGCGGGCGGAGGAAGGGCCGGTCATCGTCGCCAAGAGTACGCCGTCGTTAGGTTTCGCACGTGAGGATCGTCATCCAACGGGTCAGCCGTGCGCGGGTCGAGGTCGCGGGCACCACGGTGGGGGAGATCGGCAGCGGAATCCTGGCGCTTGTCGGCATCGGGGTCGAGGATCAACCCGCCGACGCCACGCGGCTCGCGGGCAAGATCTGTGCCCTGCGGATCTTTCCGAGCGCCGACGGCGAGCGCCCCTTCGATCGCAGCCTGAGCGATATCGGCGGCGAGGTGCTCGTCGTCAGCCAGTTCACCCTGCTGGGCGAAACCCGCCGCGGGAACCGGCCATCGTGGACGGCGGCGGCGCGCCCCGAGGTAGCCGAACCGCTGATCGACCTGCTGGTGAGCGCCCTTCGCGCGAAGGGCGTGGGCGTCGCGACGGGAACCTTCGGTGCCCATATGCAGGTGTCGCTGAGCAACGACGGGCCGGTCACCCTCGTGCTGGAATAGCCCCAGACGTGGGCGGGAGCGGGTGCTATCCTGCCATTTCCGCGGTTGACGAAGTCTGGCGTTATCGGGGTGAGTGGGCTCGGAAGCCCACTTTTTTTATGGTCATGAAGCGACTGAAGCGCGCGAAGGGGGTGCATATGCAGAGCCACGAACCGCTCGAGCGGGATGTCGAGTCATGCCTCGCGGCGGCTCTG
>JANLSO010000147.1:0-3063 GCA_031362405.1 Thermoleophilia bacterium | reverse complement strand
GTTGCGGATCCCGATGAGCCAGGCCGACCACCCGCGCGATGCGGCCACCGGCACCCGATACCGGGTCACGCTGGGGCCGGACCCCGCCGAGATTCCCCCGGTGCGCCTCGCCATGAAGGCGTACGCCCAGAGCCTGGGCTTCGACGAGCGGGCCAGCGACCTGGCCCTCGCGCTCGATGAGCTGATCGCCAACTCCCAAGAACACGGTCGCGCCCCGATCACGGTCGAGGCTTGGTGGGACGGCCGCCTCGTCGTCGAGGTCGACGATGTCGGCACCGGCCTCGACCGTGATCGGGTATGGCGCTCTCACCCACCCGAGCCCTACGGACGCCGGGGGCGCGGCCTGTGGATCGTGCGTCAGCTCATGGACGTCGTGCTGATCGAATCCGGCCCCGGGGGCACGCACGTTCATATCGAGCTCTCCGAGGATCCCCACATCGGGGCCTGAACCGCCGAAGTGGCACGGGTGGTGGCACTTTCTTCTGTGTGTGCGCGCGGCTACTGGACCGCGAACTCGGTGTAATAGACCGAAAGCACCCGCAGTTCGGTCTCCTCGTTGATGCGGCTGACGATCGTCGCCTTGACCTCGTCGCGGCCCGCGGTGGTGCCGAGCTTCGCAGCGGTGCGGTCCTGCAGGGTCGAGATGACGATGTCGCGCAGCTCGGGCTCCTGCTCGATCTTCGTCGCGAGTACGCCCGGCTCGGCGGCGGGAATCTTGCCCGCCGAGAACTTGCTGACCTGCAGGGCCACGCCGACCTTGGCGAAGCGGCGGTCACCGGAATCGGCGAGGTTGACGACGAACGGGTCGACCAGGGTGTAGACCGGGCCGGCCTGCTTCATCAGCTTCTTGTCGTTGACCGGGGCCGACTTGCCGATTCCGAGCCCGAAGAATGCCCCGGCCGCGATCACTACCAGGAGCACCGGCGCCAGGATCAAAAGGTTTCTCTTACTCATCATGGGGTTGCCTCCTCGGCAGTGACTACCCGCCGACGGGGGCGGAGGTTGACGGTGTGGGGGTGCCATTGAGACGACGGACCAGAATCACGACGCGACGGTTGTTTGCGCGCCCCGCGAACGTGTCGTTCGGAGCGATCGGCCGCGTCTCGGCGTAGCCGATCGCGCGGGTGCGGGTGCGCACCACACGCCCAGCGACGAGCGCCCGCAGCACGGCGTTGGAGCGATCTGTCGACAGATCCAAGTTGTCGATGATCTGACCAGTCGAGATCGGCCGATTGTCGGTGTGGCCCTGGATATCGATCGGGTTTGGGAGACCACGGACCGCGCGAGCGATCACCGCGAGCAGCTTCCCGTTGCCGGGCCGCAGGGTCGCCGAGCCCGAGTCGAACAGGAACGGGTCGGCGTTCAATCGCACCGAGAGACCGTTCTCGTCGATGGTCGCCGAGATCTTGCTGGCGACACCGGCCCGCGTGGCCTCGGCCTCGATCACGGCCTTGGCCCGTTCGAGCTGCGAGTTCTCGAGAGCCTGTTCGGCCGATGCGGTCTGGAGGGTGATCCCGAGCGGACCCGGAATCGCCGGGGCTACGACGCCGGGCGGCGTGTCGACGACCGGCGAGACGCTGGGGGTTCCCCCGCCGTCGGAGATCACGCTCTGACCGCCCTCGATGATTCCTCCAGAGAACGACTGTGACAGCGATTCACGCAGGACCCGGAACTTGCCGTCGTTCACCACGGAGATCGAGAAGAGCACCATGAACAGCACGAACAGCAGGGTGAGAACGTCGGCGTAGGTGATCAGCCAGCGCTCATCCTGATGTTTGATGCCTTTGCGGGGGCGTCCGGCCATGAGGGCTAGGCCGCCTCAGCCCGGACGGCGTCCGGGGTGGGAGTGCTGGCTCCGGCCTCGTCGCTGGGCCGCATCGCCGGCGGAACGAAGCTCCACAGCTTCTGAGCGAGGACCCGCGGGTTGTCACCACTTTGGATCGACAGCACGCCCTCAACGACGAGCACCATGTTGGAGACCTCGGCCTCGGTGCGACGACGAAGGTGGTTCGCCACCGGGTAGAGAAAGCAATTGGCCATGAACACGCCGTAGAAGGTGGCGAGAAAGGCCGCGGAGATCTCCGGCCCAAGCGTCGCAGGACGGTCGAGGTGCTGAAGCACGCCGACCAGCGAAAGTACGGTTGCGAGGATGCCGATGGTCGGGGCGAACGCGCCGCCGTTGCGGAAGATCTCCTGGTTACGATCGTGCCGCGTCTCGATCTCGTCGATCTCGGTCTCGAGGATGTCCTTCACGAGTTCGGGATCGGTGCCGTCGACGACCAGCCGCACACCCTTTTTCAGGAACGGGTTCTCGATCTCACGGGCGTGGTTCTCGAGGGCCAGAAGGCCTTCGCGACGAGCCTTCTCGGCAAAGCCGATGAGGTTGTTGATGGTCTCGGGGCGTTCTTCCGGCGGGTCCTTGATGCCCGGGCCGACAAACAACCGAACCATGTGGGGAATCGATTTCAGGCCGGTGCTGGCGACCATCACGCCGAGGGTGCCACCGACCACCATCAGGAAAGCCGCCGGGCTGATGATGCCGGCGATCGTCCCACCCTTGAGCATCATTCCCACAAGGATGAGGATCAGTGCAAGTGCGAGTCCGATGGGGGAGCTCATGAGCGTCCGTACTCCGTTTTCGACGTCGCGCGAAGCGACACGCTGGCGAGGTCCCTGATCACCGCGGCAGCCGACGGTGCAAGCGCAACAGCGCCAACCGCACGGCGGTACTCCAGCACGAGCCGGACGACGTCCTCGACGGCCTCCCCGACCATGAAGCGTCGTCGGTCGACGAGCGTCACCAGCGTGTCGGGCGTGGCTTCGATGGTCTCGATGAGGTCCGCGTTAACGACCACGGCGTCACCGTTGAGCTTGTGCAGGGTGATCACTGGTTCCTCCATGAACCTGAGTGGCCGAGAACCCGAAGGCCAATCCATTCTTCGCCTGGGTTATCGGCCGTGGCGGGGCCCCCGTGTGGGCAGGGGGCCCCCCAGCCAAAATAAAACCGGGTTTAGGGTGAGGGTTTGCCACGGCAGGGGGAAAGAGGCGGGGGGGGGGGTGTGG
>JANLSO010000143.1:0-1995 GCA_031362405.1 Thermoleophilia bacterium | reverse complement strand
TCACACCGAACGAGTAATTGAACCCCGGAGAGGAGAAAAGAGACTGATCCTCGACCGAAATGATGGCGCCGACGGTCAGACCGGCCGCGTTCCCCACGACGGCGGCCGAGACACGAGCGTTGATGATCCCGCGAGGGGTGGCGGTGCGCTGCGCGTCGAGCACCGCGGCCCTGATCGACGCATTGCTGGTGCGGTTCGCCGCTTTCACCTCGGCCTGGCCGGTGGCGATCACCACGATCGTATTGGCGCTGGTGGTGGGCGTAGAGGTTCCGATCTGAGCCGTGGCGGATGCCGCCGCAACGAGGCTGAGGGCCCCCCCGACGCAACGCGTCGCCACAACGCGTCGGGCTCGGCGGGATCGATCGTGTGAGGTCGGGATGGTCCTCACGCAAACGTCTTTCATGGTGGGCGGCGAACGCCGGGCCTCCCGAACCGCGACGACCCGGCGTTACATGCTCTACACATGAACTGGCGATTTGCATCCCGGGCGCGCAAATCACAACCGGGCGTATAGCCGCGTAGCATCTCGCCGTGACCGACCCGCCACATCGCCTGCTGATCGTTCACGACGACACGATGGGCATGCGTTTCGGCGGTGATCATCCGACCGACGCGCGTCGTCATCAGCTCGCCATGGCGCTCTGCCGCGAGGCCGGAATCCTCGATGCCGTGGGCGTTGCGCTCGAGCCGTGCCCGCCGGTGCTCAGCGATGAGGCGCTTGCCCGGGTGTTCGCGCCGGCGTTCATCCGCGCCGTGCGCCGTTACAGCGAAACCCCGGCCCTCGCCGCCGCCCCCGAGGCCCGCCAGTGGGGCGTCGGTGGCGACAACAACGCCTACCCGGGGCTGCACGACGACTCGGCGCGGGTGTGCGCGGCGGCGGCACGGGGCGCCCAAGCGGTCGCCACCGGGGAAGCGCGGATGGCGTTCGTTCCTGCCGCGGGCTCGCACCACGGCCAGGCCAACCGGGCCGCGGGGTTCGGGATGTACAACGAGACGGCCGTCGCCATCCAGGCGTTGCTCGACGCCGGGCTCGAGCGCGTGGCCTACATCGACCTCGATGTGCATCATGGCGACGGCACCCAGTGGATCTTCTACGACGAACCCCGCGTGCTGACCGTTTCGGTGCACGAGAGCGGGCGCCACCTGTTTCCGGGCACCGGTTTCGCCGCCGAGACGGGCGGAGCCGAGGCACCGGGAACCGCCGTCAACCTCGCGCTGCCGCCGTTCGCCGGTAACGACGCGTACCGCCGCGCGATGGTGGAGGTCGTCGAGCCCGTCGTGCGGTCGTTCGCGCCCGACGCGATCGTCACCCAGTGCGGAGTCGACCACCACCACGCCGATCCGCTCTCGCATCTGCTCACGACGATGCCGCTCTACCCGCACCTGTGGCGGCGTCTACGCATGCTGGCCGGCGAGGTCTGCGACGGTCGCTGGGTGGCACACGGGGGCGGGGGCTACAACCCGTGCGTCGCTCCACCACGGGCCTGGGCCGCGCTCGCAGCGGAGATGGCGGGCATCGAGATCGTCGACCCGATTCCTGAGAGTTGGCGCCAGATCGCCACTGCGGCGGGATGTCCGGGGCCGGCACACGGGTGGATCGAGGATGACGGCCCGGCGGTCGACGTCGACCGCGATCAACGGGCCGCGGAAGAGGTCCAAGTAGCCATTTTGCAGACCATTGTGGCCGTCGAACGGTTCTTTCCCGGGCTGAAAACGCACGCGGACGAGGCCTCACGACGGCTCTGAAAGACGCCTCCACTCGACATCTCGGCCGCTTCCCCTAATCTTCCGCCAGCGACCCCATACCTAGGGGCGCGAACAAAGAGGGACGAACGGCGGCGTCGGTGGGTTTCTTCCGACGGCGGGTGTCGTGATCTCCCTGCCGAAAAATGGTGGAGGAAACATGCCGGAAGGCGTCGTGAAGTGGTTCAACGGTGAGAAGGGCTTCGGGTTCATTACGCCCGACGACGGGGGCAAGGACCTGTTCGTGCACTT
>JANLSO010000141.1:0-9601 GCA_031362405.1 Thermoleophilia bacterium | reverse complement strand
GCCCGCGAACCTGCTTCCGGGTGCGTACAAGCTGACCCTCGTCGGCCCCGGCGGGACACTGACCTCGACTCTGACCATCACCGCTCCTCGGGAAGGCGTCGTGTCGGCCAAGAGCCTCACGGCCTCGCGCACGCGGGCGGTGGCGACGTTCCGTTTCGCGGCCCTTCCGGTCACGGCCCTGGGGAGCAAGCTGAAGGTGCGGTGGACCCAGGCCACGCGAACGATCGCCACGTTCTCCATCGGGTCGGCGAATCAGCTGCGCAGCACCCTCAGCGGCACCGGCATCCGCGCCGGGCTGCTCACCGCCGAGCTTCGCGCCGGCTCCACGACTGTCGCGAAGGTCAGCAAGAGAGTCCGCTGAGCCCTCGCTCCTGCGGCGCGATCTCCTCAAGGGTCACGCCGCAGGAACTCTCAGGGCTCGCCGAGCGGGTTTGCGACCTTCACGCCCG
Organism: Thermoleophilia bacterium; assembly: GCA_031362405.1. Classification (GTDB taxonomy): domain Bacteria; phylum Actinomycetota; class Thermoleophilia; order Miltoncostaeales; family Miltoncostaeaceae; genus JANLSO01. The sequence goes on along the minus strand of JANLSO010000141.1, from coordinate 9,152 downwards.
GGAAACGGGCGAACCCGCGGTCCGCGGTGATCCACGTCGAGCCCGACTCGATCGCGAGCGCCGCGAAGAAGGCATCAGGGATCAGGTTTCCCCGCGCCTCACCTCGCTCGCAGAGGTTCGCGAAGATCGACCAGTGCCGTGGTCCGGGCGAGAGCGTGACCGCAGATGGCGATTCGCGCATGATCTGGGCGAAACCCAAGGCCTCGGTCAGAGGGGTTGGATCGACGAAGACGCGGGGATGGGTGACGATGCGCAAGAATCCAGAAAGCACCGCGTCGTTGATGCCGAGCGGCTCGTCTGCGACACGAGCGGCGTTGAGCCATTCTCGGTAGTCGGCGTGGCGCGGTGACTCTTTGCGATGCGCGTAGACGAGGACGTTGACGTCAACGCAGAGCATCCACGCCCTCGGCCGAGTCCATCAGGTCGCGGAGTGCGGCGTTGTTCGAGAGATCCACGCCCGGAAGGAGCCCCGTTCCGCCGTAGGTCGGGAGGTCTGGCAACTCCGTCAACGGCGCCTCGCGGAGGGTGAAGGCAACCCGCACGGCGTCCTCGATAACTGAGCCCATCGTGCGCCCGCTCTGCGCGGCGTGAGCCTTGAGTTCGCGAAAGAGCACGTCGTCGAGAGTGACGGTGGTTCGCATGCGCGGCATCTTAGCATTGGGGTTGCGCATCGTTATGCAGTCGACGGGGAGGCTGGCGTTCGCGATCAGAAGTTGAAGCCTCGTGTGAGGTCCGCCCAGGGGATGTCGGGGTCGCAGCCCGCGTGCAGAGCGTCGAGGGCGGCGAAGCACGCGGCCCGAACGTCGTGCCGCGCAAGATCCTCGATACGACGGGGTTCAGGCCCCCGCGGGATCGAGATCGACCAGCTCGGCGTATGGGTTCACCGCGGCGCCGCCGCCCGGGTGCATCTCGAAGTGGAGGTGGAAAACGCCTCCACGCGCGTCGCCGGTGCGGCCGATCGCCCCGACCTGCTGGCCTGCCCGCACACTCACGCCGACCTCCAGCCCGCCCGGGATGGAGCCGAGATGAGCGTAGTAGTAGGTCGTCCCGGCGGCGTCGCGCAGCCAGAGGCGAATTCCTCCAAGGCCGGTGTCGGTACGGCTCATGCGATCGATCACACCGTCGGTTACCGCGACGACGGGTGCGCTGGCGGGGGCAACGATGTCGATGCCCTCATGGCTACCCTGGTGTCGCGGTGCGCCGAAGTCATTCGAGAAACTGTGCGGGCCAGGTACGGGAAACGTGGCGAGATGGCGCGCCCGGGTCGCCTCCAGGCGGCGCAGCAGCCCGATGTCGGCCGCGCCGTTGACGGCGAGCCCCTCCCGTCGCTGGAACCGCGCGACGGCTCGGCCCGTGCGTGGCCCGAAGGCGCCATCGAGCGCCACCGAGAATCCCTGGCGGCGCAGCGCGGCCTGCAGGCGCCGTACGACGGGGCCCTCGGCGCCGATCGCCAGTAGCGCGCCCGACGGGGTCGCCGGGGTTCCTCGATTCGCGCGCAGGCGCGCCCGAAGAACGCCGTCGGCGACGCCCGTCGGCCGCAGCCCGAGACGCCGCTGGGCCCGTCGCACTGCGGCCCGCGTCTCAGGCCCGTAGCCGCCATCGACGGCGATTTGCTCGCCCGAGCGGGCAAGGGCCCGTTGCAGGGTGCATACCTGAGGGCCGTAGGCGCCCAGACGCAGGCGCCCGTCGGCGCCGCCGCGGGCCGTGGTGGGGCCGGGCAGCTCGCACACCGACAGTCCGAGCCACCACAGCAGCGGTCGGTCGACCACGCCGTTCACCCTCAACCCCAAGCGCCGCTGGAGCCGAGCAACCGCCCGGCGCGTGGCAGGGCCATAGACCCCGTCGTTGGCGACGCGGAAGCCGCGTGATCGCAGCTCGCGTTGCAGGGCCCGAACCGTCGGTCCCTGCGCACCGAGCCCAAGCACCCCGGCCTCGGCCGTGGCGGGAGGCGCCGCCGGCCTAGCGTGGGTCGCAGGCACGCCAGCCAGCGCCGTCGTGGTGATGATCAGTGCGGTCAGGGCCCCGCGATGAAGTCTCCGAAAGGGCATGGATTGGCGTCTTCGCCGCCCACTGCTCCGGCCCTTTGCGTGGCCGCGCCGATGATCGAGGCCGCCCCGGTGAGAACACGCATGGGCCCTCCCGGAACCGCCGAGATCATCGCCGCTCTTGTCGGCGACCCCGACCTCAGGCCGCCGTCGGCTCCGCAGATCCCACTACACCGCTGAGTAGGCCCCGCCGCGTCGCCCAGCGCTCGAACACGAGCGTGCCGAAGGGCGGGATGCTCGCCACGAGCGCGACGAGGCCCACGCGCATGCGCCATCCGAGCGCCGTCCACGTTGCGAAGGCAACGGCGACGTAGACGACGAAGAGGGCTCCGTGGACGGGACCGAAGATCTGCACGCCTGCCTCGCTGTCGCCGATCACGTACTTGAAGAGCATCCCCACAAGAAGGGCCGTCCAGGACAGGGCCTCGGCGACGGCGGCAGCGCGGAAACGTCCAGCAGGAGTCTTGAGGAACGCGGTCACGGTGATCCTTCTCGTGCGAGTGCAGGGCCTCCACCGACCGTAGGCCGAATCGCGTCCGTCCTCCAGCGTCCACGGTCGTCGGCAACCGGGCGAACGTCCTTGACGCGGGCCACCTGTCGGTTGTAGAAAACCATGAGGTTAATTATCCGATTGGTTAATCGTTATGACCGAGCAACTCGACCGGACTTTCGCTGCCCTCGCCGATCCCACACGCCGAGCGATCCTCGAGCGCCTGGCCTCCGGTGAGGCAACGGTCACCGACCTTGCCAAGCCGTTTGCGATGAGCCTGCCGGCGGTCAGCAAGCACCTGAAGGTTCTGGAGCGCGCCGGCCTGATCTCGCGCGGCCGTGACGCGCAATGGCGCCCCTGCCGCCTGAACGCAAAGCCGCTCGACGCGGCCAACGACTGGATCGAGCAGTACCGCGATGTCTGGCAGGCGCGCTTCGATCGCCTCGACGAGCACCTGCAGCTGATCCAGAAAGGAACGACACCATGACAGCGGCTCCACAGCCCGATACCGGACCCGCCCTCGAGATCACACGGATCTTCGACGCTCCCCGAGAACTCGTCTTCGCCGCATGGGTTGAACCCGAACAGCTCGTTGAGTGGTCCGGGCCGGAGGGCTTCACGGTGCCGCTCATCGAGGGCGATGCGATCCCCGGTGGTACGTGGCGGATGTGCATGAAATCCGACGAGCACGGGGAGGTATGGAGTCACGGAATCTGGCGCGAAGTCGTGCCACCGGAGCGGCTGTCGTTCACCACCGCCTGGGAGACGGCGGATGGCAGCGCGGAGCACGAGATGCTCATCACGGTGACGCTCACCGACCTCGGCGGTCGCACCGAGATGCATTTCCGCCAAGCCGTCTTTATCTCTGACGAGAGCCGCGACGGCCACAACGAGGGCTGGGCCGAGTGCTTCGACAAGCTCGCTGTGCTGCTCGCCCGAGCGAATACCCCACACTGACGACGAAGGAGAGGGTCACTATGTTCGCCGACACGCCCGCATACAGCGGTTTCGCAGTTGACGACCTCGGCCGCGCCAGCAAGTTCTATTCGGAGGTTCTCGGGCTGAGGACAACTTCGGCCGGCAACGACCACCTGATGACGCTCCATCTGGCCGGCGGGCGCGACACGCTCCTCTACGACAAGCCCGACATGGTTCCGTCGAACTACACGATCCTCAACTTCCAGGTTGACGACATCGACGCGGCTGTGGACGGTCTGGTGGAACGAGGCGTGACGTTCGAGCTCTACGACGGCGCCGCGCAGGACGCGAAGGGCATCATGCGGGGCGACGGTCCGCACATCGCGTGGTTCAAAGATCCCGCCGGCAACATCCTGTCCGTTCTTCAGGAGGTATAGGAGCCGGTGACAACTGATCCACAGGCCGTCCCGGTGCGCGCCGGGCGCCGCGAGTGGATCGGGCTCGCCGTCATCGCGCTTCCGTGCGTTCTCTACTCGATGGACCTCACCGTGCTGTACCTCGCGGTGCCCTCACTCACCGCGGATCTCGCGCCGACCAGCTCCGAGCTTCTGTGGATCACCGATATCTACGGGTTTCTGCTGGCCGGTTGCCTGATCACGATGGGCACACTGGGTGACCGTATCGGCCGACGTAAACTGCTCCTGATCGGCGCCGCGGCCTTCGGTGTGGTGTCCGTAGTCGCGGCATTCTCGACTTCGGTCGAGATGCTGATCGCCTCGCGAGCGCTGCTCGGCATCACTGCCGCGACGCTCGCCCCCTCGACGCTGTCGTTGATCCGCAACATGTTCCTCGACCCGCAGCAGCGCACCGTCGCGATCGGCGTCTGGGCGACCAGTTTCTCTGTCGGGGCGGCCATCGGCCCGCTTCTTGGCGGGCTGATGCTGGAGTTCTTTTGGTGGGGGTCGGTGTTTCTCTTGGCCGTGCCCGTCATGGCCGCGCTCCTCGTGATCGGCCCAAAGTTGTTGCCTGAGTTCCGTGACGCCGACGCCGGCCGCCTCGACCTTCCAAGTGCGGTGCTTTCGCTCGTTGCGGTTCTTGCCGTGGTCTACGGCATCAAGCATCTCGCCGAGAGCGGGTGGGGTTTCATGACCTCGGTACCGATTCTCGTGGGTGTGCTTTCCGGCATCGCGTTCGTGCTCCGCCAGCGCCGGCTGACCGTCCCCCTGATCGACCTCTCGCTGTTCCGTATCCCCGCTTTCGTGGCGTCGTTGGCGGCGAACACGGTGGTGATCGGTGTCGCGTTCGGCACGTTCTTGTTCACCGCTCAGTACTTGCAGCTTGTCCTCGGCCTCTCACCGCTGAAGGCCGGGGCGTGGACGCTCCCCTCGACGGCGGGGTTCATCGCCGGCTCGATGCTGGCGCCGTTCGCGGTACGCCGTGTGAGGACCGGTGTGGTCATGGCCATCGGCCTTGTGGTGGCCGCCGCCGGGCTGGCCATCCTCGCGATGGTCGACTCCGATTCCGGGCTCGCGCACATCGTGTTCGCCTCGTTCGTTCTCGGGCTCGGGATGGCGCCCGTGGTCACGCTCGCCACCGACGTGATCATCGGCACCGTGCCACCCGAACGTGCGGGTGTGGCGTCGGGGATCTCCGAGACCGGCGCCGAGCTCGGGGGAGCGCTGGGCATCGCAATCCTCGGGAGCATCGGCGTCGCCCTCTACCGCGACCGCATGATCGACGCGGTCCCGGCCGGAGTGCCGGGCGCTCGAGCGGCGATGGCGCGCGACACGCTGGGCGGGGCGACCGAGGCGGCCGAGTCGGTCTCTGGCGCGTCGGGAACCGCCCTTCTGCAAGCAGCGCGCAACGCCTTCGTCGACGGGATGCAGGTTGCCGCGATCGTCGGTCTGGTCGCAATACTCGCCGCGGCGTGTGTCACGCTGATCGCGCTGCGCCGATTCGGTACACCCACCGGCTGATCGACCTCCTGTTGCACCCCCGGCCGCTGCGGACAACACCTCACTGATGACCGGCACCAGTGGTCCCGAACTGCTTCGTCGCCTCGGTGGTGACCCGACGCCGTCGAGGCCTTCTACCGGCGCCGTGTCGGGCGCATCGTCCGCTTTGCGTCTTCGCGGTGTTCCGGCCCGGAGGATGCCGCCGATGTCGTTGCCGATGTGTTTCTCGCGGTGATCGACTCCGCTGCCCGGTTCGACGGCCGCCGCGATGCCACGGTGTGACTTCTCGGCATCGCCGCAACACGATCTCGACTCGCCGCCTCCAAGCCTACCGTGAGCAATCGGCGCTCCGAAGGCTCGAGGGACGACGGCTCCTCGAGTCCGACGACTTCTGCGACTCGAGGAGCAGAGCGACGCGGCCGTCTGGCGCCGCACGTTGCGAGCTGCGCTCGCCGAGCTTTCCGTCGATGACCAGGCCGTTCTGGAGCTCGTGATCATCGACGGCCTCGGCGCCACGGCCGCCGCCAAGATTCTGGCTGTCCGTCCTGCGGCACTGCGGATGCGCCTCGCTTGGGCAGCCCGCCGGCGATTCGCGGCGTGCGTCGCCGCCCAGAGCGACGCACCGAACCTCGCTGTCCAGTCCCAACCGGGAGAACCCGCCCATGACCCGTGATCAGATGCCCCCCGAACGCGATGATCCCATGGGCGGCTTCGAGACAGGTCTGCTGTCAGAGCTGCGTGCGGTCGTCGCAACGCAAGCCTCCGGTCGCGGCTCATCGATCACGCCGTCGGCCGAGCCGTCGCACGCAGCGCGTTGTGGTGGTCGCCGCGGGCGCCCTGATCGCCGGCGGTGGCGTGGCGGCCGCGACGGGCGTGTTCACCACACAGGACTCCCAGGCGGCGTTGACCGGCGGGGTGATGTGCGCCGATCGTGCGTCGCTCACCGACGCGAACATCGCGGTGATTTTGGGGAGACCACGCTTCTCCGGTCGAGACCTGTCGGCGGCTGTGGAGGCAGGGGGCCATGGCTGCGACGACGCCCCCGACCCGCGCCCTGCATCCCTCACGGCGTGCGTGCTGGCAACGAGCGGGGTAGGAGTTTTCCCGGGAGGGCCCGGCACCTGCGAGAACCTCGGCCTCCAGGGATACCGGGTCGATGCGGCCGCAGCCGCGAACCTCGCCGACCTGCTCCGACGCATTTCGAGGGACCTCGTGCAGTTTGGCCCGAACTGCACGTCGCTGAACGAGGGACAAATCGTGATCTCCCGCGATCTTCGCCGCGCGGGGTTCGTGGGCTGGAGGGTCGACGTCGACCCTCAGGGAGCGCCGCTCTCGTCGTGCCACCTACGCCATCGACGCGAAGGTCCGGCGGGTGCTCATCCTGCCGAGCCCGGAATAGCCGCGCGTCGGTTGCCGACGATCGTGTCGGAGGCGATCAGCCCGACGAGCACACCCAGGAGCAGCAGCCCCACGACGAGCGCGGGCACGGCGGCGCCGATGAGGCCGACGGCGACACACCCGAGTATCCCGGTCGCGCGCCTGACGCTGAGCACCCCGGTCATCCGCAAACGTAAGAACAGTTGGGCGAGCAGGTAGAAGGCGGGCCCGGCGACCACGGCGATCAACGCTGCGCGGTCGAGTTCGTCTCCTGGATGGGCGATGACCAGCTCGCTGCCCACGGCGGTGAGGATGATCCCGGCGACGATCAGGGCATGTCCGTAGGTGTAGGCATCTCGGGCCAGAAGGGTCCGGTTCGCGCTGGCGGCAAGGGCGCGCTCGGCCCGTTCGGCCACCGAGGTGAAGTAAAGCCACCACAAAGCGGCGGTGCCGAGGAACGCGCCGACGAAGGCCGCGACACGGGCCGTGTCGAGTGGCAGCTCGGCGGTCGTCCCCCCGATCAGCACGATCGATTCACCGAGGGCGATGATCACGAACAGGCTGAAGCGCTCGGTGAAGTGGGACGTTCCCACCTCCCACGCATCTGCCGTGACCCGCTGGCGCCCCGGCACCCGGAACGTGACGAGCGGCCCCGCGTAATCGATGGCCAAAGCGACGATCCACATGACGATCCGCACGCGGTCGCTCGCTAAGGCCCCGGCGATCCAGACGACCCCGGCGACGCAGAACCAGGCAAGGATCTGGTTCGCGCGGATACGTTCGAGCGACCCGGCGGCCGCGGCGGCAAACGCCAGAAACGCGGTTCGGCCGACCTGGATTGCCACATACGACCCGGCGAAAAGCAGCGCCTTGTCGCCGAACGCCTCGGGGATCGCGATCGCCATCAGCATGCTCGCGAGCATCAGCGCGAACATGAGAAGCCTCAACGGCACGGCCTCAGGATCGAGCTCGTTCACCATCCAGACCGTGAACTGCCACGCCCACCAGACCACCAGCAGAACGAGCGCCGCCCGCCCGGCACCGTCCCAACTCGGATGGGGAAGCAAGAGGTGCGACACCTGGGTAATCGTGAACACGAACACCAGGTCGTAGAAGAGCTCGAGGTTGCTGGTGCGTTGCTCGTTGGCCGGATCGCGACGCAGCGACAGGCGGCTCATGTCGGCTCCTCGTTAGGCGATGAGCCGGATTGTCGTTCGCCAGATCGCCAGGCGCCACATCACGACGCCGAAAAGAACAATTGCGCCCAGGTGCCCGAGGTCGACCCACCCGTGCCACCCGAACGATGCGTGCCGGACCAGCTCGACGCAGTGATGCAGGGGATTGAACTCACCGGCGATTTGAGCCACTGCGGCAGACCGTCGAGTGGGAAGTAGGTGCCCGCGACCAGGAACACTGGCGTCACAACGGTGCTCGTCACATACGAGAAATGGTCGATCGACTTGAGCACCGCTGACACCAGCACCCCGAAGCCGGCCCAGCCGAAGCCGGTGACCACACCGATCAGCGGGATGGTCAGCATCCCCCAGCTCGGGTCGAGCCCGAACAGCATCGCCACGAGCAGAGGGGCGCAGCCGAACACCCCGGCCCGGGCCGAAACCCACAGCACCTCACCGGTGACCAACTCCTCAGGGTCGACGGGCGCGGCGAGGATCGCGTCGTAGGTGTGCTGGAACTCGCGTTTGACGAAGGTGCCGAACATCGTCGCGAACACAGAGGCGAACATGATCGCGGTCGCCACCGTGCCGGTTCCGACGAACTCGACGTAGTCAAGGCCCTGCACCTTCGCCACGAGCGACCCGAAGCCGAACCCGAAAGCGAGCAGGTAGATCGTCGGCTCGACCATCGCCGAGAAGGTCGTCGAGCGCCAGTACGACGAGAAGTTGATGACCTCCCGAACCAACACCCCGGCCAGAGCGGGCCGTTCGAGACGGCCGAGGCGCGCGGGGCCGGGCGGCGGGGTGGTCGTGCTCATGCGATCTCCTCGCCGGTCAAAAGGACGAACACGTCTTCGAGATTCGCGGGACGCCGCTCACCTTCGAGATCCGGGATGCCGGCAGAATCTGCTCCCAGGAGGGCGACGGACGTGCCGGTCCGACGCGTGCGAACACCCGCTTGCGCGGCGTCGGCTTCGACCTGCGCGAGCCTCGCCGGCGGCCCGTAGACCTCGAGAGCCTCACTTCCGGCGTGCTCGGCGACGAGTGCCGCCGGCGGCCCGGTCGCGATGGCCAGGCCGTGATCCATGATCGTCACGGTGTCGGCCAGCCGCTCGGCCTCCTCGATGTAGTGCGTCGACATGAGGATCGACACGCCCTCGGCGCGCAGGCTGTCGATGAGCGCCCAGATCTC
>JANLSO010000137.1:0-2904 GCA_031362405.1 Thermoleophilia bacterium | reverse complement strand
CGCAGCGAGTGGTAGACGACCTCGCTCTCGTACTGGGCGCTCACACCTGACAGGTATTTCTGCTCGGCCTCGGGGATGCCCAGGCGGTCGAACGTGTTCTTGATGTCGGCAGGGACGTCGTTCCAGTCCTTGCTCTGCTTCTCCGAGGAACGGATGAAGTAGAAGATGTTCTGGAAGTCGATGCCGTCCATGTCGCCGCCCCATTCAGGCATGGGCTTATTCTCGAAGATCTCGAGGGCCCGCAGACGGAACTTGAGCATCCACTCGGGTTCGTTCTTGAGGAAGGAGATCTCGCGCACGACGTCGGCGTTGAGGCCGCGCTTGGGCTCGAAAACGTAGTTGGCCGGGTCATGCCAGCCGAACTTGTACTGACCGATTCCTTCGAGCTCTGGGGGAGTGCTCGTCGACACGGTCCCTCCTCATCTGGTGGTGTGGGCGGGCGAAACCACTTTGGCGTGCTGAAGCGCGTTGCGGCCCGCTGGTCCGTGCGTGGACTGCCTCTATAAGATACGCGCATCGCCGCAACACATGGAAGGGCGTTTGGCGGCGAGGCAGCCACCGCAGGCCAGACTACCGACGCGCGGCGTTCAAAGGATCGCATCGTGAGCAATATCGCCGATAGCCAGGCCGAAGAGCACGTGCAACGCCTCGTGGCGGCGCTGGGCGACCCGACCCGCCGGCGCATCTTCTTTCGGGTTCGCGGCGCGGCACCCGAGTCACTCACCAAAGACGACATCGCCGCGGCCGAGGGCATCGATCGGCGTCTTGCGGGCTTTCACCTCGACAAGCTCGTCGACCGGGGCTTTCTGAAGGCAGGCTTTCATCGGCGCAACGGCCGCTCGGGCCCAGGAGCCGGCCGGCCGGCGAAGTTCTACCGCCTCGCGGAGGCCGAGTTCGCGGTTGCTCTGGGAGAACGCCATTACGACCTCCTGGCGGGGCTGCTGCTGAAGGCGGCATCGGACACCTCAGGCGACGCGTCCGACGAAGTTCTCGAACGGGTGGGGTTCGCGTTCGGTTTGGAGGTCGGGCGGGCGGAGGTCACCGCCGGGCGCCACATCGGTGAAGCGGGCGCAGACGCGATCGCCGAGGTCGCGCGGCTGCTGTCGCGGTACGGCTTTGCGGCTGAGTCAGATGGAGACCACGGCATCCGGGCGTGTGCGTGTCCCTTTGAAGAGCTCGCCTTCGGTGATCCCGAGCGTGTCTGCGGACTCGACCGCGCCATCTGGAAGGGAATGTTCGCCGCTTTTGATGCCGAGGCGACGGTCACCGCCTCGGGGAGCCGCGCGCTGGGAGACGAGGCGTGTTTGGTTCAAGTGGAGTCGGCGGGTTAGATCAGATGGCGGGCGGCGGCCCAGCGGGTAAGGGCACCCCTACTGGAGAGTTGGAGTTTGCGGAGCACCGCCGAGGCGTGTGATTCCACGGTCTTGATGGAGATGCCGAGCTCGCGGCCGATCTCCTTATACGCGTAGCCGCGGGCGAGAAAGCGCATCACTTCGCGCTCTCGGTCGGTGAGCTGATCGAGTTCGCTGTCGCCGTTTCCTTCGCGGGGCGCTCCGGCGAAGGCATCGAGTACGAAGCCGGCCAGCCGAGGCGAGAACACGGCGTCACCGTCGGCAACCCGCCGAACGGCATCGACAAGCTCGGGTCCGGAGATCGACTTGGTGACGTAGCCGCGGGCTCCGGCCCGGACCAGCTCGATCACCGTATCGGCGGCGTCCGACACCGACAGGGCGAGGAACTGGGGCCGGTGCGGTCCACCGCGGAGCCCTTCGATGACCTGGCGCCCGCTGCCTGAGGGCAGGTTGACGTCGAGCAGGACGACATCTGGGCTGGTTGCCCGGATCGCCTCGAGCGCCGGCTCGATGTCACCGGCCTCGGCGACGACCTCGACGTGCGGTCCGATCTCACCGATCACTCCAGCCCGGAACAGCTCGTGGTCGTCCACCACCACGACCCTCACCCGACTGCTCACGCGACGGCCTGTTGCCGTGGCAGCTCGAGCGAGACCTCTGTGCCGGTCTCGGCCGAGCTACGCACCGATGCCGACCCTCCGGCCCGCCGCATCCGCTCGACGACCGACTGCGCGAGGCCGAGGCGGTCATTCGCGACGGTGCCGGTGTCAAAGCCGGATCCGCGATCGCGCACGAACAGCGTGAGCCGATCGGCGCTGCACTCCGCATAGACATCGCACTGCGGAGCGCCCGAGTGTCGGGCGGCGTTCACCATCGCCTCGCGTGTGGCGGCGATCAGCGCTTCGACGCGTTCGTCGACGTCGGAATCGCCGACCACCACCAGCTCGATACGCCACCGGTAGCGGTCTTCGATCTCCGCGGCCAGGGCCGCGATCCGGTCCCGGAATCGTCCGCTGTCGGCGCTGCTGACGCCCCCGTAGAGCCATTCCCGGAGCTCGCGTTCCTGGCGCCGGGCGAGTGTCGCCATCTCGGTGGGCTCATCGCCGTGGCGCTGAATGAGTGTGAGCGTCTGAAGAACCGAGTCGTGGAGATGTGCGGCGAGCTTGGCGCGTTCGTCGGCGCGGATCCGTCCCCGGCGTTCAGAGGTGAGCCGAGAGCCCACCCCGAGCAGCGGGGGAAGGATCACCGTGGCCGCTCCGACCACCACGAGAGCCAACGGCACGAGGACATCGAGCGATGCCCGCAGGCTGCTCAACGGAACCGAGCGTCGGGTGAACAGGTAGATGGCCAAAAGAACAAGCCCCGCGCCGATGGCGATACGCACGAGCCCGGCGGGGATGCGCACTCGGCCGACGCCGACCGCTCGTCCGCCGGCGGTGCCGAACAGCCATCCCCAGCGGTCGGCCCGTGCCAGGCGCCGCCAGCCGAACATCAGGGCGGCCTGGGCGACGATGACCGCGATCAGCAGTTGGTCGGGGAGTGTGAGCCCGAC
>JANLSO010000093.1:0-22685 GCA_031362405.1 Thermoleophilia bacterium | reverse complement strand
ATCGCCGCCGCTCGCGACGGTTCGGTGTCGTGGATGAAATGCCACTTCTCGGGCAGCACGATCAGATCAGCGCCGAGGTCGCAGGCTCGTGTCACGAGTGCCTCGGCGGTCGCGAGGTTGCGAGCGAGGTCGTCGGAGGTGGTCATTTGGACGGCCGCAGCGCGGCACCGTGAATCGGCGCTAAAGTTCACTTGTTCACTACCTGAATCGGAGGACCCATGTCGGCGGAGATTCTCACGCGCATCGAGGACGTGCTCGACACGATCCGCCCTGCCCTTCACAGCGACGGCGGCGACGTGGAACTCGTCGAGTTCGACGAAGAGGGATTCGTCCACCTTCACATGATGGGCTCGTGCGGAGGATGCCCGATGTCGACGGCGACGCTCAGCCTGGGTATCGAAGCCGAGCTGCGCCGCCAGATCCCCGAAGTCGAGGGTGTTCTGACCGTATAGGTGGTGGGCGGGCTCCTTCGAGCCCGCCCATCTGCCGCGGCGGTCGGCGGCAACGTGCCGCCTATCGGGGTGCCCGGATTTGAACCGGGGACCTCTCCGACCCGAACGGAGCGCGCTACCAAGCTGCGCCACACCCCGCCGTACAGCCGACGGATCGTAGCTGACGGGGGCCATGCGAATCCAGGGGCCCGGCAGGACGCAGCGCGGTAATCATCTGGCCAAGCGCAGTTGCCCGGCCGTTGAAACGGGTAGTACCGTTGGGGGATCGTAGTCAGTACACCTGTGACGGCGCCGATACATCTCATGACCACGTCGAAAGTCACCACACCGCACTCCTCTCCCCGGCCCGCGGCACGGCGGCTTCTCGCTGCCCTGCGCCAACGCCCCGGGCTGCGCGAGGTGGGGATTTTCCTCGTTGCCCTGGTCGCGTACCAGCTCTCGCGTGCGCTGGTGCTGGGCGACCCGTCGACCGCCTTCGAGAACGCCGCCGGTGTCATCAGCATCGAAAAGAGTGCCGGCCTGTTCGTCGAGCTCAACATCCAGCAGTGGCTGCTGAACCACGTTCCGCTCACCGAGGCGCTGAACTACTTCTACCTCTACGGCCACTGGATCATCACCCCGCTGTTCTTCGTGTGGCTCTACCGAAAGCAGCGGCGCATCTACCCGTACGTCCGCAACGCCTTTCTCCTCGCGAACGGCGTCGCCTTGGCAATCTTCATGGTCTTTCCGGTAGCACCCCCGCGGTTGGTCTCGGGCGACGGCTTCGTCGACACTCTTGGTGGTCTGAGCGACATCGACCTTCACGGCGGCGTGTTCTCCGGCTGGTTCAACCCGCACGCGGCAGTGCCGTCGATGCACTTCGGGTACGCGTTCATGATCGGGGTGGTCGTGGCGCTGCTGGTGCGAAGCTGGCCGCTGCGAATCGCCGCCATGTCGTACCCGGCGCTCGTGTTCTTGACGATCACCGGAACGGCCAACCACTACGTCGTCGACAGCCTCGCCGGTGGCCTCGTCATCGCAATCGGTTTTGTGGCAGCGCATCTGTGGAGCATGGCGCGGCTGCGCAGACGCCCTTCACCGGGGCATGGCGTGGGCGTGAGCTGATACCCGATCGATCAGAAGGTTTCGCTGACTTGGTGTGAGGGGCGGTGCGAACTTCGCCCGCTCGTACCGCCACAACTTCCGTCGCAGCTCCTCACCCGGTTGAATGCCGACCGATGAGCGAGCTAACCTCTTGTGCATGTACGCACGATCTCTCGTGTCTTCACCTTTGCGGTAGAGGCGCGGGTTCGTTCCGAACCCGCCCCCCGAAGCCGCCGGTCGAGGCGCTTTGGTGAGCGGGTCCGCAGACCGACGAGGAGGTCCGCATGGCCGTTCACCTCACCCCCGACGAGCTTTCCGAAGCAACCGGGGTGTCACGCAAGGAAGTCGTGAAGCTCTGCATGTTGGAGTCGGTTCCGATCTACAACGGACGCATCGACAAGATGCTGTTTATGAACTCGATGGCCGCCGCCGGACGACGGCTCCCGGAGGGCTCCGAGTCGCTGCTCGTGCCCTCCTCCGGCTGAGCCGGAACCACACCCGGGGCTCCCGACCCGCGGGTCGGCCCCCATCCCGAACGGGTCTGGCCGGCGCCGCGCTTCTTGCGGTCGCCGGCCTTCTCGTTGGTGCGCCCGCCGCGACCCCGAAATCATCGGCGGTCCGCACGGCACTCGCGAACTGGACGACCGGTCACCCCTCGACGGGGGCGCTCGTCTGGCGCCTCGACGCGGCTGGCCCGGTTCCCATCGCCTCGTTTGCGGCCGATACGGGTTACACCCCGGCATCGACGATGAAGCTCGTGACGTCCGCCGGGGCCCTCTTGGCCCTGACCCCCGACTTCCGTTTCGAGACCCATCTCTACGAGGCGCCCGGCGCGGTACGTGAAGGTGCCGTCCTGAGCGGCGACCTCGTACTGAAGGGTTTCGGCGATCCCGTGCTCTCGACACGGGCGTATGCGCGGGCGTACCTGAGCAGCACCGGCGGTGCCTTCACCGACCTGGCGCGGCCCGTCCGCTCGGAGGGTGTGCGCCGAGTCAAAGGCCGTCTTCTCGCCGACGAGTCCTTCCTCGACAGTCGGCGGGTCGGCGACCAGTGGCGCAGCTACTACGCGCTGTATTGCCCTCCGCTCTCGGGGCTCTCGGTCAACCAGGGCCACGCCGGATCGGGCCAAAGCCGGTACGTGACGGATCCGCCGCGGGCCGCCGCGACCCGTTTGGGTGAAACGCTCGCGGGGCTCGGCGTTCGCCACACCGGCGGCGTCGGGACCGTCGTGACACCGCGGGGCGCACGGCTTGTGGCGTCGGTGAAGTCGCCGACCCTTCGGCGAATCCTGTTCGTGATGAACCACGAGAGCGACAACTTCATCGCCGAAACACTGCGCAAAGACGTCGGGGCGTATGCCGGTACGCGGGGATCCACCGCGGAGGGTTCACGGGTGACCACCGCGCTGCTCAACGATCGGGGAATTCTCGGTGCGGGCGACCGCCTCGTTGACGGCTCCGGGCTGTCGCGCGCCAACCGTGTTTCGGCCAGCAGCTTCGTGCGCCTGCTTGCGGCGGCCGACGCCGAGCCGACGTGGGGTCGCTCGCTGATCGACTCGCTCCCCCGGGGCGGCGAGGGCACGTTGATCCGCAGGTTCCTCAATGAGCCGGCGCGTTCGCGGGTCCGGGCCAAGACCGGCTACATCAACGGGGTCTCGAGCCTCGCCGGCACGGTGACCAGCATCGGTGGGACCCGCTACGCGTTCGCGTTCCTCATGAACGACGGCGACATCGGCGGCGCCAAGACAACCCAGGAGCGGGTGGTGACGCTGCTCGCCGGTGGCGCTGCCGACGACTCGGCGCCGCTTCCGGGATCGCCGGTGACCACGACGACACCCACAGCCCCCCTGCCCCAGACGCCTGCGGCGTCGCGGTAGGGCTATCCCGGCGGAGTGGCCTCGCCAGCGAGGATGGCACGGAAGCCGTCGGCGTCGATCACCGGCACGCCGAGCTTCTCCGCCTTGGCGAGCTTTGAGCCCGCGCCCGGCCCGGCGACCACGAAAGACGTCCGTGCGCTGACCGAATCGGTCGCCTTGCCGCCCGCCTCGCTCACCGCCCGCTTCGCATCGTCACGACTGAAGCCGTCGATGGTTCCGGTGACCACGACGACGCGGCCGGCGAACAGGCCGTCGGTCGGGGCCTCGACGACTTCCATCTCCATTTGAAGGCCCGCCGCCCGCAGCCGCTCGAGGGTTTCGATGTTGGCGGGAGACGCGAGGAAATCAGTGACCGCACCGGCCACGATCGGGCCGATCCCCTCAGCCTCGGCAAGGAGATCCTCGTCGGCGGCCAAGAGTGCATCGAGCGAGGCGACGACCTGCGCCAGTGCCCGAGCGGTGATGTCACCGACGTGGCGAATG
The DNA here is from genome assembly GCA_031362405.1 of Thermoleophilia bacterium. Taxonomy (GTDB): domain Bacteria; phylum Actinomycetota; class Thermoleophilia; order Miltoncostaeales; family Miltoncostaeaceae; genus JANLSO01. The sequence continues at coordinate 18,791 of JANLSO010000093.1, read as the reverse complement.
CCGAGCCCGTAGATCACCCGCGGCCATTCGCGCTGCTTCGATGCTTCGATCGCGTCGAGCAGGTTGCGTACCGAGGTCTCCTTGAAGCCCTCCATTGCGACGAGTTCCGGCTCGTGCTGTGCGAGGTCGTAGATGTCGGCGACGTTCTTCACGAGCCCCGCCTCGTAGAAGCGCACGACGGTCTTCTCGCCGACGCCTTCGATGTCCAGCGCTCCACGCGAGGCGAAGTGCTCGAGGCTTTGGATGATCTGCGCCGGGCACGACCGGTTCGGGCAGCGCAGCTGCACCTCGCCCTCGGTCTTGACGATCGGCGTGTCACATGCCGGGCATCGCTCGGGCATCACGAAGGAGCGCTCCGCGCCGGTGCGGTCTTGCACCAGCGGGCCGACGACCTGAGGGATGACATCGCCGGCGCGTTGCACGATGACGCGGTCGCCGATCATGAGCCCCTTGCGTGCCACGTCTTCGTGGTTGTGCAGGGTCGCCTGGCGGACCGTCACACCGCCGACGGTCACCGGCTCCATCACGGCGTAGGGAATCAGAGCGCCGGTGCGCCCGACGTTGATCGGGATATCGAGCAAGCGGGTCGTCGCGGTGGTCGGCGCGAACTTGTACGCGACCGCCCAGCGCGGGGCACGGCCGATGTTGCCGAGCGCCGCCTGCACGTCGAGACGGTCGATTTTTACGACGGCACCGTCGATGTCGAAGTCGACCTCGGCTCGATGGGCCTCCCACCACGCACATGCCTCGGCGACGGCCGCGATGTCGGGATGGGCCTTGATGTCAGGGTTTACGCGGAAACCCGCGTCGCGGAGCCAGGCGAGAAGCTCCATCTGCGTCGCGACGGTGACACCATCGGCCGCACCGAGGCCGTAGCACCAGATCGACAGTGGCCGCTCGGCGGTCAGGCGCGGGTCGAGCTGGCGAAGGCTCCCCGCCGCCGCGTTGCGGGGATTGGCGAAGGTGGGCAGCCCCGCCGCCGCCCGGGTGGCGTTGAACTCGGCGAAGGGTGCGAGCGGAAGGTAGATCTCACCGCGCACCTCGACCATGGCCGGTGTGCGCTCGGGCGGCAGCCGCAGAACCGTCGGGATCGCCCGGATGGTCAGTAGGTTCGCGGTGACGTCCTCCCCCACCGTTCCATCGCCTCGGGTCGCGCCGCGCACCAGGCGCCCGTTCTCGTAGGTAAGCGAGATCGCGAGGCCGTCGATCTTCGGCTCGACCACGAAGGCGATCTCCTCGCCACCAAGCCCTGAGGCCTCCACGATCGACCGCGCCCGACGGTGCCAGTCGACCAACTCCTGCGATCCCCGGGCGTTCGCGAGGCTGAGCATCGGCAGTGCGTGACGGATCGGCGCGAAACGCGACGATGGCGCAGCACCGACACGTTGGGTTGGCGACGTTGCGGTGATGAACTCCGGGTGGGCTTCCTCCAGCGCCTGGAGCTCGCGCATCCAGTCGTCGTAGACGAGGTCATCGACAGCCGGCTCGTCACGCACGTAATAGTCGTGGTTCGCCTGATCGACGAGGCCCCGTAACTCCTCGACGCGGGCGGCCGGGTTCATACGCCGCGAAGTGTGGAGAGCAGTTCCTCCGGCGTGTCGACGATCACCCGGGGCTTCCTGGCCTCCAGGGCCGACCGTGAGAAGAAGCCCCAGGTCACACCGATCCCCGCGACCCCGGCGGCCGCGGCAGCCTGTAGATCGAACGGGGCATCACCGACGTAGCAGCCGCTGTTCAGCGAGCGGCCGAGGGCCTCGAAGCCCGCGAGAACGGGCTCGGCGTTGGGCTTGTGCAGGATGGAGTCGTCGGCCGTGATCACGACATCGAAGTAGTGCTCGATCGGGATGCTCGCAAATGCCAGATCGACCGCGTCGCGAGACTTCGAGGTCACGATGCCGAGTGTTCGGCCGTCGGCTTTGAGAGCGGCGAGGACACCGTCGATCCCGTCGTACGACGCGATGAGGGCCGCGGTATTCGCATGATTCCACTCGCGGTAGACGCGAAAGAGCTCGTCGGCGTGTTCGGGCGAGAACACCTGCATCTGCTCCATCAGCGGGCGCCCGACCTGGCTGACGAGCTGTTGATCGGTCATCTCACGGCCGAGCACGGTGCGCACGGCATGGCGGTGGCTTTCGCGGATCAAAGCGACCGTGTCGATGACCGTTCCGTCAAGGTCGAGCAGGATCGGGTCGTAGCCGATCATGGCGCGACGTGATTGGTGAGGAGCCGTTCGAGGGTCTCCATGCCGGTCTCGTCAGTGAGCTCGAAGTGCAACGGTGTGACGGAGATCACACCCTCCTCGACGGCGGCGAAGTCGGTGCCCTGCTCCGGGTGGTGCGAGGGATTCTCCCCGTAGATCGTGAAGCGTCGGCGGGGGCCATCGGTCGACTCGAGAATCAGCCGATCGTCGTAGATACGACGGCCGAGCCGCGTGATGCGGGCGCGCGGCGCGACGTCGGGGTCGAGCGCCGGCCCGTTGACGTTGAGGACGACGTTGCGTGGAAAGCTCTCGGCCATCAGGGGCGTCACCAGGCCCGCCACGAATGCCGCGACCGCCCGAAAGTCGTAGTGGGCGGGATTGTCGCGATCACTTGGGCGACCCGAGGAGTCTTGCGAGACGGCGATCGCCGGCCAGCCGAGCAGCGATCCCTCCAAGGCGGCCGCGACGGTGCCGGAGTACGTGACGTCGTCTCCGAGGTTCACCCCGATGTTGATCCCGCTGACGATGATGTCGGGGGGCGTGCCGAGGAGGCCCAGGGTCGCGAATCGCACGCAGTCAACCGGCGTCCCGTCGGTCGCGTGCGCCACCGATCCGTCGACGAGCCGCACCTCCTCGACGTGAAGCGGCGCGCGGATCGTAATGCTGCGCGCGATGGCGCTGCGGTTACGGTCGGGGGCAATCACACTCACGGTACCGACCGCGTCGAGAGCCTGCTTCAGTGCGAGAAGTCCGGGCGACGAAACACCGTCGTCGTTGGTCACGAGAATGTGCGTCATCGGCCGAGTGCGAGTATAGACCGGCCCTCCCGGGACGCAGACCCGGCCCGCATCCGTACCACGGGCATGACGTTGCGCACACTCATCTCTCCACTTGTCATCGCCGTGTTGGTTGCCGCCCCCGCGGCTGGCAAGGAGAGCCCGGGGCCGATTGGTGCCGTCGCCGCCACCGACGATGCGGTCTTCGCCTCGGTGGCGTCCCTCAAGCTCGCGCGTATCGACACCGAAACGCTTGTGGTCACCCATCGCCTTTCGACCCGACCCGCGTACGTACGTGATCTCGCGGTGGGTGCAGGGGGCATCTGGGGCATCGGGCCATGCGTTCGGCCTCGCTGCCGATATGGCGTGCTGATGCAGTTCCACCCTGCGACGGGGCGACGAACACGAGGCCTCACCCGGCTCGGGATCAACCCGCGCGCAATCGCGGTCGGCGCCGGTGCCGTTTGGGTTCTGGGCGCCCGGCAACTGCTGCGCATCGACCCGACGACCGCGCGGCTTGCCGTGCGCGGCCCCAGAGTCTTCCGGGTGGGGCGCAACGCTCAGGACGTAGCCGTGGGCCGCGGGGTGGTCTGGGTGACGACAGCTCGTCGACGCGGACAGGCCGGCCCCATCGTTGGCCCCTGCCGTCTGGTCTCGGTCACTCCGTCGGGACGGGTGACGCAGTGGGGGCGGATACCCTGCGTTCCTCGAACGGCCGCCTTTGGCTTGGGTCGCGTGTGGACCAACCGCACTGCCGGCGTACCGAGAACAACCTCGGATCTGGCGGTGGGTATCGGCCGGGTGTGGAGTATTGGTGTCCGCAACCCACACCCGGGCGAGTTTGGCGCGCTCAGTGGGACCGTACGTCTGACCGGAATCAATCCTGACAACGAGACGCACCTTGAAACCGACATCGCGACCGCACAGGTCGGAGTACCCCGCATCGCCGTCGGAGCAGGGGCGGTGTGGGTCGCCAACGCTCCATCGGGGACGATCACCCGACTCGACCCGGCGACGGGTGCGATCACGGGGAGCGTCGACGCGGATCGCAGATGACCGGGACGAGGATGGAGGTTCTCGCCGTAGAAAGACGGACGACGCGAACGGCTTTCGCCGTCGGGGACCGGACGGATCAACGTGTGAGCAGTCTCGACAGCCAGCGCGGCGAACAACGGCTGGTGCGCCGCGCCCAGACGGGGTCGCGTGCGGCCGCCGCCGAGCTGTTCGAGCTCCACTGGCCGGCGGCCCGACGCGCCGCCCTTGCGGTGACGGGTCGCCACGCGATGGCCGACGACGTCACCCAGGACGCCTTCGAACGCGCGTTTGCGCGGATCGCCAGCTTTGACGCCGGGCGGCCCTTCGCCCCGTGGCTGCATCGGATCGTCGTCAACCGGGCCATCGACCTCCTGCGCCAAGAACGGCGCCTCACCGACATCGACAACACCCCCGATGAGCTGCTCGCCGCCTGGGATGCCGACCGTTGCGACGACCGTGAGGCCCTCGAGGCCCTGGCGCACCTCACGCACGACCGGCGCGCGGTGGTCGTGATGCGCCACCTGCTGGGCTACCACCCGCCGGAGATCGCCGAGATGCTCGGCGTCCCTCTCGGCACAGTCAACTCACGCCTCGCTAGGGCTCTCAACGACCTGCGCGAACACCTCGAGGCGAACGGATGACCGACATCGATCCGCGTGTTCAGCGCGCCCTGGAGAACCTGCCCGAGGGCGACCCCGCGGCGCGGGCGCGGGCCCGGCAATCGGCCCTCGACGCGCTGCCGCTGACGCGGCGCGCCCACCGACCCCGATGGAGGTTCGCGATCGCCGCGTCTGTGGGCGCCGTCCTGCTGGCAGGCACGGCCCTCGCCGCCACCGATCGGCTCGACCTTCGGCTTGGGAAGCCAACGCTCGCGAAACCGACGGTTGTCGCGGAGCAACCCTTCGGCCAAGTGACCGTCCCCAACGGCGCCGAAGGCTTGGCGGTCGTCGCCGGCGGGCGCCTGTGGTTGAAGACTGCCGGCGGCCTGGGCGTGCAGGGCCTCGCGGTCACCACCGCCGAGCTCTCCCCGAATGCCCTCTACGTCGCCGTCGGAATCGACGACTCCCTGGTCGCGATGGCCCCCGACGGGCGCAGGGCCTGGACGCACGACGCGGGCGGGCGGGTCACGGAGGTCGCCTGGGCGCCGAACCCGATCGTGGTGGCCTACATCGTGCGGCGGGGCGCACGCCACGAGCTGCGAGTGATCGAAGGAAACGGAGATAACGATCGCCTGGTCGACGCCGACGTGGGCGACGCCCGTCCCTCATGGCGCGCCGACACGCTGGCGTTGGCCTACGTGGGCGCAGACGGTCTCGCTCGCGTCGTCAACTACCCATCGCTCGCCGCGACTCCAGTGGCAAAGACCTCCCCCGCCGCAGTGGCCTACGCCCCGGTCGGTGACCTCCTCGCCCAGGAAGGGCGCGGGCCGCGACTCCGGATCCGAGCCGCCACGCCCACCACCGGCTTCGATCTCGAGCTCGGAGTCAGAATCGAGAAGCTGGTTGGTTTGGTCTGGGCTGCTCCCGACACGCTCGTGGTCGTCGGCGACGAGGGGCCGCAGACGAGGCTCTGGGCCTTCTCGACCACACCGGTGCTCTACGCGAAGTCAACCGGGTCGAGGTTCCTCCCCACGATCGACGCGGTTTCGGCGAGCCCCACTCCGCGACGACTTGCGGTCGGAGTGCCGGTTGGCGCCCAGCGGCAGGTGTGGGAAGTCGCCGTACCGGAACCGGGCAGCGACCAACGACTCACGCCGGAGCGCGTTCTTCTGCGTCTTCCCGCATCGACGGGGCCGATCGAGGTGCTCTCGATCCGCTGACGGGACGGCTCGCACGCCCTGATCCGTACTCCGATCACGGCGTGTGCACGATGGAGGACGCGAAAATGGGCTCAATCAAGCGGATGGCGGTCTCGGCCGTCGTCGCGATGTCGGCGGTCGCCGTTCCGATGGCAATCGGGTCCTTGCCTCCCGTCGACAGTGTCGACGTCAGCACGACCGGAGTCAGCTCGCGGGACGGCACTCAACGGTTCGTGACGTTCGCCTCGCCGAGCGGGACGACCATCGCGCGCATCGCGCGGCGGGGCGGGAGCGTCCAACGATCACGCTTCCTGAGCGGCCGCTTCACAATCCCTCCCGTCGCGTACGACCGCTCGGCGAGTGGCCTTTCGGCCGATGGCGACCGGCTTGTACTGGCCAAGCTGAACACAAGCTACCCGCGCCGGAGGTCAACGTTCGCGGTACTCGACGCCCGACGGCTTCGCCTTGAGCGCGTCGAACGGTTGGAGGGCGACTTCAGCTTCGACGCGATCTCCCCGAATGGACGCTGGATGTATCTGACCCGGTACATCAGCCCGGGAAACCCGACCGCCTACGAGGTGCTCGCGTACGACCTGCGCGCCCACCGATTGATGCCGCGCGCAATCGTCGATCCTCGCGAACCCGGCGAGAAGATGCAGGGAAGCCCGGTCACCCGAGCCACGAGCGCCAACGGTCGTTGGGCGTACACCCTCTACGAGACGTTCGACGGCAGCGCTCCGTTCATCCACGCGCTCGACACCGCCCAGCGTGAGGCGAGGTGCATCGACCTCGACCTCCTCCATGGTCGGTCGACTCAGGGAACGACGCTCGAGGTGGCCGCCGATGGCGCGACGCTGACGGTGAAGAACCCGACCGCGGCTACCGCCATCGTCGATACCCGGACGTTCGCGGTTTCTCCCCCCGTCGCAGCAGCGGCGTCGCCAGAGGACGCCGGCGGTCGAGAACCGTGGCTCCTCGCCACCGGGGGCGTCCTTATCGCAGTCCTCGCCGGCCTCGGCCTACGGCACGCACGCCGCGATAAACCTCACCCGAGTGGCTGATGTCAACAATTGGTGCGGGCACCAATTGTTGACACTGCCCGCCCTGACACCATCTCCGTATGGATGCCGTGGTCAGTGAATCGGGCGGCGGAGCGGCGAGGCTCACCGCAGACGGAATCGGGGCTCGGGTTGGCGAGCGACCAGAGCTGGTGCTGGGCCTCGCGACGGGGCGAACGATGGAGCCCGTCTACGCGGCCCTGGTCTCGTTGTTTCGCACAGGGGCCGTTTCGTTCGCAGGTGCCCGCACGGTCAACCTCGACGAATACATCGGTCTCGCCGCGAAGGAGAGGGGATCATTCGCCCGGGAGATGCACGGCCGCTTCTCTGGGCACGTCGATGTCGACCCGTGCAACATCCACCTACCCAATGGCATGCCAGCCGAAGCAGACGCCGAGGCCGACCGGCACGAGGGGCTGATCGACGAGCTCCGTGGCATTGACCTACAGCTCTTGGGGATCGGGCGCACCGGGCATATCGGGTTTAACGAGCCACCCTCCCCGCTCGATTCGTGTACCCGACCGGTGACGCTCGACGGGGCCACGCGCGAACAGAACGCCCCCGAATTCGGGGGCGTTCTGTTCGTGTGCCGAAGCGGGCGATCACCATGGGCGTCGCAACGATCATGGAGGCGCGTGAGTTGATCGTTCTCGCCACGGGATTCCGGAAAGCCGGCATCGTCGCCGCGGCTCTCGAAGGACCGGTCACACCGGACCTCAGCACGTCGGCGGTCCAGGAACACCACCGCTGCACGGTCATCCTCGACCGGCCAGCGGCGGCAGAACTCTCTGCTTTTCCTTCACCCCGTCAGACCGGGGGATCGAACCGGAGGTCGAAGACGTAGGACGCGGCGTGCAAGGTTGGTGCCTGGCACCAACCTTGCGCACTGGCTGTTCGTCGCCCACCATGCGGGGCCGTGATGGCGGGATGGGCCGCAGGTACCGCTGCGGGTTGGGCGGGGACCTACGTGCTGGTCTTCCTCTGTGCGGGGTTCATCAGCGTGCTCGCGGCAATCGGGGCGTGGGCAATCCTCGGAGGCGTGCGAACGGCCCAGCCGCCGCCGGTGAGCTCAGGTGAGGCGCACGGCCGTGCGCGTTGACCGAATTGCACCCATTGACGCATTGCCGTCGAGGGTGACGCGAACCTGCGCACGGGTCGCCGCGCCACGCGGGCGAACGGTGAACCTGAGGGTCTCCTGCAATGTGCGCCGACGCGCCGCAGAGGGACGGTCTTTAGCGCGAGGCGTCGCCCGCCCGCCGTGGCGACGGCGTCGACGCGACCGACGCAGGCGTCGCGCAGTGTGTCGCGCGCGCGGGTCGCAGCGTCCCCCGCGCAACGAACCAGTACGGAGCCCGAGGGCCGCGGCTCGTGGCAAGTCGCAGCGTCAGCCCACGCGGGGTCGGCTTTGCCGGCGACCTCCCGGGAGGTCCGGTTCGCGAGAATGGCACATCGGTGTAGACGCCGAACGCGCCGCCACGCATGACGATGGTGTCGTCGAGGATGAGGCTCGCCGACGCTTCCCCGGTTCAGCTCGAACGCGTTGAACACGGCGGTGTAGGCGCTGGTGCGCACGAAGTACGTGGGGCCCCTGAGGCTCGGCTGCGAACTCATCGCAACAAAAGAGTTGGTCATCCGGTTGCCCACGGTGCGGAAGTTGCTGAAACAGAAGTCGGCCTTGATCGCGTCGTCAGCGCAGACGTTGAAGTCGTAGGCCAGGCTGTCGATCGAGAACTGGTCGACAGCCTGCGAGTCTTCCATCTTCGAGATGCAATCGCGCCATCCCGACACGGTGTTGTTCTCGATGACGTGGCCGGACGCGGTGACGACAATCCCCTCGCCCGCGTTTGCGCCGTTGACGCCCGGCGAGGGTTCGGCCCAAACGGTGCTCCCCGTGACCGTGTCCTGGGCGATGTAGGCGTTTTCGCCGTGCAGCGACAGCATGATCCCGTCGACGTGCTGCCGCTGACCGTGTTGCCGACGATCGCCACGCCGGTCGATGCGTTCGCGCGGATGCCGCCATTGACCGTCAAACCGACAAGGTGGACATAGCGTCCATAGATCAGCGACAGGTCGCCTGTGACGGTGACCACGCCGCGGAACCGGGTCACGATCGGCCGGCCAGGCGCTCCGTCGACGGGGATGTCGAAGGCGGCGTAGGCCCCGGCCGCCAGCTCGATGATGTCACCGGGCTGCCGAGGCCTCGACGGAAACGGCGTTCTGCGGCGTTGCGGGCTTCACGGGCGCACTGGCGACGGGAGCGGGGATCGCCGGTGTCACCACCGTCGCCGTGCGGACCTCGCAGCCACCGTCGGGATCCTCGAAGCGCACCTCGACCTCGTAGGTACCGCCGGGATCGGGACCGAAGATGCTCCCCGCCTGGCGATTGCTCCACGAGAAGCCCTCATTCGAACCGGTACGGGACGCGACGCAGCGGCAACCCGGGCCAGCAAGAGATTTCTGACGTTCATCGTCGCCACCCTCGCCGGCCCGACCACCGAGACAAAGCCGGGTGGTCGGTGCGACTCAGCCTGGTGTGGCGGCCCCCGGCCGTTCTCGGCGCGGAAGACGCGCCAGGCCGAGGCACGCAGGAAGTTCGAGGTCGTGGGCCGCGAAAAGATGTTCGTCGGCGAGGATCTCTCCCACCTGGCCGTCGGCGACGATGCGCCCGGCCGACAGGATCACCGCGCGGTCGCACAGCTCGGCGGCGAACGGAAGGTCGTGCGTGACGACCAGAAGCGTCCGGTCGATTACGGCGAGCAACTCCAGCAGCTCGCGTCGGGCCCGGGGATCGAGGTTTGCCGACGGCTCATCGAGCACGAGCGGCTGCGGATCGGTGGCGAGCACCGTTGCAATCGCGACACGGCGACGCTCAGCCATCGGGAGCTGATGGGGAGCACGGTCGATCGCATGCGACATCCGCACAAAGGCAAGCGCCTCGTCGACGCGCGCACGAACCCCGCGACCTCGAGTTGCCCGGCGGATGCCATCAGCAGGCCGTTGAGGTGCAGCATCAACGTGGTCTTGCCGGCGCCGTTGGGCCCGAGCACCGCGACCCGTTCGCCGTGACTGACGTGCAGCTCGACGTCTTCAAAGGCCGAATGGCCCTCGGGGTAGCGGAAGCACAGCCCTGAGGCGTGCACGGCGCAGCTCATCAGACAACCCCCAGGATCACGCGAAATGGCAGAAGGAACGCGACGATCACGACGACGAAAACCGTGTCGGCCCGTGCGAATCGCAGGGGCGCCAAACGCGGCATCTCCCCGTGTAGCCGCGAGCAAGCATCGCGAGATAGACCCGCTCGCCCCGCGAGTAGCTGCGCAGGAACAGCGCGGTGGCCATCCGCCCAAGCGCGGCGACCGCAAACAGGTGCCGAGGTCGGTACCCGCGGGCCGCAAGTGCCGAGCGCATGCGGCGTAACTCGTCGCCGATCACGAACAGGTAGCGGTACATGAACGCGGCAATCAAGGTGAGAAGGCGCGGAACGCGCATGACCTCCAGACCACGGATCACGGCCGGCACGGTGGTCGTGAGACCAAGCAGCACGGCGCTGACGGTGCCGATGGTCGCCTTGGCGGTCACCTCCGCGAGGACCCGCAGGCCCTCGAACGAGACCGATAGCGGACCGATTGGAAATGCCTCACGGCCATCGCGAAAGAACGGCACGAACACCCCGACGAAGACCACGAGCGGCAGCACCACGCGGGCTCGTCGCGCGACATCGCGGGCGGAGACCCGCGCCACCGCCGCGGCCAGCACCAGGGCCATCCCACACGCCACCCAGACCGGCCACGCCGGCAAGGGGGTGGAGACCGCGATCAGCGTGATCGCGAAGAACCCGACGATCTTTGACCGTGGGTCAAAGTCGATGGATCGGGCTGATCGGGTTGCCGGTGATGCCGCCGGGCGTGTGGGGGTGACCACCCGTGCCATGCCGAGAGCGACCACGAGGGCGGCGACGACGACCGCGATGACAGAGAATCTGCGGCTCATGACAGTGCCTCCATGCCGGGCGCGGGCGCGCGGTGGACGAGCGGCCCGAAGCCGGCTCCGTCGATCAGGTCAGGTCGAGTCGCAAGAACGGCGCTGACGGCGCTGACGGTGATGACCGCCTCGCCGAGAGCGATGATCGCGTGGACGCCGAGCATCGCCGGCAGAACCGTCGCAAGCGGGACGTGCCGGACAGCCCGAGCTCGATCGAGGTCGCGAGGGCACCGGCCATCACGGCCAGCCACGCGCCAACAGCCGTCACCGAGAGGAACGCGGTCGGGTGTGGGACAGGCTTGCGAGCGCCGACCATCCCGAGGCCGATACCGAGAGCGCCGATCACACCCATGTTGAGCACGTTGGCGCCGAGCGCGGTGATGCCACCGTCGGCAAAGACGAAGGCTTGACCGGAGATGACGACGACCATGACGCTGCAAGCAGCCACGATCCGAGCAGGACCGCCGCCAGCGCGGCGCCGAGGAAGTGGCCGCTGGTCCCCCCGGCCACGGGGAAGTTCAGCATCTGCGCCGCGAAGATGAATGCGGCCGTGACGCCGAGCAGGGGCACCCTGTTCTCGTCGAGTGTGCGTCCGGCGCGGCGGACGCCGTAGCCGACGGCCGAGATCGCCGGTACGTCGGTGGCGGCGGCGACGGATCCATCGAGGAATCCATCAGGGGTGTGTGTGGTGATCTCCTTTACTCGTGCGAGAGGGGGCGGCTCCACCCGCCGGTCGACACTCGGGACAGAAGCCGGGCACGGTGATCTCGCGATCGGGCGTCAGGGTAAAGCCGGTCTCGGCGGCAACGGCGGCCGCCAGGGAGTTCAGAGCGCCGTCGTGCAGGTGCGCGATCTGGCCGCACCCCTGGCAGACGACGTGGTGATGACGGTGCTCACGGGCGACCTCGAAGAAGAGACGCCCCGAGCCGAGGTCGTTGGCACGGGCGATCCCGGCGGCAACAAGCGCGTCGAGCGTGCGGTACACCGTCGATGCGTTGATCGTCGGATACCGGTGGCGGGCGTGCTCGAGCACGTCGGCGGCGGTGACGTGGCCGCCCCCGCCCAATGCCTGAAGGACCAGCAGGCGTTGGGCAGTGGGGCGACATCCCGCGCGGCGCAGTAGGGCGGCGGCGGCATCCCCCGCCTCCTGCGCGTCTCTCAGCTGCAACTGTGTCGCATGTGCGGGTGGATGGCAAATGGGTATGTGGCTGTGTGGCATCGGTTCTGGCGTCTTTTCTCAGATGACGCCGGGGATGGCGCGGGCGGTCAGCACGAGGCCGATACCCACGATCACAATTGCCGAGATTGCGGGGGCGGCCGCGATGAGGCGTCCGTTCACCGGGAGGCGGTCGACGAAGCGACGGGCGTAGAGAATGAGCAGGCCGAGCACCGACAGAAGGCCCGCAAGGCCAATCGAGAACGCGACGACGAGCACGAGGCCGTAGCCGACCCGATCGAGAGCGATGGCGCCGAGCAGCAGCACCAGAGCCGACGGGCAGGGCAGCAGGCCCGCGGTCGCGCCGACGGCCAGCAGCCCGCGCACCGAGAGGTCTTCGGGCGGCGTGTGAGTGTGGCCACCCGGGCCGTGGCGATGATCGTGGTCGTGATGGTGCTGACCGTGGTCGGCATGGCCGTGGGAATCGTGGTCGTGGTGGTGGTGGTCACCGTGATCGTGCGGGTGCTCATGGGCCGTCCCGGTGCGGTGCGCCCGGGAATGGACGATCCGGTCGCGCACCGGGGCGAGTCGCTTCCAGCCGACCCACACGCCCAGAGCGACAACGGTGAGCGCCGCGACCAGGTTGATCCACGGAAATAGGGTCTCCGGGAGGATGTAGCGGGAGGCGAACAGGGTCACCAACCCCAGGGCGATGACGCCGATGGTGTGGGTGATGGTGACGAACAGACCCAACAGCACGGCATGCCGTGGGCGCCCGCGGCTCCCGACAAGATAGGCCGCGACCATCGTCTTGCCGTGCCCCGGCGACAGTGAGTGGAGCGCGCCCCAACCCATCGCGAGAAAGATCCCCGCGAGGACGACACCGAACGACAGGTCGCCGTTGAGCAGACCCGAGAGCCCGCCAGGGTCGTCGACAGCGACGACGCTGTCCGGATCGCGGGTAAGGGGACCGACGGATCCTTCTCCGCTACCGGGGCTCCACGTGAAGTTCGCCAGGGTGACGTCCATCGGGCTAGCGATGAGGTCCTTCGGGTACGCGCGCAGCTCATCCGCCACGTCGTTCGTGCTTGCGGTCGAGCCCGCGACGCCGGCCCCGCTCGAGTCGCGTACCAGCAGTTCATGCCATCCGATCCGACCCGCGAAGCTGGTCGCCTCGACCTCGACACGATGGCCGGAACCCGTGATCCGGCGAGCCTCAGGTACCCGATACCAGGCCGCGTAGCGCAGTACCTGCAGACCACCCGCTCCCGGTCGCCGGACCGCGGCCTGCGAGACGGGAGCGACCCGGAGCCTGCGTCCGTCAATCATTACCCGCAACTCTCGGGCACGGATCGCGGCCTGTTCGGCGGCGTACGGACCAAGGCCGCCCGCCGCGTCGATCGCCGCGGTCTCGCGGAAGGCCGGGATCTCGGCCATATCGATGACCTGGCGTAGGTAGAGCTCGCCGCCGCTGGCTTCGACCCGCAGATACGTGTTCACGGTGAAGTTGCCGAGGGGGTGCGCGGAGGCCTGTCCGACCAGACCACCCAGTATTATCGCCACGGCCACCAGGCCAATGAGGGCACGACGGGTCACGAGAGCCTCCTGAGTTCGTGGCGAGCGACCGGCGCCCATCGCACCGAGAACGCGGGATTCAGGGCAAGGGCAGCGGAAAGACGCGTGCGGGCAGACTCACGGTCCCCGGCACACGCGGCCGCCATCCCGGCATGGAAGAACAACAGGGCGTCACGGGTGCCAAGGCGAAGGCTGCGCGTGGCGACCCGATCGGCTTCGACGCAGCGCCCGGCCCTGGTCAATACCCAGCCGAGCACTTGGTCGCCGATGATGCCTGGCCGGTCGGCACGAGCGCGGCGGGCGCGCACAACATCCGCGTTCGACGTCGGCGCGAGATCGGCGTTGATCAGCGAGACATCGAGATCAACGTTCGAGCCATTCGCGACCAGAAGCCTCTGCATGGCGCGCGCGAGGGAGATGTCGTTCCGGGCGGCCTCGGGCTGGCCGAGGGCCTGGTGGATCTCGGCCAGCGCGACCGGATATTCCGGAAGAGGCAGCGTCGTAATCGCCTGCTCGTAGAGCGGCACTGCGCCGGCGAGCCGCCCTTGGGCGGCCAGGACACGCGCAAGACCAGCAGCGGCGCGGGCATCGGTGGGCCGGGTCGCGCGGGCGGCGCGCATCTCATGCTCGGCGCCCGCGGTGTCACCGCTACCGAGGCGCAACAGACCCAGCTGGACGCGTGCCCAGACCTGCGGTTCACTTCCTGGGGCTCCGGCTTCGACGGCGCGACGCATGAGCGCGATGGCCCGGGAGCGATCTCCCTTCAGCTCGAGTGCGTACGACGCGCGGCTGTAGGAGGGCAGGTCAGGACGCACGTCGAGGCGCCGCTGAATCGTCTCAAAGGCGGCGGCGTAGCGACCGAGCTCGATCAGCGCATCGGCGCGGACGCTCAGCGGACCAACACGCGTCGACGCTACCGCGAGGCTCGTGCGCGACCATCCGAGGGCCTCGCGGAACTCGTGTCGGGTCAACGCGAGCGTTCCAAGAGCGTCGAGCGCACCCACGTTGCGGGGATCGACGGCAATCGCACGGCGTGCCGCCGCGTCGGCCCGCGTGTTCCAGGTGGGGTCACCGGTCGTGCGGGCTTTGTCGAGCGACGCCGAGGCGAGGGCGGTGAGGGCGGCGGCGTTGCGCGGATCGGAGGCAATCGCAGCCTGGGCGCGAGCGATCGTGCCGTCGGTGCTGCGCGGGGCCGTGGCGGCACGGGCAGACGCGCTCCCAGGTGATGCGTCGCGCCCGAGCGACAGCACGGTCACGCCGACGGCAAGAACACCCACGGCGACCGCGGCGGGCAGGAAAAGTTTGGGAAGGTGGGGAATTTTCACGTGAGGAAGGGCTGGAGGTGTCCGTTCACCGGGGGCCTCGCGGCCCCCGGTGCGCGGGACAGGTTCCTTACGGGGCGGTAGCCGCGTGGGGGACCGACGCGAAGCCCGAGCCGGGCGTCGCGACGTAGGGGAACGTTCCGAGAAACGGAACGTCGTTGGCGTTGACGCCATCTCCGAGCAGCGGGACCAGAGCGGCGTTCGCGCCGTTCGGGGCCGGCAGGCCGAAGGGAACCGCAAGCACGCCACCCACGGCGCGCTCTTCGATGTCGACAATGTCGTCGACGAGACGACGGCCGTTCGGGAAGCCGTCACCGTCACCGGCCAGAAGGCCGATCGGCTTTTGGCTGGCAAACGGCGTCGGAGCCACGGCGAGGTTCACCCGCAGCAGGTCCGCCGATGCGGGCTTCGAGCCGATCTGGGTCGTCGGCAGCCCGAGACCGTTGTTCGGCGGGATACCCGTAAGGAGCACGGTCGTCAGGTCGACACGCTTCTCGGTCGGTGAGCCAAGCGCGTAGAGGGCGTTGACGATGCCCGCGAGCTCCGGCTTCAGGTAGTACTTCTCGAACTTCTTGTCCTCAGACGGGGCGCTGCGGTTCCAGAGATCCTTCAGCCCCAGCGGGATGACGACCTCGTTGATCAGCGGGTTGCCCAGACGCGACACCTGCTGCCAGCGAGAGGCCGAGCCCTTTTCGGAGATGTCGATCACCGGACGGGACGCGGTTGCGTAGACGCCGACCACCGAGCTCGTGTTGTTGGTGTCGGTCGGGAGGTTCCTGTTGCGGGTGATGTGGTTGATCGGCACCTGGATGGCGATCGTGTTCGCGCTGTAGCCCTTCAAACCATCGACTCCACCGGTCGAGAAGGCTCCGGGGGGCGCGCTGCGGAAGCCGAGCAGGTCGAACGTGCCGCCCAGATCCACGAAGAACGGATCGTCACGCTGGCCGGCGAAGACCTTGGAACCGTCGCTCAGTGTCTGGATCGCCGGCGCCACGAGGGCGTCGTAGTTCGGGGTCGAGCGCGGGCCGACGTTGTTCGGCGGGGTCAGCAGATTGCGACCGATGGTTTTGACGACGGTGCCGCCCTTGCTGTCGCGCGTGATCTTGCGAACGGTGTAGGTCTGAACCAGGTTCAGGTTGGTGTACGCGCCCGCCTTGGCGTCGTACGTCACGGCAGCCGTGTTGTAGAGAAAAGTGTCCGGGTTCTTGATCTTGGTGGAGAACCGGAACTCATAGGTGACGTCGGCGCGACCGTCGCCGGTGTTGTCGATCTTGGTCTCGTACTTCACGTTGTCGGAGAACCGGTAGAAGTTCGGCCCACCGGCGGGCTCTTCGAACGGGATGTAGTTGGCGACGATCGTCGCGGTGTTCGGCGCGTCCGGTGAACGGAACGCGTAGACGTCGGTGTTGTCTGCGGTGGGGTCCTCAGAGATCGAGGGCGCCTCGCGGTGGCTGGATGCTCCACCGAAGGCGGGCACCAGGGCAACGGCGGCAAGAGCCGCAGTCACCGCGAGTGGTGCTCCGATGAGCAAGCGTTTACGTGCTGGGCGCACGGGGTTGGTCCTTTCATCGTTTCGTCTGTCCGCGTCGAGGTCGGATGCCGCCGGCCTCGACGCGTTGTGCGGGTGTGCCCGTCCGTGGGTCGGATCCGGGCTCACAGCCCGGGGCCTCGTAGACCAACCGGAGGGGCCGGACCGCGGTCAACCAGCACCGCGCCCAGCCGCTCGGCGGCCGTCGGAGAAATGGAAAGACGCAGGCGGCTGTTGCGGTCGACCGTCACCAGGCGCTTCGAACGTGCGGCCGTGGGAGTCGGCCGGTAGAGGCGCAGCGTCGCGAAGGGGATGTGGGGTCGCAGCTCGCCGACGACACCGGAACCACTGGTCTGGAAGACCAGCCGCGGGCGCAGGGTAATCGCAAAGCTCGAGCGCCCGACCGCAGATCCGTACTTCGCCGCGCTCTTCTTGCCCGCGCCGGGCCATACAACCCAGACGTACGAGCGGCCCTGCCGCAGAACGCCCTCGGGAACCTTGAGGCGCCGGTCGGTCGACCAGGCATTCAGGACACGGCGCGCGCCGCGGAAGATCTGCACGTTGTAGTACGCCGCGCCCGCCGCCTTCCTCCACGTCAGAACCGGCCTCTGCCAGGGCAGCCAGTCAGCCGCTTTCGGACTGAGGAGGCCCCCGAAGGCCACGGCGAGGTCGCCGTCGGTCGGCGGCATCGCGGGCACCGCCGCGCGTGGTTGACGGGCCAGCGACATCTGCGTTCCCGGCGTATCGCCTTCAGGGGGAGTGTCGTCCTCGGCTCCGCCCTCGGCGGGCACGCCGATTCCGGCCGGGCCGGGGGCGGGAAGAGGAACCACCTCGATCTCGGCGCCTGGCCCGACAACGACGCAGTCGCCCAGCGCGCTGAATTGACACGAGTCGGCCGATGACCGCGGAGCCAGCGACGGGCGTCCCTGCGCATCGGTCGGCGCCGCCTGGACCAGCACGGGCTTCCAGATCGGCCCCCCGAGGAACGGCGTCGGCACGTCGACGAAGACATCGGCCGAGGCAGCACTCGGAAGAGCAGTTCCGGCGATCAACAGGGCGGCAACGGCAACGCGGCGACGCATCTCCACTCCCGGCTCGTGCGTGTGGGGTGGACTCACCCATAGCTACGGACGTCCCGCCGACCTGGATCACCCATTCGGGCGATGAATGTGAGACGCCCCTGGGAGCGATCTGTGGCGAGGGGTCGGCCGCGTACGGCGCGAGCTCTCGTCAGCCGGAACGCTCAGGTCACGAACGTCGGCGCCGAGAAGTTCCTCCAATGGACACACACCCGTTCGCGCATCTGCCGCGGCTCGAGAGCACCGACGACATCGCGTCACACGGTGGCCGCGGTCCTGCCCGGCTCCTCGGCAAAGCCTCCCTCCTCTGCTTTCTCGCGTCGGCACTCGTCCTCGCGGTCGCAGCGGCAATCAAGGGCACAGATGGCGTCAACACGACCCTGGCGGTCGGAGGGGCAGTGATCGGCGTCTGGGGGTTGCTCCTGGCAGTGCATGGGGCCCGCGAGCTCTCAACGAGTTCGGCGCGCGTCGAGCACGCAATGAACCACAACCGCGCCCGCGCCGACCTCGACTCCCTGAACGACGTACTGAAAGCGCTCACCCCCCTCCTTCGTACGCGTAGTTCCGTTAGTTCTCGCGGTGAATGGGGTCGTCACCGCATCGACGCCCGCCGCGCGACCGATGATCATTTCGCGAGCCTGCACGGCGCCGTTCGCTCGGCGGCCGCGATCGCACTTCCCGACTGCCGGGCTCTGGTCGAGGCGCTCGTCCCCGACCCGGAGCTGCGCGAGATTCTGGGTGTCGACGAAGTAGACCTCGAAGTCGCGATCGACGCGGCCTACCGGGAAGCACGCTCGGCACAGGTCACCCGTCTCATGAGGCTCACCGGCTCACACGCCTGCGCGGAGCGGGTAGGGCTTGACGATGGGGCATACGAGGAGCCGTTCGTTCGTGAACGACCAGTGTCTGACCTCGATCAGTATTTGCCCTGGTTAGCGTCCGGGGCCGCGTAGGCCGACCGGAGGGGTGGGTCCGCGGTCGACGAGTAGTGCCCCAAGCCGCTCCCCGCAGACGGACGGGTCGAGGCAAGGCGTACGAGGCTGCGGGCATTGAGGGTCACGCCACGCGTTCATCACCCGGCGCGTCCCTCGGAAGATCTGGACGTAGTAGTACGCCGCGCAAGGACCCGCACGCCACGAAAGGATGGGCCTCTGCCAGGCGAGCCAGTCTGCGGCGCACGGGCGAAGGAGCCGCCCGAAGGCGCTCCGCGCTTTTTGATCGCTCGGGGCCATCGCGGGGGCACCAGGCCCGGGTGCTCGCGAGAGCCACTGCGCGATGCGTCG
>JANLSO010000042.1:0-21905 GCA_031362405.1 Thermoleophilia bacterium | reverse complement strand
TGATCGTTTGCTCCCGCTGCGGCCTGCGTGTCGCCGCCACAGGCGGCGATCGCCGGCGCGAGCGTCAACGCGAGCGCGAGCGCAAGAGCAGGCCTGCGCCGCTTTCGAAGGCGACGTCCGAGTGACCTCGTGGCTGCCACCAACATCTTGCGCTTCTCCCTGTTCAACGTGTGAACCTGCGACTCATTTGCATCTACGGACGACTCATGGCGTTGGATCACCGGCGGGTCTTTTCGCTTTGCTTACCTGGTGTGAATGGCGCGGTGTGGGCGACCTGGGGTAGAACAGGCATGTGCCCAGATACGTAACGCCCCGTATGGCCGCAACGGCTACCGCCCTCGCCCTGGCAACCGCCCCCGCCGCACTTGGCGCGTGGGCTCAGCCCGTGGCGAGCCCCGTCAACCTCACGCCCCTCACCGCCGGTGACCGATCCGACATCACGATCATCGGCGGCCTGCCCCACGTCGCTTGGACCGAACCCGACGGCGCCAACACCGAGGTTCATGTCGCTCGCCTGTCAGCTGACGGCTCGGTGTGGGAGCGGGTCGGCGAAGCTCTAGTGCCCAGCAGCCCCATCAACCGCGACGCCCTGCGCAACGCCGGTGGTGCGACGCTCGCCGATGTCGGTGGAGTTCCCTACGTGGCGTGGGCGGAGACCGACGGCACCAACCGCGAGGTGCGCGTCGCTCGCCCGAACGCGGCTGGAAACGGGTGGGACAAGGTCGGGGAGACCCTCGCCGCCGCCAGCCCGATCAACCAGAGCGATGCCCGCAACGCCGATGACCCCGTGATCGCCAACATCGGTGGCGCCCCGGTTGTCGCCTGGGCCGAGGCCGACGGCAAGAACACGGAGATCCGCGTCGCGCGCCTGAACGCGGCAGGCACCGGTTGGGACAAACTCGGCCAAACCGTCGATGCCGCCAGCCCCATCAACCAGGGCAAAGATCGCAACGCGGTGACGCCGAGCCTCGCCGACGTCGGCGGCCAGCCCTACGTCGCGTGGGCCGAAACGGATGCCAAGAACGTCGAAATTCGCGTCGCCCGGCCGAACGCCACGGCGACTGCGTGGGACAAGGTGGGCCAGACGATCTCGGCCGCCTCGCCGATCAACAACGGGCCGACAAATGACGCCGCCGGCCCGAGCTTGGCCGCGATCAACGGCACCCCTCACGTCGCCTGGTACGAGGGTGACGGCACCAACAACGAGGTGCGCGTCGCCCGCCTCGCCGCCTCCGGCTCTGGCTGGGAGAAGGTTGGCCAGGCGACCCGCCCGGGAAGCCCGATCAACCAGAGCGCGTCACGCAACGCGGCCGGCGTCAGCCTCGCCGACGTCGGTGGGGCCCCCTGGGTGAGCTGGGTCGAGGCCGATGGAACGGGCAACGAGGCCCGCGTGTCGCGCCCGAACTCCACCGGAACCGCCTGGTCGCAGCCGGCCGGCGGTCTCAGCCCGATCAACGCCACCCCGGCCGGGATCTCGCGACGGACCAGCATCGCGAGCGCCGGCGGCATTCCCTGGCTGAGCTGGGTGGAAGACGAGGCCGGTGTCAGCCGCGTGCGCGTCAGCCGCCTGACCCCCGACTACCTGGGCTTCAGCGCGGCCTCCACCGACACCTCCGTGCAGCTCCAGACGATCGTCAAGACCTACGGTCTGCCGTATTCGATCGGGTTCAGCGTGTCTGGGCCGGGTGGTGTGCGCGAGACACGGCCGGGCCCAACGAGCGGAGACCCGGCCAACGCCTCAGCGAAGATCAGCAGCCTGCAGGGCGGGGGCACCTACACGTGGCGACCCTTTGCGCTGACAACCCCGAGCGGCCAGCGGGCCCTCGGTCCGGAGACGAGCTTCACCGCGGCACCGAGCCCCGCGGTGAGGGTCCGCCTGAGTCGCGGTCGCCGCGGCCCCGTGCGGCTCGAACCCGGGGCGCGGCTGCGCATTGGCTACACCTTGACCACCCCGGCCCGGGTGACGATCGAGATTCGGCGTAGCGGCAGAATCGTGCGCCGACTTTCGGTCGGCGGTCAGGCCGGCGACAACGTCGTGCGCGTGCGCCAGCCGCGCCGCCAGGCCCTCTACCGGGTTCGACTTGTCGCCACCCGCGGTGTCGACGGCCGCCGCGACGTGACCTCGGCGATTCGCGTGCTCGTCCGCCGGTAGCTACGTGGGGTTATCACCGGTGCCAGACACCGGTGATAACCCCACATGCCGGCTGGCCCCACGATCTGATGAGACTCGCCCTTCAGGCGAACCAACAGGCAGATCATGCTCGGCGGTCGATCTCGTGAGTGCAAAACGTGCCGCTGTTCGTCAGCAGACGGAATACCTCAGCGCGCTTATCGAGAGCTCTACGAGCACCGAGGCTCAGAGGTTCTTCCAATTTTCATCTACTGCGGCGTGGAGCTCGTCGGGCGCGAGGCTCTCAGCGAGAAGGAGCTGATTGCACACATTTTAGCCCGGCGATCGCGTTGCTCTCGCGAAGGGTTCGCATTTCGGACGAGGGCGAGCGTCAGCGGTTTCTCGGCGACTTGGGTCGGACGGTCAGCGCCGCCGGGATCTCTCGGAGCGAGGGATCATCGATTGCCTTTGAGCGAGTGGATAGTCCGGCCCCGTCCTGCGGTCTGTCGTCCGGGCGTGTCAGAGTCTCGGTCGCCCCCGGACCGAAGGTGACACATGACCGACGCTGAGCTCGCACGGCTCTATGAATTGATCCGTATCCCGAGCGTCAGTGCCGACCCGGCACATGCGGGCGATATGGCGGCAGCCGCCGAGATGATGGCGGCGGAGATGGGGCTGGCCGGCGGCTCGGCCACGATCCTCGGCCTCGGGGGGCACCCTCTCGTCATCGGTCAGGTTCCGGCCTCGACCGGCTTCGCGGGTGCGCCCCGAGTGATCGTCTACGGCCACTACGACGTCCAGCCTCCGGGCGATCCCGATCTCTGGACGACCCCTGCGTTCGAGCCGACCCGGCGCGACGGCCAGCTGTTCGCGCGCGGAGCCTCCGACGATAAGGGCAACCTCTTCATGCTCGTCGCGGCCGTGCAGCGGCTGGCGGCCACGGGCGAGTTGCCGGTGCGGGTGACCTTCGTGATCGACGGGGAAGAGGAAAGCGGGGGCGACTCGGCGATGCGCTGGCTGGCCGACGATCGGGAGTCCGCTCACGCCGCCGTGATCTTCGACGGCCCGATGGTCGGGCCCGACCACATCGCACTCTGCACCGGTCTACGCGGGATGGTCTACCGCCGCGTCGCGGTGCGGACCGCACCCGCCGACGGCCACAGCGGTCTCTTCGGCGGCGGTGCGCTGAACGCCGCCCACGCCCTGATGATGGTTCTGGCCGCCGTCACCCCGAACAGCGGCGTGGTCGCCGAGGAACTTACTTCCGCGGTGGCGCCTCTTGATCCCGATGAACGAGCCGCCTGGCGCGATCTGCCCCGCGGCGGGGAGGTTCTCAAGAACTCGGGTCTCCGCCCGGCAGACGCCACCGCCGCCGAGGAGTTCTACCTGCGCACCACGGGGATGCCGTCGATCGACGTCCACGGGATCGCCTGCGGGGAGCCCGGCGCCGTGAAAACGAACATCCCCAGCGTCGCCACGGCGACGGTCTCGATGCGCGTCGCTCCGGGGCAGGACGCGTCCGCCTGCGCCGACGCATTCGATCGACTGCTGACAGATGCCGCGCCATTGGGCGCCGAAGTCGTGATCGAGGATTGCGGCGTGGCTGCAGCGGCATTTCTCGACCCGTGCCACCCGGTGCTGGTCGCCGCCCGCAGCGCCCTCGCGGCCTCGACGGGCTGGCCGGTGGCACCCGTGCGCATCGGCGGGAGTATTCCCGTGGTTGCGGCCTTCGCGAGTCGTGAGATCCCAACGATCCTGACCGGATTCGGACTCCCCGACGATGGAATCCATGGCCCGGACGAGCACATCCGCTTCGAGCACCTGGCGATCGGGACGCGTGCGGCCATGGACCTCCTGGTGGCGCTCGGTGTGGACGCCGTGGCCAGGTAGGCTGGCCGACGGCCGCAACGCGGCCGCGATGACCCGACGAGGCGAGAGAAAAGGGAGCCAGATGGCGGAACTTTGGGGTGGCGAGACGCGCAAGGCGGTCGACAATTTCCCGGTGTCCGGGGAGCGCGTGCCGCTGCCGGTCGTCCGGTGGTTGGGACGCATCAAGGGCGCAGCTGCCCGGGTGAATGCCGATCTCGGCCTGCTCGACGGCGAGATCGCGGCACGCATTGCGGCCGCCGGAGACGCAATCGCCCGGGGCGAGCACGACGACCAGTTTCCGGTTGACGTCTTCCAGACCGGTTCGGGTACCTCGTCGAACATGAACGCCAACGAGGTCATCGCTGCTCTCGCCGAGGGCGCGCATGCGAACGACCACGTGAACATGGGTCAAAGCAGCAACGACGTCTTCCCGTCGGCGGTGCACCTTGCCTCCGTTCAAGAGATCAGCGAGAAGCTGCTTCCCGCCCTCAACAACCTCGCGTCGGCGTTCGAGACCAAGGCCGTCGCCTTCGCCGACATCGTGAAGTCGGGCCGCACCCACCTGATGGACGCCGTCCCGGTCACGCTCGGCCAGGAGTTCGGCGGCTACGCCACGCAGGTCCGGCAGGCAATCGCACGCGTCGAGGGCTCACTGCACCGTCTCGCGGAGATCCCGCTCGGCGGAACGGCCACCGGCACCGGCCTGAACACCCACCCCGAGTTCGCCGGGCGCGTTCGCGCCGTGCTGGCCAAGGACACCGGCCTTCCGATCAACCCGCCCGCCGATCCGTTCGAGGCACAGGGCAACCGCGACGGCCTGGTCGAGATGTCAGGGATGCTCAAAACGATCGCCGTCTCGTTCACCAAGATCGCCAGCGACCTCGCCTGGATGGGCTCGGGCCCCCGGGTGGGTATCGGCGAGATCTTCTTGCCGGAGCTACAGAAGGGCAGTTCGATCATGCCGGGCAAGGTCAACCCGGTGATCCCTGAAGTGGTCATGCAGGTCGCCGCACAGGTGATCGGCAACGACATGGCCATCACGGTCGGCGGTTTGCAGGGGAACTTCGAGCTGAACGTTCGGATCCCCCTGATGGCACGGAACCTGCTCCAGTCGATCCACCTGCTGTCGACCACCAGTCAGTTGTTCGCTGACAAGTGTGTTTCCGGTATCGAAGCGAACCTTGCCGGATGCGAAAAGAGCGCCGAGGGTACCCTCGCCACGGCGACCGCCTTGAACCCGTACATCGGCTACGACAAGGCGGCGGAGATCGTCAAGGAGGCGACGAAGTCCGGCCGTCCGCTACGCGATGTCGCCCGCGAGCATGGGGTCGACGAGAAGACGCTCTCGGAAGCCTTGGACCTTCGGAAGATCGCCGCCGGCTCGAGCGCGTAGTCCTCGGATGAGCGCCACCGTCGACCTGTCTGCCCGTGAGGCGCGCAGGTTGGCGGTGGTGGCCGCCGGCCTCGGGGCGCCGGCAACGACGGCCCGGGTTCGGCTCGCCCACGTTCGCGCGGCGCTGGAGCACCTGGGAGTCATCCAGCTTGACTCGGTGACCGCCGTTGCGCGGGGACACGAACTCACCCTCTTCGCCCGGCTCGGCGGCTTCGACCGATCACTGGTCGACGCTCTGGTGACGAAGGGCCACGCCGTGGAGGCCTGGGCGCACGAGGCTTCGCTGATCCCGACCGATGTCCGCCCGCTTCTGGGCTGGCGAATGCGTCGACCACATCCCTGGGGTTCGGTCGCACGGATTGCCCGTGAGAAGCCGGAACTCCTTGCGAGCGTCCTCGCTCGAGTCGCCGAGATCGGCCCCGTTGCGGCGGCCGATCTGCGCCAGGCGCCGGCGCGGACGGGCCCCTGGTGGGGGTGGGACGACACAAAGCGCGCCCTGGAAGCCCTGTTCTGGGAAGGGCGGCTCGTCGCCTCCCGACGGCCGGGGTCGTTTGTGCGCCAGTACGACCTCACCGAGCCCATGGTCTCGACGCTCAGCGACGACGACGCAGTTCGGGCACTGCTGCGACGCGCTGCTGGCGCACTCGGGGTCGCTGCCCCCGGTGACCTGCTCGACTACTACCGGCTCCCGGTCAGCGCCCGACCCCTGATCACCGACCTCGTGGACAGTGGCGACCTGATCGCGGTCCAGGTCGAGGGGTGGGGAGGGCCCGCGGTGATGGTGGCGGGAACCGGGCTGCCCCGACGCTGCGCCGGTCGTGCGTTGATCTCGCCGTTCGACCCCCTGATCTGGAACCGTCCCCGCACCGAGCGGATCTTCGGCTTCCACTACCGCCTGGAGATCTACACCCCCGAGGCGAAGCGGCAATTCGGGTACTACGTGATGCCGTTTCTGCTCGCCGACCGCCTGGTTGCCCGTGTCGACCTGCGCGTCCATCGAGGGTCAGGCACGTTGCGCGTCCTCGGAGCCTTCGCCGAATCGGGGCCGCACCATGAGCGGATCGCCGCGGCACTGGCCACCGAACTGGGCCGGATGGCCGAATGGCTGGCACTCGAACGGATCGAGATCAGCGACCGTGGAGACCTCAGTCGGCTGCTCTTGAGGTATACCGAGGAACCTGAATAGGTGGTAAGGTACCGCAATGCCTCTCAGCGTCAAACATCCCGAAGCCGACCGCCTCGCGCGCGAGCTTGCCCGGGCCACGGGGGAGACCATTACCGATGCGGTCATCACCTCGTTGCGCGAGCGGTTGGATCGTACGACCGGGCGCGGGACGCCCGAGGAGCGCATGGCCGAGATGCAGGCGATCGGCCGCCGGGTAGCGGCGCTCCCCGTTCTCGACCCGACCTTTACCGAAGACAGCCTCTACGGTGAGGATGGCCTTCCCGCGTGATCGTCGTCGACACGTCGGCTCTCTTCGCGATCGTCACCGATGAACGCGAGAGTCAGCGGTGTATCGAGGCATTGATGAACGAGTCGGAGATTCTCGTCTCCGCGGCCACCCTCGTCGAGGCAGGAATTGTTCTCGAAGGTCGACGCGGGGCGACGGCGGTCGCCGAACTCGATCTCCTCGTCGAACGCCAGCACATGTCTGTTGTCGCGGTCGACGCTGCCCACGTCGCCATGGCGCGTCAGGGCTTTCGCCTCTACGGCAAGGGGCGGCATCCCGCGGCGCTGAATTTCGGCGACTGCTTCTCGTACGCGCTTGCGCGATTGACCGCGGCTTCACTGCTTTTTGTGGGCAACGACTTCAGCCAAACAGATATCGACGCCGCCTGAATGAGCGACTGCCAGCCGTTGCTGTCGGTACCGATGTCTCCGTGACGACGAGACTTCTGCTCATCCGCCACGGCCAGTCGGAGTGGAATGCGCTCGGTCGCTGGCAGGGGCGGGCTGACCCGCCTCTGACCGACTTCGGGCGCGCGCAAGCAGCCGAAGGGGCCCGGCGCATGGACGGTGTCGAGGCCGTCTTCTCGTCCCCGCTTGCTCGGGCGAACGAGACGGCGCACATCATGGCCGAGGTACTCGATTTGGACGACCCCGTCGCGGTCGTCGACGGCTTGATCGAGCGTGACTGCGGTGAGTGGACCGGCCTCACCGTCGCTGAGATCGACGCGCAGTGGCCGGGCGACCTCGCCGCCTGGCGCACCCCACCGGGTTTCGAGCCGGACAAGCAGGTCGTCATCCGCGTCACGGCGGCGCTACGCCAGATCGGCAACGCCCACCCCGGGCGCACCGTGGCGGCGGTCGCCCACGGGGGGCTGATGTGGGTGATGCGGCGTGCGCTCGGAGGTCGCGATCAGCCCATCAAGAACCTCGATGCGCGATGGATCGAGATCGACGGCGACGAGCTGGTGCTCGGCGAGGAAGTCGTCCTCCTCCCTGATCCGGCAACCGTGAGCGTCGCCGCTGAAGAGCAGGTCTGAACACCCCCAAAGGTGCGGCACCTTGTCTTTCTGGTGCTTCACTCCGGCGATGCCGACGAGCAAGCCGCGTCACACCATCACCGAGACCGGGCCTGTCGCTGACTGGCTCGATCGCGTTCGGCCGCTCTACCCGCCGGATGTTCCGACGACGACGATTCTCGCCGAGTGTTTCGTGCGGGGAGCCCAGCACGCGATCGAGGAACACCGCAGCGACCCCGTTCCCGATGCCGATGATTTCTCACACCTCGTCGGACAGTGGGCCGCGTTGGACCGGGACCGGCACCTCCTTATGGCGGATCCCGACCCACTTGAGCTTGTCCGGCGCCTCCGAGCGGCCAACGTCCGTCCGCAAGGGATCATGCGCCTCCCGGAGCACACGTGGCAGATGGAAGGAATGCACGGTCTCGGGTGACATCGCGTTCCATCTCCTGCCGGGGATGGAACCGACCCCACGCCCAGTGTGCAGCCTGGTCATCGACGGCGCCGTTCACGCGCCGCTTTTCTGCCTCGTCGATACCGGCAGCCTGCGGACCCGTCTGCCAATGTGGCTCGCCACACTCCTCGGGATCGACTTATCCGGTGCACCACAGGAAACCATCGGCGTCGGCGGGCACGCGTCGGTGGTGGCTCGTCAGGCGTGGGTTCGCCTTTGCGTCGTGGAGGTCGCCCGCGAGATCGAATGCGGCGTGTGGTTCTGCGAGCCGTGGGACGTCGGGTTCGGGCTCCTTGGTCAAGAGGACTTCCTGCGCCTGTTCCGGCTGACGATGTCCGGCGCCCAGGGGTGGTTCTCCCTCACTCCCGAGAGTCGGTAGCCGCCTACGCAGCCGCCGTCTCGGCGACGGGGGAGCGTACGTCACGGGCGAACTCTGTCGCGGCGGCGATGACCGTGCCGTAGACGTCGGCCTTCGGGGTGACGAACCGGGGCGGGTGTGGGAGCTGCCCGAGCAGGTCGGTGGAGACGAGCACCTGGCCGTCGGTGCCCAGGCCAGCGGCGATCCCGATCGTCGGGGCGCTCACGGCGTCGGTGATCCTCTGGGCGACATCGGCAACGACGGCCTCGATCACGATCGCGTAGCAGCCGGCCTCATCGAGAGCCTTGGCGTCGGCGGTGATCCGGGCGGCGTCGTCATCGGTTCTGCCGAGGCGGGTGCGAACCTCGGCGGTCTGGGGCAGCAGGCCCACGTGGCCCATCACCGGAATCCCCTGGGCGATGATCGCCGTCACCTGGGGGATGAGCGCCCCCTCCAGCTTCACGCTGTCGGCGCCGGCGTCCATGAGGGCAACCGCGGTGGCCACGGCCTCGGCCGGGGTGCGGTACGTGTCGGCCGGCATATCACCGACGACGTGCGTGCGGGTGACCCCATGCCGTACGGCGCGGATGTGGTGGACCATCATCGCCAGGCTCACCTCACGGGTCGACGCGTAGCCGAGCTCGACCTCGCCGAGGCTGTCACCGACGAGCAGCATGTCGAGGCCGGCGGTGTCGAGGGCCAGGGCGGTCGGGTAGTCGTACGCGGTGAGCATCGCGAGGCGGGCACCGCCCTTGCGGGCACAGATCTCATCGGCGGCGAGACCACCGCGGGTGATCGAGGCCAGAGGGGAGTGGTACACAGGGGTCTCCTATGCGGCCGGGAGGGAGTCGGGCACGAGGATCTGCCGGTTGTGCTCGTCGACGTGGACGACCGTCGGTTCGTAGTTCTCGAGATCGGCCTCGAGGTACTGGGCGTAGGTCAAGACGATGATCAGATCGCCGGGCTGGGACAGACGCGCGGCAGCGCCGTTGAGGCACATGGTGCCGCTGCCCGCGGCGCCCTCGATCGCGTACGTCTCAAAGCGGGCACCGTTGTTGATGTTGACGATGACAACCTGCTCGTAGAGCCGGATGTCGGCGGCGTCGAGCAGCTCGGTATCGACGGTGATGCTCCCGACGTAGTTCAGGTTCGCGTCGGTCACCGTGGCGCGGTGGATCTTGCTTTTCAGCATGGTGCGAGTCGTCGGCGGCACGTGAGGCCCTCCGGGGGTCAGGTCGTTGGGAGTAACGCGTTGTCGATCAAGCGCGCCGGCCCCACCTGGGCCGCGACGCACAGCAGTGCGGGTGTCGTCATGGTGTGAATCGGTTGGAAGGTGTCGGGGTCGACCAGCGCGGCGTACTCGGGCTCGCAGCCGGGCTCGGCGTCCATCGTCGCCCACGCCTCACGGGCGAGGAGGGCGCCATCGCGCTCACCCGCGCCCGCCCGCAGCACCGCGGTCCGCAGGCCCCGCGATAACGCGCGGGCGGCGACACGGTCGGTCTCGCTGAGGTAGGCGTTGCGGCTGCTCATCGCGAGGCCATCGGCCTCGCGGACGGTGGGGTGGACGACCAGCTCGATGTCGTCGAGGTGCAGGTCGCGCATCATCCGGCGCACCACGGCGACCTGCTGGCCGTCTTTCTGGCCGAAGACGGCCCGGTCGGGCCGGGTCGTCAGCAGCAGCTTGGCCACGACGGTCGCCACGCCCGCGAAGTGAGTCGGTCGCGCGCCGGCTTCCAGGCCTTCAGCGGGCCCTGTCAGGCGGATCGTGGTTGCGAACCCCTCGGGATAGATCTCCTCGACGTGGGGGGCGAAGATCAGCTCGGCTCCGGCACTCACCGCGGCCGCGGTATCGATTTCGAGCTGGCGGGGGTAGCGGCTGAAGTCTTCGCTGGGCCCGAACTGGGTGGGGTTGACAAAGACGCTGACGACGACCGCGTGCCCATCCTCGGCGGCTCGGCGAACGAGCTCGAGGTGCCCCTCGTGGAGGGCTCCCATGGTGGGTACGAGAGCGACGCGCCTACCGGTTGCGCGAAGCGCGGCGACCGCGGTGCGGACGTCGCCGACCGTTTGGGCAACGACGGCAGGCCCCGGCGAGGCGGGCGCGAGAGTGGGGGAGTCGGGTGGGATGTTTTCAGCAGTCATCGTCGACCACACGAGCGCGTGGGCGAAGCAACCGTCGGTACGGGCGAAATCGCCCGTACACCTTTCCGTCGGGCTCCAACTCCCCAATCTTTCTGAGGGGATGCCGGGCGAGAACGTCGAGGCCCCGGGAGGATAAACCCGGTCACGGGTTTGACACAAGACGCCGTCGGCTTCGGCGATCGCTGCGGGGAGAGGCGCTTTCATCACCTTTCGCCGGGTGGGGTACGTCAGCAGGCCCCGGTGCGTCAACGGGCCGAACGGCCAGGCACCTCCCCGGTGTGGGAGTAGCCCCCGCGAAGTGGCCCTGCATAGGGTCGTGGTCCCGTGCCTCAGGAGGCGAACAGTATGCAAATCCTCGGAATTGATCTCGGTTTTGGCTTCACCAAGGCGACAAATGGTGAGAAGTCACTCGTGGTGAAATCGGTCATCGGCGAGGCGACCGACCAACAGTTCGGCGGTCCGATGCCGGACGCACGACTCGGCGACGACCACCTGCACCTCGAGATCGAGGACCGCGGCATCTTCGCCGGCGACCTCGCCGAGCGGCAGAGCAGCCTGCGGTCGTTCACCCTCGATCAGGACAGGTTCATCACCGACTCGGCGAAGGTGCTCGCGCTCGCCGCGGCATCGGAGCTCGCCAAAGAGGGCGAGCCGATCCACATGGTGACCGGCCTGCCGATCTCGGCGTTTCGCCCGAAAGCCGATGAGTTGGAGCGGTTGCTGCGTGGAAAGCACTCCTTCACGACCGTCGCGCCCGATGGCACCCGCAGCCGCACGGTCCTCGACATCCGTGAGGTCAAGGTCATCCCCCAGCCCTTCGGGTCGATGTACGACCTCCTGCTGGACGACAACGGCAACGTCGGCGACCGCAAGATGATGCAGCAGAAGGTCGGAATCGTCGACGTCGGTTTTCAGACCTCGGACCTCACCGTCTCCGACCGTGGGGTCTTCCTGGAGCGGGCGAGCCAGAGCACTGAGACCGGCATCGGCCGGGCCTTCGCGACGATCGCGGGCAAGATCCGCGAGAAAAGCGGTGTCACCGTCGAGCTGTATCGGCTTTACGAGGCCATGGACCAGGGCAACATCAAGATCCGCGGCGACAGCTTCGACCTCAGCCGCCTGATCGAGCACGTGCTCACCCAGCTCGCCACCGACATCGCGTCAGACGCGAACCGTCTCTGGGCCGACGAGTGGGACATGGACACCATCGTGATCACCGGCGGCGGCGGCGCGGTGTTGGCCCCG
This sequence comes from Thermoleophilia bacterium, assembly GCA_031362405.1. Lineage (GTDB taxonomy): Bacteria > Actinomycetota > Thermoleophilia > Miltoncostaeales > Miltoncostaeaceae > JANLSO01. The sequence continues at coordinate 9,868 of JANLSO010000042.1, read as the reverse complement.
TACCTCGCGCCCCTGCTCAGCGGTCGGGTGCTGCCGGTCGAGATCGCCCGCGACAACCGTCTCAACAACGTCCAGGGCTTTCGCAAGTTCGGCTTGCAGACCTGGGGCGTCCCCAAGGTGGCAACGACCTTGGCGGACGACGCGGTCGAATCGGAGACCCAGAGCGCGGAGGCCAAACAGAAGGTCGCCGTCCCGTACTGAGCGATCCGTTCGTGGTCTCGCCCCCGATCCGGGCGAGACCACGATTGCATTACGGAGCCGGCGGGAAGCCGTAGCGCTCAGCGCGGGCCATGACCTCGTTGGCGTAGTCGGCGACGGGGTCGGCGCAGGCGCCGTAGTAGCCGCAGGCGGCCTGGCGGTAGTCGGCGTACGCTCCGCCCAAGCCCGGCGCGCCCTTTCCGTCTTTCAACCCGCGCGCGGCCGAGGCGATCGCATCAGAGGGGGCGAGCGGGTTGATGCGTCCGTCGCCGTTTCCGTCGACCCCCCAGCGGCCGACGAAGTCGCCGCAGCGCCCACCGACGCCGAGCTGCATCGGCCCGATGCAGCCCGATTCATTCAGCGCGCGAGCTCCGGGAGCCCGGCCATGGTCGGACTCCTGTGCGCCGATCGCCGCGAGGAACCTCCAATCGATATCCATCTCGCGTCCAAACCGGCGGTACAGCCGAAGGTACGTGGGGGGAATCTCGGCGCCGGCCGCGTTGCTGATTCCCGGCTGGGCGAGGGGCGCAGAGACGTCGGGGGCAGTCGTTGAGCGGCCACCAAGACCCAGGCCCACGACGACGCCGGCGAAGACGAGCGCCATTGTCGCCGCGGCGATTCGGTCCCAACGGGGTCCGCGGCGCGGTGGAGTGGCGGTTGCGTGTCGGGGCGTCGCCCGCACGGGCTCGACGACGGCGGGTGCCGGGCGGGGTCGGGAGACGAAGTCGGGAACCTCGAGGCGAGGCGGGGAGGGCACGCGCGCGGCGGCATGTGGCCGGGATTCTCGGGGCGCGCCGACGCGCGCGACCGGCACCGTCCGTGGCGGGGTGCGTCGCATCGGCGCGGGCCGTGGTGGTCGCGGTCGACGCGTCGGGGCAGCCGCGCGAGGTGCTTCCTTGCGGACGCGTGGAACGATCTCGACATCCGGCAGCGGCCCCGTCTCCCAGAAGGGAACCGCCTTTTGCGGTAGGTAGGTCCCGGATCGGCTGAGCAGCTCGATATCGGGGAGTTTGTCGGTAAGCCCGGGCACGGATGGCGAACCTATGGGATGTCGGCGCGGCGCGTCGCCTGACCGGACGTCGAGGCTCGCCTGGTGCCCGGGACGAGCCCGGTGCCCGGGACGCAAGGACAAACGCCGAGCGTACGTGGCCCTCGCCCCGATGTCACACCCGGTGCCAGGCACCGGGTGTGACATCAGTTCTGAGCGAACACCGACGGAGACCGGGATCTGGGCACGTTGACGACAGCCGAGAAGTGGTTTGGCACAACAGTTTGCTTGCACGTGTGTCACCGACCGTGCCCGGCACGGGTGTGACGGCAGCCGGACGAGCCCGGTGCCGGACGAGCCCGGTGCCCGGGACGCAAAAACAAACGAGTGGACCCTTCCGGTCACCGCCGTCAGAGCCCTCGTCCCACGAGTACCCGTACGTCCGGCGAGGCGAATACCCTGGGCACTATGACAATCCCCGAGCCCGGACCGCTCGAGACGTACCACCGCGACCAGGTCGTGGGGTGCACCCGCTGCGCGCTCTCACAGACCCGTACCCAGGTCGTCACCGGGAGCGGAGATCCCGCGGCGTCGGTGCTCTTCGTCGGTGAAGCTCCGGGATACCACGAGGACCTCGGCGGGGTGCCGTTCGTCGGCGCCGCCGGAAAGTTGCTCGACACGATGCTGGCCGGCATCGGGCTTACACGGGGCGACGTTTTTGTCGCCAACGTCTTGAAGTGCCGGCCCCCGGAGAACCGTGATCCTCTACCGACCGAGATCGCCTCCTGCGAACCCCACCTGTTTCGGCAGATTGGGATCATCCAACCGCGCTTGGTCTGCACGCTGGGGAACTTCGCACTGAAACTGCTCTCGGGTCGTCCGGAGGGCATCAGCAAGGTCCACGGTCACGAACTCGAGTTGACGCTCGGCGGCGTAGCGGTGCTCCTATACCCGCTCTATCACCCGGCTGCGGCGCTCTACGCGCCGGCCATGCGCGGCACCCTCGAGGCTGATTTCGCCCGTATTCCCGAGCTCATCGCGATGGTGGGCGGCACACGCCCTCGTGTCGAGGCGGCCCCAGCGCCCGATGCGAAGGCTGCGCCCGAGCCGTCGCCGAGCGACCAGCTCGGGCTCTTTTGATCGAGTTCCTCAGCGGCGACCCCGCCCAAACCGCGGATCTCGGACGTGCCCTTGCCGACGTCCTCGAGGTCGGCGACGTCGTCATTCTTCGCGGGGAGGTCGGCGCGGGCAAGACGACCCTTGTGCGGGCGGTCGCACGGGCGCTCGGCATCGTAAGCCCCGTGACCAGCCCGACGTACACCCTCGCCAATCGCTATCTCGGCCGAGTGCCGCTCCTTCACATCGACGCTTATCGCGTGGCCAACCCCGACGACGAGGAGCTCGGTCTCGTGCTCGACGGGGCCGACTCTGCAGTCACGTTCGTCGAATGGCCCGACGCCCTTGGCAACGCGCTCACCGACGCACGGGTCACGATCGTCCTGGAACACCGAGGTCCGCGAGAACGGTTGGTACGCTTGGATTCCGGTGATGTCGCCACCTCCTCCGCGCTGAGTCTCCTTGTCGACGACCTTCGCGCTCGATACTTCCACCCGTAGCCCCAGCTTCGCCCTCGTGGGCCAGAGCGGGCTCATCGCCGAACGCCTCGACGCCACCGATCCGGCAGCCGGCCGGCGTGTTCTCGAGGGAATGCATCAGCTGCTCGTCTGCGCGCAGATCGACCTGGGGAATCTCGATCGAATCGTCGTCGGGGTGGGCCCCGGGGGCTTTACGGGGCTACGGATCGGTATCGCTACCGCGTTGGCGCTCGGTCAGGGGCTGGGTATCGCGGTCGTTGGCGCGATCAGCCTCGAGGCCCTCGCACATGAGGTCGCCGCGACCCATCCCGGTGCGATCGTCGTGCCTGCGCTCGACGCGCGGCGACGCGAGGTCTTTTCCGCGGTCTACCGTGGCCGACCCGATGGAGGCCTCGACACCCTCCTGGCCCCCTGCGCCCTCGCCCCGGCAGCCGTGCGCGAACGCCTCCGCGAGTTCACCGGCCGCCAGGCTGCGGCCATCCTCATCGGAGACGGCGCTGCGCTTGTGGCCGAGGGCCTCGCCTCCGAGGTCGGCGCGATGCTCGATCTCGACGACCCACGCCACCACGTACGGGCGGCGGCGCTCGTGGCCCGGGTCGACGCCGGGTTCGGCCGTCCCGCGCGGCCGGTGTATGCGCGACTTCCCGACGCCGAGGTGAACCGCCTCAATGCGCGTGGGCAGAGCCCCGCCTGATGGGACGCGGCCGCACGACGCCCACCCTGCCGGTGATCCGCATTCGCCCGATGCGCACGCACGACGTCTCCCAGATCGTCACGATCGAAGATGCCACCTCGGCGATCCCGTGGCCGCGCCACATGCTCCTCGCCGAGCTCGGCCGTAGCGGGACGGTCGATCTGGTCGCCGTCGAAGGGGTCGAGGTCGCCGGTTATCTGCTCGCCTCGCGCTACGCCGACGTCTGGCACGTCCTCAACGTGGTGGTGAAGCCCGGCTTTCGGCGCCGAGGAATCGGGCGTGACCTGATGCGCGGGCTCTTTGCGACGGCGGGCGACGACAACCTCGGCTGCACCCTCGAGGTGCGGGTCTCCAACGACGGTGCCATCGCCCTCTACCACCAGCTCGGCTTCGTCGATCGCGGGGTGCGCCCCGGCTACTACTCCGACAACAAGGAGGACGCCCTCATCATGTGGCGCCGCGATGCCCTCGGGACGGCGGCGACAGGATGATCGACGGGCTCGTGCTCGCGATCGAGACCTCCTGCGACGAGACCGCCGCGGCGGTTGTCGAGGGCCGCCATGTTCGGGCGTCGATCGTCGCCTCACAGGCCGAGGTGCACTCGCCCTATGGTGGAGTCGTCCCCGAGGTCGCCGCGCGCCACCACCTGGGTACCGTCAACGCGGTCGTCGACCAGGCCCTCGCCGGGGCAGGGTGTGCTCTTTCGGACGTCTCGGCGATCGCGGTCACCCAGCGTCCCGGCCTGATCGGCGCACTGCTCGTGGGTGTGGCGACGGCCAAGGCGTTGGCGTACGCGGCGCGAAAGCCGCTGGTGATGGTCGATCACCTGGCCGGCCACGTCTGGGCATCGTGGCTCGAGCCGGTTGCGCTGAACCCGCCGTTCGTGAGCCTCGTGGCGTCCGGCGGCCACACGCGCCTCGACATGGTGCATCCCGACGGGCGCATCGAACTGCTGGGCCAGACGATCGACGACGCGGCGGGGGAGGCCCTCGACAAGGGGGCGCGGATGCTGGGTCTCGGGTATCCGGGTGGCCCTGCGTTGGAGCGACTGGCACACGGGGGCAACGCGCGCGCGCACGCTTTCCCGATCGCTCTGGAGGGGCGTGCGGGCTGCGACTTCTCGTTCGCGGGTGTCAAGACCTCGCTCCTCTACGCCATCCGGGACATCGGCGATCTCGACGACACGATGCGCGCTGATCTCGCGGCGTCGTATCAGGAGGCGGTGGTGCGGCCGCTCGCCGACCGGCTGGTCGCGGTGGCGACGCGCCGGGGGGTTCCGGCCGTGTCCCTCGGGGGTGGCGTTGCGGCGAACAGTCGTCTGCGAGAGCTGGTCGGTGAACGGGCCGTTTCGGCGGGGTTACACCTCGCGGTTCCGGCAATGGAGCTTTGCACTGATAATGCAGCGATGATCGGAGCCGCCGCCCAGTTCTCGACGCCGATACCGTGGCCCGACTTCCTCGGTGTCGATGCGATGCCGACGGCACCGCCGGGGGGAATCGCGGCATGAGGGCGCGCCGCGCTGGAGTCGTCGCTCTCGCGACCGCGCCGTTGATGTTCGTCGGCGTCGGGGTTGCCACGGCCGCCGATTCCGCGGCCGCGCCGGCATTGGCCCTCTCATTCGCGTCGGCATGGCATGACGCGCTCGGCGCCCATAGGGCGCCTCGTCGCCCCGACCCCGGACCCACCGAGCGCCTGATCGTGGCGCTCGATGATCCCGCCTCGGTCTGGGTGGCGTCGAGCGATCGCGCGGCTGCCCTGCAGGCGATCGATGCCGCCCAGGCGGCACTCGCGCCCCAGGTGGCCGCCCTTGGTGGAAGCATCGTCGGCCACCACCGGGTGATCCTCAATGCACTCGTCGTCGAGGTGCCGAACGGACGGGCCGACGCCGTCGCGAGTCTCGACGGCGTGCGTGCGGTGACGCCAATCGCCTACCTCTCTCCGGCCACCGTGTCGTCCGGCGCGCCTCATCCGGCGGTGGGCCGACGACCTGCGCGGCTCGCCCCGGGGGGAAACCCCGTTCACATCGCGGTGATCGACACCGCCGTCGATGCCGGTGCTCCGCAGCTCGGCGGCGGCATCGGCCCACGGTTTCCGATCATCGGAGGGGCGGACCTCGTCGATGCCGACGGCGACCCAACGGCTCCGCCGGACGCACCGACCTGGGAGTCTCACGGCACTCAGATGGTGGGCATCCTCCTCGGCTCGCCGGAGCTCACGCACCTGAAACCCGCCCGGCGACCGCGGATCGTCGCCTACCGGGTCGTCTCGGCCGAAACCGTCGGCGGGGTGGTGGCCCCGGTGGCTCCCACCGATCGGGTGATCACCGCCCTCGAACGGGCGGCAGACCCCAACGGCGACGGCGCGGTCTCCGATCATGCCGAGGTCGTTCTGCTGGGCGTCGCCGGGGCCTTCGGAGGCGGCCGCAGCGACCCCCTGGCCCGGGCCCTCGCCGGAGTCGAGCGCGCCGGTAGCGTCGTCGTCGCCCCGGTCGGCAACGACGGAGCCACGCGTGCACGCACGGGGAGCGTCGGCCTTCCGGCATCCGCGCCCTCGGTGCTCGCCGTCGGGGCGATCGCCGCCGACCTCTCACCGCCCACGGCACAGTTGCAGTTGGGTGTCGGGCCCGCCGCGGCCCGGCTCGATGGCCTGCCGCTGCTTGGCTCTCCGCCCTCGGTCGCCGATATGGCGGTGGTGGCCCTGCCGGGCCCCGAAGGCCTTTCCACCGGAACCTCCCCCGACGACTATGCCCAGCTCGCGACCCGAGGAGTCTCGCTTCGCGGGTCGATTGTCATGGTGGAGCGCGGCGGCGGCACGTTCGTCGATCGCGCCCGCCTGGCGGCGCAGGCGGGCGCGGCCGCGGTTCTCGTGTGGGATCGCACCGGCGACGGTGTGTTTCCCAGTGCGACCGGCGACGGGGGCCCGGTGATTCCGGTCCTGGGCGCGGGGCCCACCGAGGGCCAAGCCCTGCTGGATCTGCTGGCGCACGCCCCGGATCTGACGGCGCGGATGACGGCGGCGCCGCGGCGGCGCCTGCCGGCGGCGATCGCATCGTTTTCATCGACGGGCCCGACCGTCGACGGACGCATCAAGCCCGACCTCGTGGCGGCGGGCGTGGATGTACCCGCCCCGTGGTCTCGCGCGGTGTCCGGCGCGGGAGCGCAGTCGGCGCCGGCCACCGGGACCTCTCCCGCCGCGGCCCGTGTCGCGGCGATCGTGTCGCGGACCCGCGTCGAGCGACCGGGCCTTACGCCATCCGAGGTTCGGGCCGTGGTCGTCGGTGGCGCGCGGCCGCTGACGGGAGTAGCCGCCCGCGTGCAGGGCGCCGGTCGCGCGGGACCGGCCGATTCCGCCCCGATCGCCCTTGTGCCACCCGTGGTGACCGCCACCGGCACCGTCCCGCGGGTGCGCGTGTCGGCCACCATCGTCGAACTGTCGGGGAAGGCGGGCGGCTACCACCTGGCCGTGCTGTCGTCGGCCGGACGTCCGCTTCTGGTCGGACCCCGCGTGCGCGTGGCCGCGGGTGCGCGCCTACGCACCGCGATCGAGTTGCCTGTTCGCCCGCATGGTTGGTCAGGGCGGGTTGCGGTGATCACCGATAAGGGGTCGCGGGTCGTCGTCGAAGCACCCGCCGCGACCTACCGACGGCTTCGCTCTCGGGGCGACGCGGTTGGGGTGCCGGTGATCTCGAAGGCCGCCGGGCTCACCCAGGCCGAGGTCCGTATCGGGGTGATGTCGCGCTCGCGCGCCCGGGTGCGGAACGTGCCGGTGGGGGAGGTCCGCGTGCGCCTGATCCCCGACGATGGCAGCGCCTCGCTGCTTGTCGCCGGCGTTCGCTCCGAGGGCGACTGGGTTCCCGGCACGTACCGCTTCGTGTTGTCACGGCGTCTGCCGACAGGTGGGGAGGTCCCGACGGGCCGGTACCGCCTTCGCGTCACCGGCCGCACTCCGGATGGGCGCGCGGCGAGCGCAACGAGCGCCGCCTTCGTACTCGGCGAGGTTCCACCTAACGGCCGATGACCTTGCGGCCACACCGGGCTCAGCGTAGTTTGCGACGAACTGTTACAAACTTTAGACGAGGCGCCGCGTGGCCGCTGATCGACTCACTCTCGGTGTTGCCGCGCGGCTCTCGCGCTATCTGCAGGTCCTGACGCAGGCCAGGAAGATGGGTAAGACGAGCATCTCGTCGCAGGCCGTGTCGGAGTACACCGGGGTGAACCCGACGCAGATCCGCCGTGACCTCTCCGGTTTCGGAAAGTTCGGAAAGCGCGGCGTCGGATACGACATCGACTCGTTGATCGAACAGATCCGAAAGATTCTTCGGACGTCCGGGCAGCACAACATCGCCCTCTTCGGAGCAGGGAACCTCGGGCAGGCGATCGCCACCTCCGGCGTCTTTGCCGACCACGGCTTCAGCATCTCGGCGATGTTCGACGTCGACCCCACCAAGGTCGGGATGCGGGTCGGCGACATCACCGTCCGCGACTACAGCCAGCTCTCGGAAATCGTCGCCCAAGACGGCGTGATGGTCGGGGTGCTCGCGGTACCGGGTGACGTCGCCCAGCGCGTCGCCGACGACCTGGTCGCGGCCGGCGTCAAGATCATCTTCAATTACTCCGACGCGCTGCTGTCGGTGCCATCCGACGTGACGGTTCACACATCGAGCCCCGCCGTCGAGCTGCTCTACGCGCTGTACTTCTATCTGAGCTGAACGACGCACCCGGACACTCGGTCGAGCACGGGGTAGGCGCTGCTATCCTCGGCGCGTCCGCATGACCGACACCCACGGCCCCACATCGATCCTCGACGGAGTCCGTGAACGGTTCGACTCGTCGTCGGACTTCACGATCGGACTCGAAGAGGAATACCAACTCCTCGACCCGGTCACCCTCGATCTGGTCAACCGCTTCGAGGACCTCCACGCGTCGGCCGATCCCGTCTTCGCCGAGCGCCTCGCCGGCGAGCTGATCGCGAGCGAGATCGAGTTCCGTACGACCGCCCACGAGGGTTTTCCGTCGGCTGCGCGCGAGCTCGTCGATGGCCGGCTGGCGACCCTTGCCCTGGCCGACCGTCTCGACCTCGCGCTGGGGATCTCGGGCGTCCACCCGTTCAGCCGCTGGGAGCACCAGCGCATTATCGACACCCCGCATTACCGCCTGGTGGAAGAGGATCTCGGCTACATCGCCTGGACGAACAACACGTGGTCGCTGCACCTGCACTGCGGAGTGCGTGGCGCCGACCGGGCGATGGCGGTCTGCACCGCCATGCGCAGCGTTCTGCCCGAACTTTTGGCCCTGTCGGCAAACAGCGCCATCTTCTGGGGCCGCGACACGCGGCTGCATTCGGCGCGCACTCAGGTGTTCGTCAAGAGCTTTCCGCGCTGCGGGATCCCCGACGCGTTCACCGATTGGGATTCCTACGCCGAGCGGGTCGCACTGCTCGAGCGCACGAACTCCATCGTCAAAAGCACCCAGATCTGGTGGAGCATCCGACCCCACCATCAGTTCGGCACCATCGAGGTGCGGATCTGCGACGGGCAGACCGAGATGAACGAGGCTCTGGCGGTCGCGGCCACCGCACTTGCCTGCATCGCCGGCTACTGCGCCGATTACGACGAAGGTCGGCTCCTTCCCCAGCATCAGCGGGGTGTGATCGACGAAAACATGTGGCGCGCTCAGCGTCACGGCCTGGAGGGACGCATGATCGATCTTGACCGAGGGGTGGAACGCCCGACGCGGGCAGCCATCTCCGACATTCTCGACCGCACCGAACCGACCCACGGGCCTCTGGGCATCGCGCCGTTCATCGCTCAGGCGTCGCGAATGCTCGATACCGGTAATGGCGCCATGCGCCAGCGGGCGCTGCTCGTCGAGGTGGGTGGCGACATCCGTGCGCTCCACGCCCACACGGTCGAGCGCACCCGCCGCTCGGCTGAGGAAGTCCACGCCAACCGAGGACTGGTGACCGCCCGATGAGCACTGACGACATGGACGCCCTGCTCGACGACGAGAACCGCGAGCCGACCCAAGAAGAGATCGCCGCGGCCTTCGTGCAGCGGTTGGGCCGCGTGCCGGTACGCGACATCATCATGCAGACGATGGCGACCCTTTCTGACGTCGCGGGTATCCGCCTCGGGCTCGGCCCCGAAGGCGATGACGTGAAAGACATCGCCCAGGCCAAACTCGCCATCGAGGGCTTTCGGGCGCTGCTGGCCGTCGCCGACCAGGAGATCGGTACCGCCGTGACCCGGCCGTTTCGCGAGCCGATGGCGCAGTTGCAGATGGCCTATGCACAGATCGCCGAAGGGAAGACCCTCGAGGACGACGCCCCATTGGCGCCGCCGCCCGAACCGGCAAAGAAACTATGGACGCCGGGGAGTTGACCGCCCGCGCCGAG
>JANLSO010000040.1:0-4962 GCA_031362405.1 Thermoleophilia bacterium | reverse complement strand
AGCGATCCCGGCGGAAAGCTCTGGATCGTCGAACCCGAGCGCGTGCGCCAGTACGAGCCAGGGACCGGGGCGGACGCCTGACCTCCGGAATCGCAGCTCAGGCAACCGCGGACGACATGAACGCGCGGTGGAGGACGGTCCGGTTCCTGTTCGCAGCACATTCTTCGGGAGAACTCATGTTTGACCACGTCAAATTCGGAGTCAGCGACTACGCAGCGAGCAAAGCCTTCTTCGTCAAGGCACTCGAACCGCCCGGCGTAGCTGTCGTCTCGGAGGGGCCGCCGACGTACGGTGTCGAGCTCTGCGGAGAAGGTAGTGCTTCGTTGTGCCGATACCAGACCGAGGACAAGCCGGCGCATCTTCACTTGGCGTTCGCAGCCGAGAATCGTCAGCAGGTCGAAGCTTTCTATCGCGCGGCTCTGGAGGCGGGTGGCAAAGACAATGGTGAGCCGGGTCTGCGCCCGCACTACCACGCGAACTACTACGCAGCTTTCCTGATTGGTCCGGACGGGCACAACATCGAAGCGGTTTGCCACGGACCAGGGGCCTAACCCTTCCATCGTGGCTTCCGACGACGGAGGTCGTGCCTGACGCGCCCGCCTTAGAAGGCTGAAGACCAGGCGACCGCGCGTGAACGGACGAAGCCAGGCCGGCCCTAAGGGCGGTTCGCCGCAGGCCCGCGCCGCAGTTCCGGAAACGTCGGTTCGAGGAGGTCGTCTGGCGCCAGGTGCACGTAGGTCGCCAGGGTGAACGCCGGGGAGTGGCGGCCGAGCATCATCTGCACGTTGACCGGCAGGCATCGAGGAACGCCGGCACCGACCCGTCCTCATGCCGGTGGAAAACGAGTCCCCGGGCGGTATGCGTCGTGGCAACGTCAGCCGGCGCGTGGCCTGGAACGTGGTCCGAATACCGCGACGTTCGAAGACCGCCGCCCCCAGCAGGCGTGTGCCCAGGGCAACGGTGTCGTCGTCGGCGCTGGCCGCCCGGGAAAGCAGGTAGCGAACGGGCGGTGTTGACGTGCGAGGCCTGTCCCCGCGGTGGGTGACGGTCTCGTGCAGGCGCAGCGTCCCGGCGGGCCCCGCGGTCTCCACACCGGGCGGATTCGTTTGCCGGTTTATCGTTAGTCCGGGCTGAGCATGATGTCGCGTACGGTGACAGAGCCTCCCGCCGGGCCGAAGATCTGGGTGAAGCTGAGTGACGCGCGTTTGACAGAGTCCGGGAGGTGATCATCGAAGGTAACGGTCCCACTTTGTCGGGTTCCGGGAGCCAGCGTCGTGGACCATCGGCTGCGGAACGAGTCCGCCGTGAGGGTGGTCCCGTCTTCCCCTACAAAGACGCAGAAACCAGATAGCGGCAGCGAGAGGGAACTCCCGGTTTCGTTGCGGGCGACCAAGCGCACTCGAGTGAAATGGTCCGTGTAGACGACTTTCTCCACGGTGAGCGTGACCCCGTTGGAACGGGCAGTTACCGGTCGCACCAGCCGGTCGGTGCCTTGTTCGTTTCCGGTCACGTATCCGACGACGTATCGGACTCCGAGGGTTGCGGTCCACCCGCCCACGCCCATCACCAGGAACGCCACGAGCAACGTGCCCGCGAGTGATCTCGCGCGTCGCCCTCGCGCAAGCTGCTGGGCCTGAGACGGCGGAAGATGCCCCTGACGAGGTGAGGGGCGAAGGATCGGCGAAGCGGCCGCGCCAACGGCCTGTATCAGGGCGGTCACCATCGCAACAACCACGCCGACGACAGGTACCACCAGCCAGCTCTTCGCGCCGGTCCAGACGGTCAAGAATGAGGCGATGATGTTGCCGATCAGGGGGAACAAGGAACACAGAGCGGCAATCACGAGGGTCTTGCTCAGTGCCGCTTTCGGCATCTCCTCCTCCGACATCTCGACGACCGAGACCGTCCCCCCGGGAGCCGCGAACCGGGCCTGTTCCGGTCGTGGACGGTGATTAGTTGCCTCCAACTTCTTGAAACACCGGCGCAGTGCGAGCCGCCGTACGGCTACGCCAGCGCCGCGAGCCGCGACTCCGCGGTGGGCCGCTCGTGGACGAACGTGGTCGCTGTTTGATCAGGCCACGGACCACCGGTAGCGGACGGCGTACTCGCCGGGTCCCGTGAAGTGGAACACCTTGCTCGTTCCGGACATGGTCGCCGAGGCGGACGGGATGATCAGCTCCAACGTCCGAGGGACGAATGGGTCGTCCTCCCAGATCGCGATTAGACGGTTGACGATCTTGCCGATGAGCCATCCGACAAGCCACCCAAGGATGGCGCCTGCGGCAGCGCCCAGGGCCCCAAAGCCGCTGGCTGCGACTGACAGCCACGCCGCGAGCTTCTCCTTGGCCTCGTCAGCGAACTTCCTGAGGATGTCCTCCATCGTCTCGTCGAGGTCACCCTGATCCTTCTCGAAGAGAAGCAGGGTCGCGAAGTAGTGCTTCGGGTAGCTCGTGCCGCCGCCGACGGCTTGGGTGAACAGGTGCTTCGGCGGGCTGAAGTCCACGCGGTCACCATCGTCGAAGCTGTCGGAGACGGTGAATGGTTCGATCTTGCCGGCGTTCGCACTCTCGTCGAGGGTGACGCCACTCATCGCGATCTCGTCCTCTCCCCTTTCCGTGCCGAATAGGCCGTTTGTCTCGTCGACGCAGACCACCCGGATCAGGTCGAGACCGACGTGACTGTGTGGGAAGGGCGCCCCCGTCGTCGTCCTCTGCATGCCGAGCTGTGCGTAGTGCCGATCAAGAAGGCGCAACAGCGAGGCCTTGGTGACGGGCTTAGGCATTTTCGCCAAGTCGTCTACCGAACCTGTCTTCGTGAAGTCGGTATCGAGTACCGCGTTGAGCTTGCGCTCGGTCTTGGGTAGACCGAGTTGGTCCGCCGCGCGCTGACCTGACAATCTCGCGAGCTGGGGGCGCGCTTTCGCGATCTGGTCGAACCGACGCGCGAGGATCGTCTCCGGCGCGTCGCTATCGGTCGGCATCGTGAACTTTGCGGGGTTCGCATGGTGGGCAGCCACCCGAAGGGCGGCCGCTTCCCACTTTCGGGCGATCGGCATAACGAGCCTTGCCAGCTCAGGTTCGAGATCATCGGGTGATAGCTGCCTGGCAACGATCTGGTTCATGGCTCCCCCTATCGGTCGGACAGATGGGTCGGCTGCCAGTCGCTGATTTTCAACGCGGTCGATGCGCGCCAGTGGAATGTCGGCAGCTGATAGGGACGAACCTAGGCTGGCTCGGCAGGCCCGCATATCGGGCATTCGCCCCATTCCAGCCGCCCCACCCCCACTATGCGCCCGGCGCACTTCGCACTGCGGCAGGCAGCTCCTTCTACCCGCCGCCACGTGCTTGTGGGAGATGCGCTAAGCCACGACCGCCCGTCAGTCCCGACGTCCGCCTCCTCGGCTCCCAGACGTTCGGTGGGCCAGCCGCATCGTGTGGCAAGCGGTTGACGAACCTGGCCGCACTGTCGATGTCGACTCCCGCGCGAAACCGCGGCAAGCTGGCCTCAGGGGCGGTTTACCGCAGGCCCGCGCTGTAGAGCCGGAAATGTCGGTTCGGGGAGATCGTCGGGCACCAGGTGCACATAGGTCGCGAGCGTGAAGGCCGGGGAATGGTGGCCGAGCATCATCTGCACCTGTTTGGCGTTCCAGCCACTGCGAAACAGCCGCGACGCGCACGTGTGGCGCAGGGTGTGAAGACTCGCCCAGGGGACGCCGGCCCTCACCGCCGCAGGCTTCACGGTCCGACGAAGGAGATTGTGCGGATCCAGGAGCATCCCGTCGCGTGATGTAAATAGCGGGTCGCTGTCGCCAGAGTGTGGTGAACGCAGTCGGTGTTCGATCAGCGCTCGGGCCATCGGCACCGACACGGGTACGTCGCGCACCCCGTAGGCGCTCTTCGGAACATCCGGCACCCCGTCGACGATCGCCCGACGTACTTGAACTCGGCGCCTGTCCAGATCGACGTCTGACCAGCGAAGTGCGACCAGTTCGCTGATGCGAAGTCCGGTCTGGGACAGGAACTCGACAAGGAGACGCCATTCGTCGGGCACCTCATCGAGCAAGGCGGCCAGCTCGGTCTCGGTGAGGGCGCGACGGCGTCCCTCGGCGTCCGGTGCGCGTCGGCCGCCGATGCGAATGCCGGCGCAGGGATTGCTGCGGATGGCGCCTTCCTCGAGGGCGGTGGCAAACAGGGCTCGCAGCGGGCCCATGGCATTGCGCACCGTGCCGGGCGCCGCACCACGTGCGGTGAGATGCGCGACGTACCCCTTCACGTGACGCGGCTGGATCTGGGACAGGCGTAAATCACCGAAGAAGGGAATCGCGTCACGTTCCAGGTCGCGGCGATAGTCGTCGATCGTCCGCGCCCGGATGCCGCGGGCCGTGCGGCCCTGGTACCCGGCGATCCACTCGCGCGCATAGTCGGCGAACTTGGTGCGCGACTCATCCAGAAACTCGCCACGGGCGACATCGGCGACGAGGGTGCTTTTGAGCATCCTGGCCCCGGCAAGAGTGGCGGCCGAGCGCTTACGTTGGCGCCCGGTTTCGTCGCGGAACATAACCACGTAGCGGCCGCCGCGTCGGTAGACGCCGGGGACACTGGTGCGCTCGAAGGAGGCCGCCATGCGCCGATGTTCCCACCCTGGCAATTCCGGGGGGTTCTGCGGAATCATCTCAACGAACTAAACCTCATAGCGAAGGGCTTTTGCGCCAGTGCCCCCGGCAAGAATCGAACTTGCGACACCAGGTTTAGGAATCGTCCGGAAGCGTCTCCCGTGGTCTCTCCCCGTCTGGAAAAAACCCATTCTCATGGGATTTCCGTCGGTAAGTAGCTCGGCGCGTCTCCCGTGGTCTCTGTGGGTCATGTTCCCACTTTGTTCCCACCCCCCTGGTCAGCCAGTTGGCGGACAAAGCCCCCGTACATGACGTTCGCGCGCTGGAGAACGGCACAGGACCAACCCGAC
>JANLSO010000210.1:0-43270 GCA_031362405.1 Thermoleophilia bacterium | reverse complement strand
CGTCGGTGTGCCCTACGACGAGGTCTCGTATCTGGTGGCGGGGGTCAATCATCAGGCCTTTGTGCTGCGGTTTGCGCGCGACGGCGAGGACCTCTACCCCCTTTTGGACGCCGCCCTGGCCGCCGACCCCGGGATGGATCGGCGGGTACGGGTCGAGATGTACCGACGCCTCGGCTTCTACCCGACGGAATCGAGCGAGCACGCCGCCGAATACGTCCCGTGGTTCATGCGCACTCCCGAGTCGATCGCGCGTTTCCGGATCCCCGTCGATGAATACGTACGCCGCAGCGAGGAGGCTCTCACCGAGTACGCCGAGGCCCGGCGGCGTCTGGCCGCCGGCGAGCCCTTCACGGTCGAGCGCAGCGTCGAGTACGGATCACTGATCATCGACTCGCTGGTGACCGGGGCCCCGCGCGTGATCTACGGCAACGTCCGCAACGACGGGCTGATCGACAACCTCCCCGCCGGGTCGTGCGTCGAGGTGCCGTGTCTGATCGATGCGAATGGGGTTCAGCCCGTCAGCGTGGGGGCGCTGCCGCCACAGCTTGCCGCCCTGAACCGCATTTTCCTGAACGTTTGCGAGCTAACGGTGCGCGCGGCGCTCGATGGCCGCCGTGACCACGTCCATCACGCGGCGATGCTCGATCCGCGGACCGCCGCGAGCCTCCCACTGGAGACGATCGCCGAGATGGTCGAGGCGATGATCCACGCGCACGGCGACCTGCTCCCCGAGGGAATCCGTTAGCGACGCATCGCAAATACCCGCCGCCCGTTGAGGTTCGCCTCCTCGCCAACACGTGCGATCCTGGAAACGGTGCCACCGGGCACCCGCACGACGAGGAGATGTGTGGCAGTCGAGAGACCTGCAGAGATGGTGCGTACCCGTTGCCGCGGCGACCGGCTACCGGCGGTGCTCGGAGGGCTCGCGGCCGTAACGGCCATCGCGAACCTGGCAAGTGCCCTCACTCCGGGCCTGGCTTCGCGGATCAGCCTGCTGGAGGCGGTCATGCCCGACGGTGCCGCCGACCTGGCTCACGCGCTGTCGGTGCCGGCCTCGGCGGCCCTTCTCGTCGTGGCGTGGTCACTCGTCAACCGGCGCCGGCGCGGCTACCTGGCCGCCGTCGCGTTGCTCGTCACGCTCGGACTGCTCAACCTGATCAAGGGCCTCGACGTGGAAGAAGCCCTCGTGAGCTGGGGCCTCGCCGGCCTCCTGATCTGGGGTCGCCGTGCATTCCACGTTGCCGGCTGCCCGCATTCGGCCCGGGCGGCCCTCGCGCGGCTGCCCGTCATCGCGCTGGGCGTGTCGGCCGTCGCCGTCGCGACGGCCTGGTTGTCGCGCGGCTTTGGCCCCGACGGACCGTCCGACTCGTTCGACCCTGTCGCCCGCGGCTTCGAGATCCTCAGCGGCGCGCCATCGCCAGCCGACATCGGCCGCCCGCAGGCCATGTTGCTGCACACCGTCGCCGCGTTGGTCATCGTCGCGTTCGTCGTCGCCGTGGCGCCGTTCTTTCGCGCGCTGGCACCGTCGGCCGCACACGTCGCGCAGCACCGACGCCGCGCACTGTCGCTGGTGCGTCTGCACGGCACCGACACCCTGAGCTTCTTCACGATGCGCAAGGACGTGAGCTACCTGTTTTCTCCCGACGCGCGCGGCTTCCTCGCGTACCGCGTGGAAAGCGGCGTGATGATGGTCTCGGGCGACCCCGTCGGCCCGCCCGACGCGCTGCCCGCGGTGGTTCGTGCCGCGAGGACGCACGCGGATCTCTATGGACTTCGCCTCGGTGTCGTTGGTGCCCGGACCGAGATGCGTGACCTCTGGGCGCGGGCGGGGCTGAAGTCGCTCTACCTGGGTGACGAGGCGCTCATCGACACCGCCGCCTTCTCGCTCACCGGTCGCCCGATCCGCAAGGTCCGTCAGTCGGTGACCCGCCTCACGCGCGCCGGCTTCACGACCGAACTCCGCGAACTCGGTGACCTCACCGACGGTGAGATCGGCGCATTGGAACGCATCGCGCGCGAGGGCCTCGAGGGGAAGCCCGAGCGTGGATTCTCGATGGCCCTGGATCAGCTCGGCGGGCCCGATCAGACCGACTCGCTCGTGGTGATCGCACGCGACGACACGGGCGTGATCAGGGGTTTTCTCCACTTCGTCCCGTGTTACGGGCGGTCCGCGGTCAGCCTGTCGTTCATGCGCCGTCAGCTCGACACTCCGAACGGCCTGACCGAGTTCATGATCTGCCACGCGATCGAGGCCCTCGGGAGACGTGACGTCCGTGAGGTGTCACTGAACTTCGCGGCCTTCGCGCGCCTGATGCACGCGCCCCAGAGCCTGCGCGAGAAGCTTTTCGGGGCGATCCTGCGGCGCTTCGACCGCACGTTCGCCGTCGAGAGCCTCTACCGGTTCAACGCCCGGTTCTTTCCTCGCTGGGAGCCGCGCTACCTCTGCTTCTGCGGCCCCTTTGGCCTGGTCCGCACGGGGCTCGCCGCCCTGTGGGTAGAGGGTCAGGTCCCCAAGCCCGTCGTGACCGGCCGCCGCCGTGAACCCGCTCGAGAGCACGCCCTTATTCAGTGAGGGTACGGGTGGCCCGCCTGGAGGCACAGCGCCCGGTAGAGCTGTTCGACGAGCACGACACGGGCGAGCTGATGGGGCATCGTCAGCGGCCCCAGCGACATCCGCTCGTCGCTCGTTGTGAGAAGGGCCTCATCAAGGCCCGCGGCGCCGCCGATCAGAAACGCCACCGGCCGGGCCGCGGTGAAACGGCGCTCGAGCCACGCGGAGAATGCCGGGCTCGATTCGGGGGTCCGGCCGGCCGGGTCGAGGGCGACGACCCAGGCGTTGTCGGCGAGCTTGCCGCGCATCCGTTCGGCCTCCGCGCCGCGGGCGTGGGCCTCACCGCGTTGGAGGGGGGCGGCGGCAACCTCGTCGACCCGAAAACCCATCTGCTGGGCGATGCGCTGCTCGTAGAGCTGCCCGGCGGCGTCATGCGGCGGGCGCAACCGGCCGACCACGACCAGCTGAATCCGCAGACTCTTGCTCACTGCGCCGCGCGATTCGCCATACCGATGCGCTCGATGGCCGTCGGGTGGGTACCGAACCAGAACTGCAGCGGCGACGGCGTGTCCGGAACCCCGAGGTTCGTGTTGATGAACCCCTGGAAGAGCCTGACCATAGCTCCGGGATCCTGGGTCGTCTCGAGGGCGGTCCAGTCGGCCTGACGTTCGAAGTCACGGCTGATCCAGGTCCCCACAGGAGCGGAGACCGCTCCGACCACGCTGGCAGTCGCGGCGACGATCACCAGCCGCCGCAGCACGAGGCTGGGTCCGGTTGCCGGGGCCCAGCCCGTGCGCCCGCCGACCGCGGCGAAACAGACGAGGGCACCGGGAATGATCAGAAGCGCCGCCCAGATCGAGCCCTTCAGCACGTGGCGGTGCTTCACGTGGGCGACCTCGTGCGCGACGACCGTCAGCACTTGGTCGCGGGGGAAATCACGCAGCAGGGTGTCGTAGAGGACGATCCGGCGGCTGCCGCCAAAGCCTGAGACGTAGGCGTTCGCGGCGCTGGTGCGGGCACTCGCGTCGTTGACGAGTACCCGGTCGGCGGTCACTCCTTCACGCGACGCAACGTCGAGCACCTCCCGGGCCAGCACAGGATCATCCAGCGGCCGGGTCTTCTGGAACAGGGGCTCGATGAGCACCGGCGCCAGCAGCGAGCCGGCGAATACGAGCGCCGCCCCTCCCCCCGCGACCCCGAGCCACCAGGTACGCGGAAGGCGGGCGATGAGCACCGCGACGACCGACGCTACCGCTGCCGACAGCACTGCGCCGATGGCAACGCCCTTACCGACGTCGAGTAGCCACCCGGTCGTTGACTGGGTGACCAGGCCGTAGCGGCGGCCCCATGCGAACCGACCCGAGCTGAGGGGCAGCGCGGCAAGCGTCGTGATGACCGAAAGGCCGACTCCGAAGAGCAGCCCCGCGCGCCAGGTGCGCCCTCCCGCGAGCCGTGCGACCTGGCCTGTCCAGCGCCCCGACAAAGCCGCCAGACCGACTGTCACCGCGGGGGCGAGTGGGATTCCGGCCACGGCCATCGCCCAGATCCCTCGCCGGTACTCGCGGTTGCGCGCCAGGGCGGCGGTGTCGAAGTACTGATCGACCGGCGGCGTC
This sequence comes from Thermoleophilia bacterium, assembly GCA_031362405.1. GTDB lineage: Bacteria > Actinomycetota > Thermoleophilia > Miltoncostaeales > Miltoncostaeaceae > JANLSO01. The sequence continues at coordinate 39,106 of JANLSO010000210.1, read as the reverse complement.
GACGTCGTGGGAACACCACTCGCCCCGAGTTTCGCGCGAAGGACGGCCGTGATCGCCCCCGCACCCGCGAGCGCCGCGGCGGCGAGGCCAAGCGCCCGCCGGTCACCAAGGATTCTCGGAAGCCGCAGCACGCCCCGTATCGTAGTGCGCGCCTGCCCGACGACCCCCGAAGAAGGTGCGGCGACGCCCCCGATCGCCATTCTCAGTGACATTCACGGCAACCGCCATGCGCTCACCGCGGTGCTCGCGGAAGTGCGGTCGGCGGGTGTGCGCCGATGGTGGTGCCTCGGCGACATGGTCGGCTACGGCGCGGATCCCCTTCATACCCTGACCGTCTGCATGGGCCAGGCCGAGCGTTGCATCGTCGGAAACCATGACCTCGGGGCCGCCGGCCGTATCCCACTGCGGTCGTTCTCGCACAACGCGCACGAGGCCCTCGTATGGACGCGGATGGCGCTCGGCCAGATCGGGATCGACAAGCTCGCCACCCGCGAGCCGAGCGATCCCGGCGCGAGGGTCTCTCTGTTTCATGCCAGCCCGCGCGACCCGGTTTGGGAGTACCTCACCGCCGACGACCCCGAGCCCGCCCGCGCGGCACTCGAGGCGGTCGACTCGCCGCTTGTGCTGGTCGGGCACACGCACGTTCCGATGGCGTGGCACTACGCCGAAGACGGATCGATGTCGGCGGTCGCGGTCGACCGGGGGCCGATCGACCTGACGCCGGGGCGTTGGCTCGTGAACCCCGGGGCGGTCGGCCAGCCCCGCGACGGGAATCCTCGTGCAAGCTGGGCGCTCTACGATTCCGTCGCGGCCACGATCGAGGTTCGGCGCACCGAGTACGACATCGCGGGCGCGCAGGCGGCGATCCGCGCCGTCGGCCTACCCGAGTCGGGCGCGGCACGTCTTGCGGAGGGCCAGTGACGGCGTATCTCGACCATGCCTCAGCCACGCCGCTCGACCCGCGCGTCGCCGCCGCGATGGCCGACGCCGTGCGCACGCTGTGGGCAGACCCGGAGAGCCTGCACGACGCAGGTCGCGCGCCCGCCGAGGGCCTGGAGACCGCACGCGCGCAGGTCGCCGCCCTCATCGGGGCAGAGCCTGATGATGTGATCTTCACCTCCGGCCCGACCGAATCGCGCAACCTCGCGGTCCGGGGGCTTGTTGCCGGTAACCGTGCCCTGGGAACCCGCGTCGTCGCGTCCACGGTGGAGCACCCCGTGACGCACGCCGTTCTGCAGGCGCTGGAGCGCGATGGGGCGACGGTCGTCCGGGTTGGTGTCGATGGAGACGGCTATCTCGACCCGGCCGCTGTTGCCGCCGCAATCGACGACGACACGGCACTGGTGACGATCACCCACGGCCAGCCGGAGATCGGGACGATCCAGTCGATCGGTGCCCTCATCGCGGCCGCGCGCGGTGTCCGGCCCGAGGTCCGGATTCATCTCGATGGTGCGGACACGGTGGGCCTGCTGCCCGTCGACCTCGAGGGGATCGACGCCCTCACCCTCGGCGGCCCCGCCCTCGGCGCACCCCGCTGGGCAGGAGCTCTTTGGATACGCCCCGGTGCCCGACTGCACCCGCTGATGGTCGGCGGAGCCGAGGAGATGGGCAAGCGCCCGGGAGCACCCGACCTGCCGGCGATCGTCGCCCTAGGGCTGGCCGCACAGATCGCCGCGCGAGAAGCACCCGCCCGCCTCGCGCACCTGCGACGTCTGGGCGCCCGCCTTGCCTCCGGCCTGACCGCCGTCGAACGCGTCCGGTTGAACGGACCCTCGCCGCAGGACCGCCTTCCCGGCAACGTCCAGGTGTCCGTGGGCGATGTCGAAGCGCAGAGTCTGGTCCTGGCGCTGGCCGGTCACGGCGTGGCATGTGCCCCTGGATCGGCGTGTTCGGCCGATGCCCGCAAAGCAGCCCCCACCCTGGAGGCGATCGGACTGGAGGCCCCGTGGACGCACTCGGCCGTCCTTTTCACCGCAGGCCCCGCGACAACCGACGCGGAGATCGACCACGCGATCACAGCCTTCGCCGAGGCCGTCGCGCACCTGCGCTCGATGAGCACCCTGACGGGATGAGTGCCCCCGACGTCGTCGTGGTCGACGCGCTCGGCACCTTCTGCCCCGTACCGGTGCGACTGGCCGCACGTCGGATGGCGCGCCTACCTCCGGGAACCCTCGTGGAACTCCTCGCCGACGACCCGCTGGTCACCATCGATGTGCCCGCGTGGTGCCACGCACACGGCCACGTCTTGGAAAGCCACGTAGAACACGGCGGCGTCTGGACAGCCCTGATCCGCCGCGGCTGATGTCAACGCCCGGTGCCCGGCACCAGATGCTGACGTTCTCGCCCGGACCGCCGCGAACGTGATCGAAAAGTGTCACCACCGGTGCCTGGCACCGGTGGTGACAAAACAGGCAATCAATCGATTGCACACGCGTCGTCTCCAACGGGGTCCGGTGCGGATGGATGCCCTTCGCGACGGCATCCAACCGCACGAGACCCAACACCCCGTGCCAGGCACCGGGTGTGGCATTTCATGAGCCGGCGCGCGTCTACCGGCTCGTGTGAACCTCAGCAGGCAGAGCTCCTCGAGGTCGTAAACGAACGCATCGAAGGCGTTGGCAGCGAGGGCAACGGGTAGGCAACCGATCTCATCGCGACGCACAGGGGACGCGAGGTCAGGGTTCACGAGAACCACCGCGTCGGAGATTTCATCCAATGCCCAGAGGCGCCCGCTGCTCGCGACGACGGCAGTCCAGCGCGCGAGCGTCGTCGTTCCAAGGAGCACGCGGAGAGACGGAGAGGCCCCGACGTCTCTCTGCGCGTAGGCGAGCCCGCCCGGAGCGAGACCGGTCTGGCGAGTCTGTGCGATGCCGCGCGGGCCGCGGCGCACCACGACGCCGTCGGTGAACGTCACCCACAGTTGGTCCTCGTGGGCCGCGAGACCGGTGAGGAACGCCTCCCCGGAGCCGAAACCGTCCGCCGCACCGTTGCGGTTAGATCAGTGAGCGCCCGGTCATCGCGGCGGGGACGTCCCAGCCCATGAGGCCGCAGAGGGTCGGGGCGACGTCGCCGAGAGCGCCGCCGTTCACCTTCATGCCGGGGCGATCAATCCACAGCGGCACGGGGTTGGTGGTGTGAGCGGTGTTCGGGCTGCCGTCGGGCTCGCGCATGAACTCGCTGTTCCCATGGTCGGCGGTGACCGCGAGCAGCCCTCCCGCTGCGGCGACCGCGGGCCGGATGTCGGCCATGCAGGCATCCACCGTTTCGATGGCCGTGATGGCAGCGGGGATCACGCCGGTGTGGCCAACCATGTCGGCGTTCGCGAAGTTCACGACGAGCAGTTCATAGCCGCCGGAAAGGCCGGCAATCACCGCGTCCCGCACGCCCGCCGCGCTCATCGCCGGGGCGTGATCGTAGGTGGGGACGTCCTGCGGCGACTGCACGAGCACGCGCTCCTCGCCGGGGAACGCCTCCTCACGGCCGCCGTTGAAGAAGAACGTCACGTGCGCGTATTTCTCGGTCTCGGCCACGTGGAGTTGGCGGCGGCCCGCTTCGCTCACGCTCTCGGCCAGCCCCTGGCGGACGTTGTCAGCCTCAAAGACCACCGGCACCGTGAACTCGCTTTTGTAGCGGGTCAGGGTCACCAGATGCGGCTTCACCGGCGCGGGCCCGCGGTCGAAGCCGTTGAAGTCGGGCTCGTACAGGGCCCGGGTGAGCTGCCGGGCCCTGTCGGGACGGAAGTTCCAGAAGATCACCGCGTCCCCATCGCGAATGCGACCGAGACCCGGGTCACCGATCACGGTCGCTTCGATGAACTCGTCGCTCGTGCCGACGTCGTACGAGGCCTGCACGGCCTCGGAGGCAACCATCGCGATCCGGCCGCGGCCATTGACCATCGCCTCGTAAAACGCGCGGGTGCGCTCCCAGCGCTGGTCACGGTCCATCCCGAAGTACCGTCCACAGACCGTCGCCACCGTGACGCCGTCAGCATCCAACGCCCGAATCGCCGGCAGCGCGGAGTCGGGCCGCGTGTCGCGCCCGTCGGTCAGCGCGTGCACGAACAATCGCGTCACGCCTGCCTTTCGGGCGATCGCGATCAGGGCCTTCAGGTGCCGCCCCGCGGCGTGCACCCCGCCGTCGCCGAGAAGACCCACAAGATGCAGCGCTCGCTGAGAGCCGATCTGCATGGCCTCCGTGATCGCCGGAGACGCGGCAAGCTCGCCCGAGGCGATCGCCTCATCGATCCGCACGAGCATCTGGGGAACACGGCGCCCGGCGCCCAGGTTCAGGTGACCGACCTCAGAGTTTCCTTGTTGGCCGTCGGGCAGCCCCACGGGCAGACCGGACGCGATCAACTGAGCCGTGGAGCCCTCACGCGCCAAAGCATCGAGGTGCGGCGTACGGGCGAGGGTCACCGCATTGCCCGGCCCCGCCGGGGCGATGCCAAAGCCGTCGATGACGATCAGCACGAGCGGTCCGCGCACCTGTGGCATCGGCGTCAGCCGCTCGGCGAAGAGCCGCGCACGATCGACGCGAAGTCACTCGGATCGAGGCTCGCGCCACCGACCAGGGCACCGTCTATGTCGGGCTGGGCCATGAGTTCGGCAGCATTGCCGGGGCCGACGCTGCCCCCGTAAAGCACGCGCACCGTGGCGCCGTCAACGTGCGCGGCGGCGGCGGCCCGTACCTGGGCGCAGGTTTCCTGAGCGATCTCGGGGGTGGCGGTGCGGCCCGTGCCGATCGCCCAGATCGGCTCGTACGCGATCGCTAGATGTGACACAACGGCGGGGTCGATACCCGCAAGCGCCGCGTTCACCTGCGCGGTGACGTGGGCGCTGGTCTGCCCCGCCTCGCGCTGCTCGAGCGACTCTCCGCAGCAGAGGATCACCATAAGGCCGCCCTCGAGCCCCGCCCGAACGCGCGCCGCGACCTGGGCGTCGGTCTCTCCCGCCGCACGGCGTTCGGAGTGGCCGACGATCACGCCGCGAGCACCCGTGCCGGCGACCATCGCCGCCGACACCTCGCCGGTGTGGGCACCGGATGCGTTCTCGTGGACGGCCTGGGCACCCACCCAGACATTTGTGCCCGCAAGCGCGTCGACCGTGGCCTCCAACGCGGGAAACGGTGGGCACACCGCTACTTCGACATCCGCCGGAAGGCTGGGGATCTCGTCCCGAAAGAACGCGCCCCAGGCACGCGCCTCCTGGGGGGTCTTGTTCATCTTCCAGTTGCCCGCGACGAGAGGAACGCGCGCCGCGCTCATGCGGTCGGCAGGGCGGCGACGCCCGGCAGCGTGCGGCCTTCCATCATCTCCAGCGACGCCCCGCCACCGGTCGATACGTGCGTTAGCCGGTCGCTCAGCCCGAACGCGGCAAGGGCGGCACCGGAGTCTCCACCACCGGCCACCGTGACACCGGTGCTGGCAGCCATCGCCTCAGCCACCGCACGGGTCCCGTCGGCGAACGGGGCGATCTCGAACGCTCCCATCGGACCGTTCCAGAAGACGGTGCGCGACATGCCGATCGCCTCGCGGTAGGCGGTGGACGTCCGGGGGCCGATGTCGACGCCGATGCCGTCATCCGGGATCCCGTCGCTGGCGACCACCTCGAGCTGAGCATCTGCCGAGAACCGGTCGGCGATGAGAATGTCGACAGGTAGTTGCAGCAGGCAGTTCAGCTTTTGCGCGGTGTCCATCAACCCACGGGCCATCTGCTGCGCCTCGGGCCCCTCGTGAAGCGACTTCCCGACCGGATCGCCCATGGCGGCGAGGAACGTGAAGCACATCGCGCCGCCGACGATCACCCGGTCGCAGCGCTCGAGCAGCTTCTCGATGAGGGGGAGTTTGTCGCTGACCTTCGAACCGCCGAGCACCGCCGTGAACGGGTGCTGCGGGCGCAGCAAAAGCCCCCCGATGACCTCCACCTCGCGCGCGAGCAACAGGCCGGCGCACGACGGAAGCAACTTCGCGACGCCCGCGGTCGAGGCGTGCGCGCGGTGGGCCGCCCCGAACGCGTCGTTGACGTAGTGGGTGAAGCCCATCGCGAGCATCCGCGCGAAGTCGGGGTCGTTCTCCTCTTCCCCCGAGTGGAACCGGAGATTCTCGAGCATCACGACCTCGCCGGGCTTCAGCGCCTCGACCCGAGCCCGCACGACATCGCCGATGCAGTCGGGCAGCAGGTCGACGCGGCGAACCAACTTCTGGCCGAGCCGCTCCGCGCACGGCGCCAACGACAGTTCGGACACCCGCTCACCCTTGGGCCGACCCAGGTGGCTGCACACCGCCACCGACGCCCCGGCTCGCAACAACTCGCGGATCGTCGGTACACTCGCCGTGATCCGGGCATCGTCGGTGATGCGACCGTGCTCGAGCGGCACGTTGAGATCGGAGCGCACCAGAACGCGTGCGCCGCGCCAGTCCTTCCCCTCGATCGAGACCAGGCTCACGCGGCTTAGAGCTTCTTCGCGAGGTCGACGCAGCGGCTGGAGTAGCCCCACTCGTTGTCGTACCAGGAGATCACCTTCACCGTCGTGCCGTGCACCATGGTGAGGCTGGCATCGACGAGCGACGATCGTGGGTCTCCGACGATGTCGCGCGAGACGATCGGGTCTTCGGTGTAGCCGAGGAAGCCCTTCATCGGGCCGGCGTCGGCGGCCGCCTTGAACGCGGCGTTCACCTCGTCAACGGTGGTTTCGCGGCCGACCGTGACGGTCAGGTCGACGACCGACCCGTCGGGTGTCGGCACTCGCAGCGCCATACCGTCGAGCTTGCCCTTCAGATGAGGCAGAACCTCGCCGATTGCCCGGGCCGCCCCCGTGGAGGTCGGGATGATCGACAGCGCGGCAGCGCGTGCACGACGCAGATCCGAGTGCGGGGCGTCGTGGATACGCTGGTCACTGGTGTACGCGTGGCAGGTGGTCATAAAGCCATGCACGAGGCCGAAGGTGTCGTCGAGCACCTTGACGACCGGCGCCAGGCAGTTCGTCGTGCACGAGGCGTTCGAGATGATGTGGTGCGCTGCGGCGTCGTAGTCGCCGTCGTTGACGCCCATACAGACGGTGATGTCGGGGCCCTTGGCCGGCGCCGAGATGATGACCTTCTTGGCGCCCGCGGCCAGGTGTGCGGCAGCCTTGTCGCGGTCGGTGAAGAAGCCGGTGCTCTCGATCACGACGTCAACGCCGAGCTCACCCCAGGGCAGCTTGGCGGGGTCGCGCTCGGCCAAGACGGTGAACTTCTCGCCGTCGACCGTGATCGCGGAGTCGTGCGCCTGCACGTCGCCCGGGTACTTCCCGAAGACCGAGTCGTACTGCAGCAGGTGCGCGAGGGTCTTGGTGTCGGTGATGTCGTTCACCGCAACGATGTCGATGCCGCCCTGCTCCACGGCGGCGCGAAAAACGTTGCGCCCGATGCGGCCGAAGCCGTTGATCCCGATACGTACGCTCACTTGTGCCCCTTCGTCACGGACCCGTCAAAAAAGCGTCGCGAGACTACCACGGGGCCCATTGGGAGCCGCCCGCCCGCCCGACGCGTTGACATGATCCTGCGCATGACCCGCAGATCCCCCACCCCTGTCTTACTCGTTGCCGCGATTGCGGGCCTCGCCGGGTGCTCCGCCGACGACACCACGGGTGGCGGCAGTCAGGGCCTACCCGATTCGCTGCGAACGACACCTCTTGACGAAGGCCAGGCCCTGCTGGTGCGGGGCACGCTCGAACGCGTCGTCGACGGCGACACGGTCGTTGTCGATATCGGGCGCGACCGGGTGAGGGTGCGCCTTCTGGGCATCGATACGCCCGAGACGGTGAAGCCAGACACTCCGGTCGAGTGCTTTGGCCCGGAGGCCTCGTCGCGTGCGAAGCAACTCATGCCCAAAGGCGCGCCGGTTCGCCTGCAGACCGACCCGGGCCACGAGCGGGAAGACGACTTCGGCCGGCTGCTCGCCTACATCTGGGTGGGCGGCAACCCGTCCGTGAATGAGCGCCTCGTGAGCGAAGGCTTCGCGACGGTCTTCATCAAGGGCACGCCGTTCACCCGGGCGCGGCAGTTCCAGGCACGGGAATCGGACGCCCGCGCGCAGGGGCGGGGTCTCTGGGGGTCGTGCCCCATCGGGCGGCGTTGAGCCGAACCGGGGCGAGAACGACATCGGGGGCCCCGACGGGGCCCCCGATGCGAACGACGTGACGCGTCCGTGCGTCGAAGAACTTCCCGAAGAGAGCGGTTTAGGCTTCGGCCGTCTTGGGCTTCGGGGTGAGAGCGGCAGCAAGCTTGCCCGAGACGAGGCCCAGGATGATGCCGCAGACCAGGGTGACGAACGTGCTGATGGCGACCCATGCCCACGGGGTGGAGATGATCCCGATGAAAGCACCAAAACCTTGGATGGTGTTGGGGTCAGGAGTCGCTGGTGGGACCAGCTGGTTGGTGATCGACGCAGCGGCGTCGCCTTTACCACCACCGTTGATGGCCCAGCCGTCGAGGCCGGTCGCGATCCACCACAAGAACACTGCGGCGAAACAGGGGAACGTTCCAGCGACGTAATACCAGTCACCGGCGATCAGGACCGCGACGAGCAGGAACGCGAAGACGCCGACCCAGATGGCGATGCCATAGAAGTCGGGGTTATCCGCCGTGACGAATGAGAGCGGCATCGTGATGAGCGCCGCGACACAACCGAAGACTGCCGCGATGAAGATCTTGCCGAACGCGGCGTTGTCGCCACCGGCGGCGAAGAAAAGGCCCCAGCTGATGAACGCGGTCGGGAGGATCAGGTGGAAGTTCTCGGGGACACCAACGGTGCCCGGACCGAGAATGTTGTCCTGGACGGTGACCCAGTGGAACGTGAAGTTCAGAGACAGCTCGGTCCAGAGGAACGAGAGGACTCCGATGACTACTGCGAGAGGAAGAATTGCCTTCGCTCGAGCGCCCATATTTGGATGGACTCCTTGAATCGGAGGATTGCGATTCGCGCGACGGCGGAAAAAGGAATCGCCGCGCGGCGTCGACCCGCGCCGTTAACACAACGACAATGGACCGGTGCGCCGCGAGCATACGCGCCGCTCCCTGTTCGTTGCAACCGTTGCATTCTCCTTCCCGGTTGCGTAGGGAGCGGCACACCGGGCCCGCGTAACCCGGAGTGCGTCAGCCGGTCAGCACCGGCCGCCCACGGGCGTCGCGCACATCGATTTGATAGATCGTCGGCCAGAACTTTCCTGTGATGAGCAGGCGATTTCTCCGCGCATCCCAGGCGATTCCATTCAACACATCGGCGTCACGACGGCTCTCAGCGTCGGGCAGGTCGCTGAGGTCGAGCCACGCGCGCACCTTCCCCGAGCGGAGATCGATGACGGCGATCCGTGAGCTCGGCCACACGTTGGCGTAGAGAAAACGTCCCACCATCTCGAGCTCGTTGAGGCCGCGGACCGGCTGCCCGCCATCGCTGACCCGTAACACTCCGGTGCGCCGCAGCGTCGTGGGGTTGAGGAAGCTCAGCTCGTCGGTTCCGTTGCTCATTACGAGCCGCGCCCGATCGTCGGTGAGGCCCCATCCCTCGCCCCGGTAGGTGAACTCACGGCGCGGGGCGAGGGTGCGACGGTCCCAGACAAAACCCTGCTGCGACTTCCAGGTGAGCTGGATGATCCGATCCCGCCACAGAGCGACGCCCTCGCCGAAGAGCGTCGGGGCGAGACGGCGCTCCCGGACGACCTCTCCGCTCGCGAGGCGCTGTACGCGCAGACGCGAAGCGCCTTCGAGGCCGGTACCCTCGTAAAGCAGCCCATGGCGAAAAACGAGGCCCTCGGTGAAGGCCGAGGTGTCGTGCGGGAAGCGCGCGACGACGCCTTCATTCCACATCGGCGCGGCGGCGGCGGTTGATGCCGCGCAGGCCAGCGCGGCCACAAGCGCCACGATGGTTCGGCGCATCACGTGCCGGTGGCCGCCGGAGCAACGCTCATCGCGAGTTCCAGCAGAACCCCCGCCAGCGCCGCGGGCGCGTGGCGTACGACGCTGCCTGCCTCCGCAAGATCGGCACCCGCGACGCGCACACCGAGCGCCTCGATCCGACCCCGGTCGAGGGTGACCGGCTCCTGGCCCACCGCCGCGTAGGCCGTGAGGGCGTCGGGGTCGAGGGCGCCCTCGTGCACGACGACCACGTCGACCCCACCCGGCACCGCGTCGAGCACGCACTGCAGGTGATCGCCAACGCTGAAGCCATCGGTCTCACCGGGCTGGGTCATCACATTGCAGACGTACACCCGCGGGGCACGAGCGGAGGCGATGGCATCGGCGATCTCGGCGACCGCGAGGTGCGGCAGAACGCTCGTGAACAGGCTCCCCGGCCCGAGAATGAGCAGGTCGGCCTCGGCGATCGCTGCAAGCGTCGGCCCGTGCGCCGCCGGTGCCGGGTCGAGCCAGACCCGTCGGCAGGCCCCTACACCTGCGGCGATGCGCGTCTCACCGCAGACCGCTTCACCGTCGGCCCGCTCGGCCCACAGGCGCACCTGCGCAAGCGTCGAGGGAAGGACGCTCCCGCGGATCTTCAGAACCCGTGAGCATTCCTGGATGGCGAGATCGAAGCTGCCGGTGACCTCCGCGAGCGCGGCCAGAAAGAGGTTTCCGAACGGGTGGCCCGAAAGGTCGCCGTCGACGAAACGGTGCTGAAACAGCCGCCCCATCAGCGATTCGTCGTCGGCCAGGGCCACCAGGCAGTTCCGGATATCGCCGGGTGGGAGCACGCCGAGCTCGCGTCGCAGGCGTCCCGACGAACCGCCGTCGTCGGCGACGGTGACGATCGCCGTGAGGTCAACCGGCGCCTCTTTCAGGCCCCGCAGAAGCGACGCCAGACCGGTACCCCCACCGAGCGCGGCGATCCGCGGCCGGCTCATCCCGATACCTCTTCGGGCGCGGCAACCGCTGCGTCGGCCGGCTCGGGCGCACCGAGGGTGGCGCGCCCGATGTCGCGGTGGGAGACCGACACGTCGAAGCCCTCACGCCCACGATAACGCTTCGCCATCATCTCGGCGGTCGCGACCGACCGGTGACGGCCACCGGTGCAGCCAAATCCGACGACCAGGTGGCTCTTGCCCTCGGCGGCGTAGGCCGGCAGCAGAAAATCGAACATATTCTCGAGATGCGGCCGAAAGCCCTCCATCTCGGGCGCCGTCGCGACGAACTCGGCGACGCCCGGGTCGAGGCCCGTGAGCGGCGCGAATTCGGGCACATAGTGAGGGTTGCGGATGAAGCGCACGTCCATCAGCAGGTCGGCGTCGCGCGGAGCGCCGTACTTGTAGCCGAACGAGGTGAACAGCACCTGCATCCGCGGCCGCGCCGAGGCACCGATGAACGACTCGACGACGCTGCGGCGCAAATCCCAAATGTTGAGGGCGCTCGTGTCGATGACCACGTCCGCGCGCTGGCGAATCGTCGCGAGGGTCTCGCGTTCGCGCGCGATCCCCTCGAGCAGCGTGCCCATTCCCGACAGCGGGTGACGCCGCCGCGTCTCGCGGAAGCGATTCAGCAGGACCTCGTCGGAGGCCTCGAGGTAGAGCACGCGCGGCCGGGTCCCGGCGGCGGCCTCGACGCGTTCCAACTCGGCCCCGAGGTCGCCGAACCACTCGCCGCCGCGAATGTCGCAAACGACGGCGGCGCGCTCGACACCGGGCTGGCCCTGGGCGATCAGCTCGGTGAGCGATCGCAGCATCTGAGGCGGGAGGTTGTCGACGCAGAACCAGCCGGCATCCTCGAAGACGCCCATCGCCTGACTTTTGCCGGCGCCGCTCATGCCGGTGATGACGGTGATCTGCACGGTCTCCTCAGGGGTCGGGGTCATCGTGTCACCAGGCGCGGTACATCCTGGGCGCCGGGTGCCCGATGGTGCAGGTGATCCCAGATCTCACGAGCAACCTTCGGCGGCAAACCAGGCACTTGTGAGAGTTCGTCGCGGGACGCCTCCATAAACCGGTCGGCGCTGCCGAAGTGCCGCAGGATCGCTTTTCGCCGGGCGGGGCCCACGCCGGGGAGCCCATCGAAGATCGACGTCGTGAGGCTGCGGCCGCGCAGGCTACGGTGATGGCGCAGCGCAAACCGGTGAGCCTCATCGCGAATCTGCTGAAGCACCTTCAGGCCCGCCGAATCGAGCGGAAGCAGGACCGGCTGCGACCGGCCGGGCAGGAAGACCTCCTCCTGCTTCTTGGCCAGGCTGACGATCGGGATGTCGCTGACCCCGGCGGCGGCCATGCCATCGATCGCCGCGGCGAGCTGGCCCTTACCGCCGTCAATCACGACCAATCCGGGACGGGTCGCAAACGAGACGTCGGCCTCGTCGGGTGTGAGATGTGCGAAGCGCCGCTCGAGGGCCTCGTTCATCCGCGCGAAGTCGTTGGGGCCGCCGTCGTAGCGCATCGTGAAGCTGCGGTACTGGGAACGCGCCGCCGAACCGGCCTCGAAGACCACCATCGACGCGACCGCGTGAGTCTCCATGAGGTTCGAGATGTCGTAGCACTCGATCCGCACCGGGGGTGCGGGGAGGCCGAGCTGCTCTTGGAGTTCCACGAGCGCCTCGCGTCGACGTGATCGGGTGCGCTCGGTGCGGCGGACCTCCTGATCGAGTGAGAGGTTCGCGTTGCGCTGCGCCAGTTCCGACAGCTTGCCTCGCTCCCCACGCCCCGGGCGAACCTCGACCCGGGCCCCGCGGCGGGCCGAAAGAACATCAGACAGATCACTGAGTGCGCCGACCTCGCGTGGGATGACGATGCTCGGCGGGATTGCCAACGCCAGTGCGTAATACTCGAGCGCGAACTGCTCGGCGACGGTGGAGAGATCCGGATCGCCCTGGGCTTCGAGGAAGAACGACTGGCGGTCTTGGAGCACACCGTCGCGGACCTGCAGCACCTGCACGTTGGCGGTGCCTTCCCCCACCGCGACGCCCAGCACGTCGGCGCTGCCAATCGTGTCGGCGCGCGCGACCTGACGCTCCATGAGATGGCGCACCGCCGAAAGCCGATTCCGCAGGACCGCGGCTCGCTCGTAATCTTGGGTGCGCGCGGCTACCCGCATCTCGCCTTCCAGATCGGCTTCCAGGCCGCGATAGCGCCCCGACAAAAACGCGATGATTTGGTCGATCAGGATCCCGTACTCGATCTTCGAGATGTAGTCAACGCACGGTGCCAGGCACCGTTTGATGTGGTAGTCGAGGCACGGGATGCCCGATGGGCGCCCGGGTTCGGTGCCCTCGCAGGGCCGACTCGGAAAGATCTTCCCGATCAGCGACAGCGTCTCGCGCACCTTCGAGGCACTGGAGAACGGCCCGAAGTACAGGCGATCGCGGCGGTGACGCTCGCGGGTGAAATAAACGCGCGGATACGACTCGTCGAGGCTGATCCCGATGTAGGGGTAGCTCTTGTCGTCGCGCAGCTTCACGTTAAAGGGCGGCCGGTGATTCTTGACGAGGTTGTCTTCGAGGATCAGCGCCTCGGCCTCGTTGACCGTCACGATCGTCTCGAGCCGCTCGATACGCTCGACGAGGTCGGAGATCTTGGGGTGCTGCCCGGCGCGGGCGCGCATCCCATCGCCATTGACGGCGTCGCCGCCCATGGGCGCCTGGAAGTACGAGCGCACCCGTTTGCGCAGCGACTTCGCCTTGCCGACGTACAGAACCCGGTCGTCGGCATCGCGGTAGATGTAGACGCCCGGCCGGTCGGGCAGGGAGGCCAACTGCTCCTGTAGCGCACTCGTCTCACTCACCGTTCCGAGTATAGGACGGGCCCCTCGGCGCACCCCTCCCCCTCGGTTCGTGCATGAAAGTGTCAGACACCCTTCATGCATGGATCGGTGCCGGGCACCGATCCATGCATGTCACCCCGTGGGCGCGGTAGGTTCACGCACATGGCTTTCTCAATCGATGACCTGCTGATCACGCCGGGGAAACCGGCCGACCTGAAGAAGCGCGATCCGCGCGAGACGTTCGGGTTCGACAAAGACAAAGCCCCCGACGAGCTCGAGAAACTGAATGCGAAGCTCGTGGATCTGCAGACGCGGTTGGCCGCTGAAGCGGGCCAGAGCCTCCTGGTGGTGCTCCAGGGCCTCGATGCGTCGGGAAAAGACGGCACGATCCGGCACGTGTTCGCGGGCGTGAATCCGCAGGGCTGCAGCGTCACCTCGTTCGGTGCCCCGGAGCGGTCGGAGCTTGCACACGACTACCTCTGGCGTGTGCACCACGTCGTCCCACGTAAGGGCCAGATCGGGATCTTCAACCGTTCTCATTACGAGGACGTTCTCGTGGTTCGGGTCGAGTCGCTGCGGCCGGAGAAGGTGTGGCGGGCCCGATACCGTCACATCCGCGAGTTCGAGCGGATGCTGGCGGAGGAGGGCACGACGATCGTGAAGATCTTCCTCGACGTGTCGCCCGAGGAGCAGCTCGCGCGATTCACCGAGCGGGTCGAGGTCCCCGAGAAGCAGTGGAAGTTCCGCTCTGCCGACCTCGAGGTGCACAAGAAGTTCGACGAGTACCGCGCGGCCTACGAAGAAGCGCTCACCGAGACCTCGACCGACCACGCCCCGTGGTACGCCGTGCCGGCCGACCGCAACTGGCTGCGGAATCTTGCGGTGTCACACATTCTCGTCGACACGCTGGAAAAGATGGACCCTCAATACCCTGAACCGCAGGTCGACTCCGCCGCGGTCACGGCGCTGAAACCGGCAAAGACCGACTAAGGACCCGCCGCAGCAGGCCGCGTGATCGGCAACGCGGCCACCATCGACGCGCCGGCGATACCGATCATCAACCACCAGCCGACACGGAAGTCGGCCAGGGCGGGAGCGGCACCCAGGATCGCCACGAGCACCGCGATGCCGAGGACCGTGCCGATCTGACGGGCGACGTTGAGGATCCCGCCGCCGGTCGCGAATCTGGCCGGAGGGAGCGATGCGGCGGCAACGACGGTCATCAAAGGCGTCACCAAACCAATGCCGAAACCGGCGAGCAGCTGCCCGGGCAGCATGTCCATGACGTAGTTCGGCGAATTGCCCAGACGAGCCAGGAGCCAGCCGATGCCGAGCGCGAAGATCACGCAGCCGACGATGGTCACCTCCCGAGGGGGCAGCCGTTTCGCCGACCGCCCGACGAACACCGATGCGATACCGGCGACCACCGCGCCAGGAGCGATCGCCAAGCCGGTCTGTATCGCCGAGTAGCCCCAGACGCCCTCGGTGAACAGCACCAGGGCAAGAAGCATCGCCGCGAACCCTGCGCCGAAGATCAGCGACACCACGTTGGCGGCGGCAAAGGGGCGCGATTTCAGAAGCGACAGCTCGACCGCCGGCACCGGATGCCCGAGACAGCTGCGCGCAAAGCCCATCAGCAGAACGGCCGCGGCGACAAAGACGCCGATCGTGCGCCCACTGGCCCATCCCCACGACGGCCCCTCGACGATCGCGAGGGCAAGGGCCGCGACGCCGGTCGCCAAGAACGTGATGCCGAGTGGATCCGGCAGGCGTCCGCGCGCCGGGTCGCGGCTTTCGATCAGGAGGCGTCGGCCCGCGACGATCGCGATCAGGCCGATGGGCAGGTTGACGAGGAAGACCCACCGCCAACTCGCCTCGACGAGGAGCCCTCCGGCCACCGGCCCGAGCGCCGCCGAGATGGCCGCGACGCCGCCCCAAGCACCAACCGCGGCCGCGCGCCGCTCGGGCGGGAACGCCGCCAGCAGTAGGGCGAGTGATGTGGGGATGACCAGCGCCGCGCCGGCCGACTGCACCACGCGGGTCGCGACGAGAACGGCGGGGTTCGGGGCCAGGGCGCATGCCGCTGACGCAAGGGTGAAGACCGCCATCCCCAACAGAAACCCACGCTTGCGCCCGATCAGGTCGGCGAGCCGCCCGGCGGGCACAAGGAGCGCGGCGAAGCCGATCGCGTAGCCGTTGAGGACCCACGACAGACCCGAGATGCCGACGTCGGGGAACTCCCGGGAGATGTCGGGGAACGCGACGTTGACGATGAACACATCCAAGTACGCCACGAAGACGCCCATCGCCACAACGAGAAAAGTCCGCCACGGGTTTGGGGACGTGGAGGTCGCGGTGTCGGCCATCCGTCCCAGCCTAGACCGATGCCGACCTCCCTCAGAGGGGCTCGGCGGTTGAGAGCAGTGCAATGCCCGATCCCGGAGTTGCCGTGACAGACGCTGCCCCACCGGCAAGCGCCATGATCTTCGCCACGTAGCCTTGGGTCTCGGCGTACGGCGGAATGCCGTTGTACTGCTGAACGGCCCCTGGGCCGGCGTTGTAAGCGGCAAGCGCCAGCTCGATCCGCCCGAAGGTGCGCAGGTGCCCGCCGAGAAGGCGGCCGGCGGCGGGAATCGCGTGGAACGGGTCGAGCGGATTGCGCAGCCCCATTCCCGCCGCCGTCCCGGGCATGAACTGCGCGATGCCGAGCGCGCCGACGGGGCTTCGTGCATCGGGGCGCCAGTTCGATTCGCTCTGAAGCAGTGCCGCAAGAATGACCGGCGGCACAGCGTTCGCGACCGCCGCGGAAATGACCGCCCGCCGATACTGCTCGGGTACCCACGCCGGTAGCGCCGTGGCGGCCCGGCTTCGTGCGCCGACGGTACGCAGCGGCCGGGCGCCGCGCGTTTGGCCGATGTCGAGGGTGTCAGATCGTGTGGCCATTCGACGCGCCCGGGTTGTCACCGTGGCCGCGCAGCCGGGGAGGTAGCCGAAATGCCATTCCTCCCAGCTGTAGCGCTGCAGAAAGCCGAAGCGGGTCGCGTTGTCGTGAAGCCATTGCTGCGCCCCACCGCCCATACCGAGATCGAGTTCGGTCGCCTCACGGTGGCGGCTGTGACCCGGTGGCGCGACCCACTTCGGGTCGGGGTGGTCGGCGAACAGCACCGCCTGCTCGGCATCGCTGCGAAAGCCGCTGACGACCGCGAGATCGATGCCATCGCCGCGGGCCGCGGTATCCATCAGGTCGAAGGCCGCGATCACCGACGGGCACGCGGGCTTCCCGTCGCGGTAGACCAGCGGGCCGCTGTACCCACCGCCGCTGGCCCAGCCAGTGTGCCCGGTCGCCGCAGAGACGGTGACCAGCAGCCCCGCGCGCGCTCGGGCGTGGGCAGCGGTACCGAACGGCCCGGGCACGGCGACATCAATCTCGACGGACGTCGGCAGCGGCCCATCGGGAATCCGCGCCGCAACGATCTGCGCACCCGCCGCGGCGGCCGACGGCTCCGCCGCAGCGCGCGCCAGGGCCATGGCGGCCTGCGGATCGGGTGTGGAGGCGAGATCGCGGGTCAGCGAGGCCACCAGTGCTCGCGCCGCCGAGATCGCCGCCAGATCGGCTACGCGCTGGGCCCTGGCCGCCGCGAGGTGCGCCCGGCCAAGGGCAAACACCCCGAACGCCCCGAAAAGGACCAGTACGGCCAGGGCGAGCGTCGGCAGCGCGGCCTGGCCCGATTCATGCGCACCCAGACGTCTCACGGGGCGCGCACCACTCCGCGCGAGCGAATCTCGAGGCTACGGCCGAGCACGCCGGGAACCGCCACCTCACCGGTCACCACGACGAGGCTTCCCGGACGACCCGTCGCGGCGATCCCCGCCCGACGGACCTCCTCTTCGGCACGGATTCCCGCCCATGCGACGGCCGCCAGCTGCCATCCCATCAGGGCCGCGGCAATCACTATCGGGATGCAGGCGACCAACTCGATCGCGGCCTGCCCCCGTTGCCGGTCGCGCTTCATTGGCCGGCCTCCGCCTCGGCGCGCAGCCAGCCAAGAGACGGCCCACCGGCCGGTCGAGGTGCGGGGATGCTCACCCGTACGCGCGGCCCAGCCTCGCCATCCTTGAGCTCGATCAAACGGGCGCCCTGCGGCCCGTCCATGCGCACCACACGCCCCACCGCCTCACGTGGGAGATCACCCACCGCGGCGGCGCGGGCGCCCACGCGAGCCGCTCCGGCGGCATTCAGCCATGTGGCGGCCGCCGCAAGGATCTGCCAGCAGATCAGCCCGAGAAGAAGAAGCGCGGGCACGAGGGCCAGGAGCTCCGCCCCTGCCTGCCCCCGCTGGCGATCGGCACATTTCATACCGGCCACGCTAGGCAGGCGGGACGTCGCGAAGACGCACGAGCCGTGCCGAGGAGCTAACCGAGGTGCAACGCCGTGCGCGCGATCAGAGCCGGCGGCTGTCCCGAATGATGAGGAAGATCGCGGCTCCGAGGGCAACCATCACGCCCAGCACGCCGAGCGGGCTGATGATGGGCCCGAGCAACGGAAAGCCGATCAGGAAGAGGGCCGCGAGCCCGATGGCGCAGCCGATGAGCGCCTGCCGCTGCCAGGGGGTAAAGACCAGCCACGCCAGCTGGTTCTCCGTGAAGTACCGGTAGGCGAACACGGCGAGGCCCGCGATCATCAGGATGAAGATGACCTGGTTGATCGAGATCGCGAACGCGCTGAAGGTGGTCTGAGACAGGAACACGAGCGCGGCGATTCCCGCGACGATCGCGGAGTTGCGGATGGCGACCCTACTCACTGCTTGGTCCCGGTCGGTTCACCCTCACCGGCCTCAACGAAGCCGGCGCAGCGCAGCATGGGCAGTCGCGGATACTTGGGGAAACGGCGATCATGGCGAGAGAGGGCGCACAGGGAGTGCCGCGAGTGTCGCGCCGTGACGATCTCTTGATGGCGACAGCGGTCGCAGAGCCCCCGTGCACCGATGACTCACGCGCCACGCTGGATACGGTCGAGCAGATCCTCGGCCAAGGCATCGACGGTAACGGCGCCGGCGTCTTCGCCATGGCGGGCGCGGACGGAAACGGTCTCGCTCTCCACCTCGCGGTCGCCCACTACCAGCAGGTATGGAATCTTCGCCAACTCTCCGTCACGAATCCGCCGGCCGACCGACTCACTACGGGAGTCGGCGGTGACCCGCAAACCCTTCGCGCCGAGCTGGGCGACGACCTGATCGGCCGCCGCTTGGTGCCGATCGCTGACCGGTAGCACGCGGCCCTGCTCGGGTGCCAGCCAGAACGGGAAATCGCCGCCGCAGTCTTCAATCAGGATCCCCAGAAAACGCTCAATCGACCCGAGCACCGCGCGGTGGATCATCACCGGGCGCTCTTCGTTGTCATCACTGTTCACGAACGACAGGTCGAAACGCTCGGGCATCGAGAAGTCGAGCTGGCAGGTGCCGAGCTGCCATGCCCGGCCCATCGTGTCGGTCACCTGGAAGTCGATCTTCGGCCCGTAGAACGCGCCGTCACCCTCCTTGAGCTCGTACTCACGCCCCTCGAGGGCATCGCGTAGGGCGGCCTCGGCGGTGTCCCACATCTCCGTCGTACCGGCCGCCTTCTCGGGGCGGGTCGACAGGAACGTCCGCACGTCGTGGAAGCCGAAACGCGCGTAGAAGCGATCGATGAGGTCGAGGACGGCCTGCACTTCGTCGCGGACCTGATCGAGGCGACAAAAGATGTGGGCGTCATCCTGGGTGAAGGCGCGAACGCGAAAAAGGCCGTGCAGTACGCCCGACAGCTCGTGGCGGTGCACATGGCCGAACTCGGCGTACCGAATCGGCAGATCGCGGTAGCTATGGCGCTGCGAGCGAAACACCAAGCAGGCGCCGGGACAGTTCATCGGCTTGATGGCGAAGCCCTGCCCGTCGACCTCGGTGAAGTACATGTTGTCTTTGTAGTGCTCGTAGTGGCCGCTCTTGTGCCAAAGCTGGTCGCTCAGAATCGTCGGCGTGAGGATCTCCTCGTAGCCCATTGCATCGAGTTCCTGACGTACCGCACCCTTGATGCCGTTGACGATCACCATGCCCTTGGGCAGGAAGAACGGGAACCCGGGGCCGGCCTCGTCGAAGTGGAAGAGGCCGAGTTCGCGACCCACCTTGCGGTGGTCGCGGGCACGGGCCTGCTCGAGTCGTTCGAGGTGGGCGTCGAGGTCGGCTTGGCTCAGGAATGCCGTGGCGTAGAGCCGGGTGAGCATCGGATTCTTCTCGCTCCCGCGCCAATAGGCGCCGGCGACCGACATCAGCTTGACGGCGTTGATCTTCTTGGTCTCGCCGACGTGGGGCCCCCGGCAGAGATCCACGAAGTCTCGCTGGCGGTACAGGGAGACGGTCGTCTCGCCTTTGCGCTCGAGCTCGTCGATCTGATCGACCTTGTACGGTTGACCGTGCTCGGCGAAGTACGCGCGGGCGTCGGCGATGCTCATCTCGGTGCGTTGAAAAGGGGCCTTGTCGGAGATGATCCGCTTCATCTCGGCTTCGATCGCGGGGAAATCGTCCTCGGTGAGCGGCCGCGGAAGATCGAAGTCGTAGTAGAAGCCGTCGTCGATTGCGGGCCCGAACCCGAACTGCGCCCCAGGAATCACGGTCTGAACGGCCTCGGCCATGACATGCGCGGCCGAGTGGCGCATCACCCCGAGGTACTCGTCGCCGCTTTTGGCCGTCACGATCGATACCGCCGCGTCATCGGGAACGGGCAGGGCGAGATCCTGCATGTCACCGTTGACGACGATCGCCACCGCGGCGCGGGCGAGCCCCGGGCCGATGGCCGTCGCCACGTCGTGGCCGGTGGCGCCATCCGCGAGTTCGAGCGGTGATCCATCAGGAAGGCTGATTCTCATGGGCGGATGGTATCGATCGTCCCGGAGCGCCTGAAGATGAGCCGTGCGCCTATGGCGCCGACATACCGTCGAGGAGCCAGCCCAGGCCGGTTCGGAAGGCCTTTTCACCGGCGTAACGCGACAAGTGTTCCGCCACCGCATGCGTCCGCGGATGGGTTTCGCCGAGGACCTCAGCCGCCTGCCGGCCGCGCCGTGCCCGGCCGGCCGGATCGGGATCATCACGCCGAGGGATCTCGAAGGCCGTCGCCCCGATCGTGTGGATCAGCAGGACCTGCATGGCCCTTACTGCCGGTTCACCGCGGACTCCTCCATCGTGGAGAGCGGCGAGCATGGCCTCGCTGAGCCGCATCGCGTTGGTCCCCACGCTCTGGCGAGCAAGGAACAAGGGCACGAGGTCGGGATGGGCAAGCAGAACGCGGCGGGTGTTGGTCAGGATGCCTTCCACGCGGGCGCGCCATCCGCCGCGGGCGGGAACCGCGATATCGACGAGCACCGCGTCCATCAACGCGTCGATCAGAGCCGACTTGTCGGGCACGTGGCTGTAGAGAGCGTTTGGGGCCACGCCGAGGTCGGTGGCAACGCGCCGCATCGAGACGGCGTCCAGGCCGTCACGCCGCAGGATCGCCAGAGCCGCCGCAACGACGTCCTCGCGACGCAAGCCTGCACGTTCTCCGGGTAGGCGACCCATCCGGCAGACTGTACACCGTCCAACAAAAGCTGTACGGTGTGCAATATGACTGACATCGTGATCTTCCACTCCGCCCTCGGCCTTCGACCAGGGGTTCAGGGCTTCGCCGATCACCTGCGCGCGGCCGGACACACCGTTCATGTTCCCGACCTCTACGACGGGCACGTATTCGACGACCTCGACGCCGGAATCGCCTACCGTGACACCCTCGGGATCCCCGAGATCGGCCAGCGCGCGCAGAACGCCGTCGCCGACCTGCCCACCGACCTCGTCTACTCGGGGTTCTCGCTCGGCGCGGCGCCCGCGCAGTTGCTCGCCCAGACTCGCCCCGGCGCGCGCGGGGCGGTTCTGATGCACGGGGCCCTCCCCTCGGCGGCCTTCGCGGTACCGTGGCCCGTCGTCGTTCCGCTCGAGATCCACACCATGCGTGACGACGCATGGGTCGACCTCCCGATCGCTGCGGCCCTTGCCGACGAATCAACCGACGGCCAGTTGCACCTGTACCCCGGTTCCGGCCACCTCTTCGACGACCCCGACTTGCTCGACTACGACCCGGCCGCCTCCGTCCTCATGCGAAAGCGGATCCTGAGCTTCCTCACGCGACTCTGATTTACGCCGCGGCGACCCGGGGCGTTTGTTTTTGCGTCCCGGGCACCGGGCTTACGCCATGCGGCGGCCGCGGCTGCGGGCGGCGAGTTCGTCGATCGACAGGGCGACGCTGACGGCGTCGCCCTTGCCGGAGCCGTCGACGCAGTCGGCCACGTGCCAGGCCTCTTTGGCCAAATAGGCAAGGCGAGCCGACCCGTCGGGAAGATCCATCGCACGCGTCGCTTGATCGCGAAGGTAGTCGAGGATCTCCGCAACCTCGCGATCACCCCAGACCACGGGAACGCCGGGGATCTCCTTGTTGCGCACGATGAGCCACCACAAAAAGAACACCAGCGGCAGCTTCAAGATCACGACCGCAAACATGACCCAGATGCTCTGGGCGAGCGTGTTGCCGTTCCAGATCGGGGTCGCCATCAGCATGATGATGCTGAAAAGTGCCAGCCCGATGAGGCACCCGACGGTGATGACCATGCGTCGAAACTGCACGGTGCCGTCGGGGTTGAAGAGCAGTCGGTTCAACATCGCCCGTCGATCATCGCCCCCGTCGCCTGCGACAACAAGCCCGAACGTTCGAGACGATCTACGTCGGGGAGATGTCCACGCCGGTCAGCACGCCGTCGCCCCAGAGCCGCTCGAGCGCGCCGATGGCCACCGGGCAGAACTGCGAACCCGAAAGGTTACGGCACTCGTCGTAGGCCTCAGCCTCATCCAGCGCCGCACGGTACGGACGATCGTGCGTCAGCGCGTCCCATGCCTCGGCAACGGCCAAAAAGCGAGCACCCGGGGGAATGTCCTCTCCACCAAGACCCGCCGGATAGCCCGCGCCGTCGAAGCGTTCGTGATGGTGGCGTACCCATCCGGCCTGCTCGTCAGACAGCACCCCCGATGCGATGCGGGCGCCCAGCTCCGGATGAGCATGAACCGCTCGGCGCTGCTCGCCGTCGAGGGCCCCCGGCCGACGGATGATGTCGTCAGGCACCTGGATCATGCCGACGTCATGGACCACCGCCGCGTCACGTAGTTCGGTGGCGTGGCGTGCTTCCCAGCCGGCGGCGAGCGCGAGGCGCCGCGCCAGATCGGCGACGCGGTCACAGTGGCCGACGGAGAATGCGTCTCGGGCATCGATGGCGCGGGCCAAAGCCTGAACCGCCGAAAGCGAGGCCGCGACGGCCAGTCGCTCGCGGACGTGGTTGGGCTCGCGGTCGACCGTCTGGCCCGAGTAGCGGCAGGTGAGATCGCGGCCGTTCTGCTTGGCCCAGTAAAGCGCCCCGTCGGCCATCCGCATCAGCTCGTCGGCCTCTTCGGTGTCGGCGGTCGAACACACTCCGCCCGAGATCGTCAGACGCGGAACCTGGGCGACTGCGGTGGCCTGGACGGCGATGCGCACCCGTTCAACCGCCGCGTAGGCGCTCATCGCCTCGGTGTCGGGCATCAGCCACGCGAACTCCTCGCCACCGATACGCGCGACAAGGTCGTGCGTGCGTGCGGCGCAGAAGATCCTCCGCGCGACCTCGACGAGCACCTCGTCGCCCGCCTGATGGCCGAGCTCGTCGTTGACCTGCTTGAAATGGTCAATGTCGAGGACGGCCAACGAGAGCTCACGGCCACTGCGCCGAGCCGCCGCGAGCTCGGTCGCGAAGCGCTCCTGGAAGGCGCGTGGGTTGGCAAGCGACGTGAGCGCATCGGTCGTGGCCTGGGCGGCGAGGCGATCGCGCGCCTCGAGACCGGAGACCGCCAGGCTGAGGGTCTTTGCGACGCGTTCGAGGAGGGGGCCTGCCTCATCGGCCCACTCGCCCGACTTCCCCATCGCGGCAACGGCGCCCCAGGCCGCGCCATCGATCGTCACGGGCGCGGCGATCACTTTCCGCGCGGGGGGCGGGTCACCGCGGCGGTTCGCCCCGGTCGAGGAGAAACCGATGCGCGTC
The DNA here is from genome assembly GCA_031362405.1 of Thermoleophilia bacterium. Taxonomy (GTDB): domain Bacteria; phylum Actinomycetota; class Thermoleophilia; order Miltoncostaeales; family Miltoncostaeaceae; genus JANLSO01. The sequence goes on along the minus strand of JANLSO010000210.1, from coordinate 15,275 downwards.
ATCTTCCGCTCGGCAATGGCCGCCGCAATCGCCGCATCGACGGGCCCGTCGACCTGCCCCGACGCGGCATCGATCACCACCTGCCCGTCGGGATCAAGGCGAGCGACGCAGGCGCCGGCGCCGGCACACAGACGCACGAGGTCCGCGGCCGCTCGCTGCAAGACGTCCGTGATCGGCGCGCCCGCGACGGCAGACGCGGCGGCGGTTCCGTGAAGCGCCTGCTCCGCGCTCGCCCACCGCAGTGCCGCGACCACGCGACCGCGGGCCCGGTCGAGAACGAACCACAGCAGCCCTGTCGCAGCGAGAAGCGCCGAAACGAAACCGATCGCGCCGAGAATCAGGCGCCGCCGTGCGTCTTCGGTGCGTTGGGCCTCCCGCGCGCGCACCCCATCAAGCTCTTCGACCCACACGTCAGCCACGCTCGTGAGCCGCGCTTGGATCGCCTCGAACTCATCCAGGGCGCGCCGCTCCGCCGATGTGCGTGGCCGAGTGTTCACGTTTCTCTGAAGGAAGTCGACGACCTCGTTGATCCCTGCGAGCGTCTGCCGACCCGCCTGGGTCACCGCGGGCGGAGCCCACGATTGTCCGGCGACGAGGTCGATCAGACGAACGCGCGCCGTGTCGACGCGAAAGAGAATGTCGACGGTCAGGCCCCGTGTTTTCTTGATTCGGCCGTTGAAATACACACGCTCGGCCGCACGCAGCTCTTCACGAGCGGTGACGACATCGATGAGGGCGACATCCGCGCGCGTTCTGTTCTCGGCAACCGACCCGAGTTGCCGTGCACCGAACAACGTGCCGGCGAACAGGAGAACCCCGAACACGACGAGCACGCCCACCTGGAGTGTCTGGAGACGTCGCAGACGACGGGCCGCCCCCTCCCAACCGATGGGCTCGGCGGCCGGGTGTCCGGCTGTCACCTGAGCACGCGCAGGTGCTGCCAACGGATGAACGCCTCCAAACCGGGTCTTCCGAGCTCTGACCCTACCCCCGAACCGCGCCACCCGGCATAGGGAGCATAGGGAACCACCACGCGCCAACCGTTAAGAACAACAGTTCCACATTCAAGGGCCTCGGCGACCGCCAGCGTGCGGCGAAGGTCCTCTCCACAGACGTAACCAACCAATCCGTAGTCAGGACGATTGGCCTCGGCCACCGCGTCGGCAGGATCGTCGAACACCGACACGCACACGATCGGCGTGAAGGGCTCCTCGTCGACGACCCGTACCCCCTGGCCCGCGCCGGTCACCAGCGCCGGAGCCAACCGCGACCCGTCGAGCGTCTGCCCGCCCTCGACTCTTGCCCCGTGGGCGCGCGCGTCGGCAAGCAGCATTTCGTGGCGCGCGAGCCCCCGGTCGGTGGCCATGGGCCCGAGGGTCACACCCGCCATGCGCTCGCGGAACGCGTCGAGAAAATCGTGGGTCAAAGAACGGTGCACGAGCACTCGGTTCACCGAGTAGCAGGCCTGCCCGGAGTTCGCGTAGCCCTGAACGATCGCGACATCGACGGCCGTCGCGACGTCAGCATCCTCCAACACCACGAGCGGTCCGTGGCCGCCGAGCTCGAGGGTAAGTGCCTTCAGGCGCGGCGCGGCCCAGCCGGCGATCAGCTCGGCCACGCGGCGCGAGCCGGTGAAGGCGACCTTGTCGACGCGTGGGTCGGTCGCCAGAGCCTCGCCGACGAGCGGTCCGTCGCCGGTCACGCAGTTCACGAGGCCGGGTGGGAATCCGGCCTGGTTGGCCAGCTCGCAGACCGCCCGGGCGGCGAGCGGAGCCTCCTGCGCAGGCTTGACGACCACCGTGCATCCGGCCGCCAGAGCAGGGGCGAGTTTCCAGATCACAAGAGCGACGGGAAAGTTCCACGGCGTGATCGCCGCGACGACCCCGATCGACTGGGGTCGGACGGTGCTGCCGACCCCTCCGCCACCGGCGGGCAGGTGAGAGCTCCAAAGGCGTTCGGCCTCACCGGCGAAGTGGTGCACCACCTCCGACGCGCGGGCGACCTCCGCCTGCGCCTCACCCAGGGGCTTGCCCTCTTCGGCGGTGATCAGCGCGGCCAACCGCCCGGCGTTCGCATCCATCAGACCGGCGAAACGTCGGATCGCGGCCCCACGTTCAAGGGGCGAGGTCGCCCGCCAGCCCGGCAGCGCCGCCCGCGCCGAGGTTGTTGCGCGCGCGACGTCGTCGGCGGTTGCGGCCGCGACCTCGGCGATCGTCGCGCCGGTGGCGGGCTCGGTCACCGCCATCCACTGCGCCGTTTCGACCTCGGCGCCGTCGATCAGCAGGCCGTGGCGCGGAACGGTCATTTCGCCACCCGATCGAATGTGTCGGCGGTGATGCCGGCCTCACGCAGCCGCACCTTCTGGACCCGTTCGGTGGGCGTCTTCGGCAGCTGGTCGACCAGACGGACGTAGCGGGGAACCGCGAAATAGGGCATTCGCTCATCCAGCCACGCCAAAAGCGCACCCGGGTCGACCCCGTTCGCCCCCGGAACCACGCAGATTAGGATCTCGTCTTCGGCCGAGGCGCCCTCGCCCGCCTTCACCGCGATCGCCGCCGCCTCGAGAACGTCGACATGCGACATCACGACGCGCTCGACCTCGACCGAGCTGACGTTCTCGCCCCGGCGACGTATGTAGTCCTTCAGGCGGTCCCGGAAGTACAGGTACCCCTCGGCATCCAGCTCACCGAGGTCTCCGGTGTGGAGCTTGAGGTTGCGGAAGTCCTCGGCCGTCTTTTCGGGCATGCCGACGTATGCCCGCATCACGATGTTCGGAATCTTCATATCGACGACGATCTCCCCCTGCGTGCCCGGTGGCAGCGGCCGGTCGGTACCGGGCTCGACGACGGCGACCTCAAACCCGGGGGTCGCGACGCCGCAGCTGCCGGGTCGCGGAGCCCAGCCCGGCGGGTGGTAGGTGATCATCCCCGTCTCGGTCAGGCCGTAGCCCTCGATGAAGCGCACGCCAAAGCGCTCCTCAAAGGGCTCGTAGAGGTCTTTCGGAGCGGGCATCGCCATGATCCGCGTAACTTTGTGGCCGCGGTCGAGGGCGCTTGGTGGCGTGTTCCAGATGAAGTAGTTGATCGCGCTGACGGTGTTGAGCACCGTCGCGCCGCACTCGGTGACGGTGTCCCAGAAACGGGCGGAGGAGTATCGCTCGACGAACTGCACCCGCGCGCCGGCGATCATCGCCGGGTACGCCGCCAGCACCTGGGCGTTGCTGTGGAAGAGCGGCAAGCACGAGTACAGAGTGTCGGCTTCGGTGACTCCGCAGACCAGCCCGTAGGTGCGCCCCGAGAAGTAGTCGGAGGCGTGCTGCTTGATGACCCCCTTGCTGCGACCCGTCGTGCCCGAGGTGAACATCACCCGGGCATCACCGGTCCACGGAACATCCACACCCGGGTCGGCGTCGGATGCGCCGTCGAGTAGGTCGGAGAGCCACATCCAGGGTCGGCGCGGGTCCGGCCCTGTGCGTTGTGCGGTGGCGATCACGACCACCTGCTCAAGCCCGGGGAGATCGTCGATTACCCGCTCCAGTTCGAGCAGATGCGTGTCGGCGATGATCAGAATGCGCGCCTTGGGAAGCGCGATCGCCCACGACAGGAACTCGCCACGGTAGGCGGTGTTGACCGGGCACTGGGTGGCGCCGGCGGCGAGGATCCCGAACCAGATCTCCAGGTGCTGCTCGAGGTTCGGCAGTAGGGTCGAGACAACGTCGCCCGGCCCGAAACCGAGGGCCTTGAGAGCGTTTGCGACCCGGTTGGTCCGCGCCAACATCTGGGCGTAGGTGATCCACAGACCCTTATCGAAGCGGTAGTAGTCGCGATCGGGGTGTGCCTCGGCGCGGGCGCGCAGGATCTTCGGCAGGACCCACTGGGTGGGGTCCTCACGCCGGTACCAGTCAGTCCACTCCGCTCGTTCCACGGCCATCGCGCTCCGCCCCGCAATCCCCAGAATCCGCGTACTCGCCGCGGTGCCGTCGGCGAGTCTGCCCGTCGCGGGCAGGCGGGTCAAAGATTTGAGCCTTTTGTAAAGCGTGCGAGCACAGCGCGTAGGGAACTCGCACGCAGCGCGCGGCACCGTTGCGGTGATGCTGATCCTGATGGTCTTTGCCGCGTCGGCCGGTCTCGCCACCGCCCTGTCGCCGTGCGTACTGCCCGTTTTGGCGCGGGTCGGCGGCGGCGCAATGTCCCAAGAACGCCTGCCACCGTCAGAATCGTGGTCGGAATCGTCGGCCGCTTCGCATTCTTCACCATTGCCCTGCCGAACGCTCTCGACGCGATCAGGGTTCGTTGTGTTCGGGGTGCACTCACCGAGTCGCCTTCGAGGCCGGCCACGACAACGTGGCCACGGCGGTGCGCGACCTTCACGGCGTTCGGTAGCGCCCATTGGCCGGCCGGGTACCTCGTCGATCAGTGCGCAGCGCCCTACCCGTTTCGCCTCAGCGCAGCGCGTCACACCCAACGCACCCGCCGGGGACTCCGCGCCGGCCGAGCTGCCCGACAACGCGCTCGCACTCTCCGGAACGTGGTTGGTCCGCGACGAGCGCTCTGCTGCCATCGACGCGCCGCGGTGCACCTGCGCGTCCGCGCCCGGGACGTGCTCGGCGTGCTCGCATCCGTACGCCCTCGCCTTCGGCTGACCGATCCGCCGGTCAGTCACTCGAATGTGGACGATGGCGACCCGTCCAGTCGCTAGGTTTCCCGCGCATGCGCATGCCCCGTGCCCACGGCTGCGCGGCCTTTGCCGCGGCCCTGCTTGCCCTGACTCCCGCCACGGGGGTCGCCGACATGCCCGCCGCCGACCAGATCGCCCAGCTCAACGCGCTGCGAGAGGCCAACGGTTTCCCGGCCGGGCTCGTCGAGAACCCCGATTGGTCGCGCGCCTGCACCGAGTTGACGTCGGTGTTCGCGGGTGATGCGGCCCTTACGCACATCCTCGATCCAACACGCGAGGGCTACACCCCCGCCGCCGACTTCGCCGCGCGTTCGAGTGTTCTTGCGCGCGGAAGCGGGTGGGCCGTCGCCAACCCATGGCAGAACGCGCCGTTCCACCTGATGCAACTGCTCGCCCCGCAACTTTCGGCCGTGGGAGCCGCCGACGGCGGCGGGGTGCAGTGCATGACCACCTGGCCGGGATTCAGCCGTCGCGCAGCCGACGACGCGCTCTACGGGTACCCGGGAGCGGGAACGGTCGTCGAGGCGGGATACGTCGCCCTCGAGGCGCCCGTGACCCCCGCTGGTCACGTGGGCCTCGGGCCCGACGCCATGACCGGGCCGAACCTCATCGTGTTGGCCGACGGGCCCTGGGTCGAGCACGAGCGGGGCGAGCTGAACCGGATCACCGCGGTGACCGACGCTCAATTGCTCGGGCCCGACGGGCCGGTCGACCTGCGCGTGATTTCCCCCACCGATCCGGGGGTCGGCCCGTTGATGCCCGATGGCGCGATCGTCGTTCCCACCGCGCCGTTGCGGGCGGGTCAGACCTATCTCGCGAGCGTCGAGATGGAGAACGGCCTCGGTACGCGACTGCGCCAGACGTGGAACTTCGCGACCGCGTCGGTACCCAACCACCTCGAGCTGGCCGAGGTGTCGTGGAGGATTCATGGCGGGCAGATGGCCGTACGCGTGGCCGTCACCACCGATGCCGACGCACCCACCGTGCGCGTGCAGCGCGGCGACGAGGTCCATGACTTTCCCCTGGGCCGTAGTGGGGTCTTCTGGCAGAAGGATGAGATTGTGGTGCCGGCGGGAGCGTGGACGGTTTGTGCCCACTCGGGTGGCGACCGGGGCCCCTACGGCCGCGCATCGAGCTGCGTCGACATCGGTCTCGGATGAACGGGGTGCGGGCACGGTGGCGGCCGATCGGCGTACCCTGAACACGGAATGACCTCGGCACATCCGCTCTTCGACCGTAGCTCCGACCACCCGTGGGTGGGCTTCGCCGTCGGGCTCGTCGCCGTGGCGGGTCTCACCGGGCTGCTCGAGCTCGTGGGGAGCGGTGCCAGCGTGCTGCCGCTGGCGGTCTGCTTCCAGCTTCTCGTGCTCGTGGTGGCCGCCGTCTTCGGTCTGCTGCCCGGCCTCGTCACCGCCGCGGCGAGTGTTGTCGCGTTCACGTGGGCGTTCGTCTCCCCCGTGCATAACTTTGCGGTCTCCGACGGCCGCACCGCGATCTCTCTCGGGGTCATGGCGGCGACGGCGCTCGTCACGGCAAAGCTCGCGGCCTTCGCTCGGCGGGAATGGCGCGAGGCCGAAACGCGCCGACGCGACGCCGAGTGCATCGCCACTCTGGCCCGGGCCGCGTTGATCGAGACCGGCACGCGGGGCCCGAACCATGCGCTGATGGATGCCGCGGCCAATGCACTGGGGGTCGAGGGCTGTGAGGTCGTGCTCGACCCGACCCGCACGCCGACGCGTGCGACCGATGTCATCGGGATGGGAAGCATCAGCGGCCGACGTGCCCTCACGCTCAGTTGCAGCTCGGGCCGCATCGGCACGCTTGAACTCGGCCCAGAGAAAGACGCTCGGCAGCCGCGCCGGATCGACATGGAAGGTGCGGTCGCGGGGCTCGTCGCGATGGCGGTCGAACGCGGACGCCTGGTCGAACGCGCATCCGAGGGGGAGGATCTTCGCCGCGCCGGGGAAATGAAGACGGCCCTCCTGCGCGGGGTCGCCCATGAACTTGCCGGCCCGGTGGTCGCGGTGCGTTCGGCCGCAGACGCCCTGGATGATGGCAACGGCGGCGCCCGGCCCGAGCTCGCGCACGCGCTGCGCGGCGAGGCGGCGCGGGTCGAACGCCTCACCACCGACCTGCTCGACCTCGCACGACTTCACTCCGGAGACCTCGTCGCCGCCAACGAGATCTGCGATCCGATCGAGCTGGTTCAGGCGGCGGTGGCGGATGCGGCGGCCATCACCCAGGGCCGGGTCGAGGTACACCTCCCCACCGATGCCCCAAAGGTGTTCGCCGATCCGGTCCTGTGCCGACGTCTTCTGACCTGCCTGCTCACGAATGCGTCACGGCACGGAGCGCCGCCGGTTCGCATCGACGCGCGTGCACGCGGCGAGCGTTTCGAGATCGTGGTCACCGACGAAGGCGAAGGCGTCGACCCCGAGATGGCGACCCGCGTCTTTCGGCTCTTCGTGGGCAACGGCGACCGTGGCGGTATCGGGGTCGGCCTCGCTCTGGCGCGCGCGCTCGCCGATGCCCAGGGAGGGTCGTTGCGGATGCTTCCCGGCCCGGGAGGCGCGCGCTTCTCGCTCTCCCTGCACGCACGCGAGATTCCGGCGACCACGCGCTGAGGCCGGATCGCGTACGCACGTGAACTCCACGATCACGATCCAACAGTTCTACGATCCGGCATGTCCGTGGTGCTTCTCGGCAGAGGGCGCGCGGCTGCGGGTCGCCTGGAGATACGGCGACGCCATTCGTTGGGAACGGCGGGCCGTCGTGCTCTCCCAAACCACTGACGAGTACGCACGACGGGGGGTTCCGGTCGCGTATCTCGGCGAGAGCCGAGCCCGGATTCGCGGCTTGTTCGGCATGCCGATCGATAGCTCACCCGCGAATCGGCACATGGCCACGATCGTTGCCTGCCGCGCCGTCGTCGCCGTACGGGTCCACGCACCCGATCATGAGGAGCACCTACTTCGGCGGCTGCGCGTTCTGGGCATGAGCCACCGGTTGATGATCGACGAGCCCGCGACCCTCGCCCGCGCCGCCGCCGAAAGCGGCATCGATCCCGAGGCTCTTGTCGCGTGGATGCGTGACGACCGCGTCGAGACGGCGATGCGTGACGACATGGCAGCGGCACGGAGGCCCTCCCCCGCCGCCCTGGCGATGCGCGAGCGGCTCGCACAGACCCCTGAGGGGGTGTGGCGCTACACGTGCCCGAGCTGGGAGATCAGCGCCGCGGGCACGCGCATCGACGCCCCGGGATTCCAGCCGACACGCGTCTACGAGGTGACGCTCGCCAACCTGGCCCCCGAGGTCGGCCTACGGCCCACCCCCGACGACGTCACGCAGGTTCTCGCCTGGGCCCCGTATCCGCTGGCGACCGTCGAGGTGGCAGCGATCTGCGAGATTCCTCCCAACGAGGCGCGGCGACAACTGGCCGCCGTCGCGACCGAGCATCCGATCGCGGGCGACGCCTACTGGGACCTCAGTTGATGACGCCGCCGGCGACGAGGCCGAGAACGATCAGCCCGAGAGCGATGCGGTAGACGACGAAGATATTCGTGGAGTGCGTCGTGAGGTACTTCAGCAGGAAGGCGATCGACGCGTAGCCGACCAAGAACGCGATCGCCGTGGCGGAGCCGAGCGCGAACCAACTGGTCGACTCCGTGCCGTCGCTGATCAGCTTGACGCCCTGATAGAGGCCGGCCAGGGTGATCGCGGGAATCGACAGCAGAAACGAGAATCGCGCCGCGGCAGCACGGGTGAGCCCGGTGAAGAGACCGGCCGTGATCGTCGCACCCGAGCGCGAGACACCGGGCACGAGCGCCAGCGCCTGGGCGGCACCGACGACCACGGCATCCCTTCGGGTGACCTGGCTTTCGTCACGTTTCTGGGTGGCAACGCGCTCGGCGATCCAGAGCACGATGCCGAGCACGATCAGGGTGGTGCCGATCAGCGTGAGGCTGCGTGCCCCGGTCTCGATCTGATCCTTGAAGATCAATCCCAAGACACCGATCGGGATGGTGGCGAGGATGATGTACCACCCCATCCGTGCGTCGAGATCGCCACGGCGTGAGCGGTCGCCGAGACTCGCGAGCCAGGCCCGCGTGACCCGAACCAAATCATCGCGGAAATAGATCAGTACCGCGGCCACCGTGCCGAGCTGCGTCACCGCGGTAAATGCTGCCCCGGGATCATCCCAGCCGAGGAAGGCGGGAATGATGCGCAGGTGTGCCGTGCTGGAGATGGGCAGGAACTCGGTGAGCCCCTGAACGATTCCCAGCACGATCGCTTCGTACCACGGCATGAACGTGGGAAGGTACCGGCCAGGACGGACGCCCTCGCCCGCCGGATGGGGGGCAGTCACCCCCCGACCGTGGTAACTCCGCGGCCGATTCTCGTGGCGACCCGGATGCCGGCGTCGCCACGGGAGCATGTGGATGCCGGCATGGTCGCCGGCACCTCTCCCACCCGCATGCTGCTCGACGCCGATCCCTCGGGTGGTGCCGCGTTGGCCCAGGGGACGCCCTCGGTGCCCTGACCGACCGCGAGCGGCAGATCATGCAACTGCTCGCGTTGGGCTACTCGAACCACGAGATCGCCGAGCGCTCGACACTCAGCCCTCGGACCATCGAAAGCCACCGCGCGCACGTCATGAACAAACTGGGCGCCAATACGCGGGCCGAGATGGTGCGTATCGCCCTCAGCGCCGACATGCTCACCGGACGCTGAGCCTCAATCGGCGGCGACGCGGTTACGCCCCGCCGCTTTGGCCCGGTAGAGCGCACGATCAGCGCGTCGAAGGAGATCGCTCGGCTGCTCGTCGGCGGCCAGCTGCGCGAGCCCGGCTGAGCAGGTGAGCCTGCCGATCGTGACAATCGGATCCGTCGAGATCGCCGCCAACCCGCGTTCGACGGCGGCGCGGGCCTGATCGAGGTCGGTGCGTGGAAGCACCCAGGCGAACTCTTCGCCACCGATCCGCGCGACCGACTCGTCGCTGCGCATCACCCCCAGCAACCGCCGGTGGACCTCGCAGAGGGTGGCATCGCCCGCCGCGTGGCCGTGGAGATCGTTGATGCGTTTGAACTCGTCCAAATCGAGGACCGCAACCGACAGGGGCTCATCGAAACGGCGGGCGCTCTGCACAAGCTGTTCGAGCCGTTCGAACAGGGCGCGCCGGTTCATGAGCCCCGTGAGCGGGTCTGTTCGTGCCTGACGCGACAGCTCGGCGCGCGTCTCGGCGTTGGCCAGCGCCGTCGAGACGAGGTCGGCGAATCCGGCGAGGGCCTCATCGGCGTGGTTCGGCATCTGCGGCGCATGCCCCGCGACAACGAGATCGCCCCACACGCGTTCCCGCAGGACGATCGGCGTCGACACGCGCCAGCCGAAGTCGTCGCGCGCGGGCCCGCCGGCATCGCGATCCCCGATGGGGTCAGACCACGAACCAACCGCCCGCCCGGGTGCGAGATCCTCCCGCGTCACCACCCAGCCGGCATCCGCGCGCAGCAGACCGGCCGCCTGCGCGGCGACGACGTCGCAGATGGCCTCGGCCGAATCGGTGCGTGCCACGGCTTCGGCGACCACGCGTCGGGCCGCCTCTCGGCGAGCGAGTTCGCGGGTCGCCGCCTCGCCCTCGGCACGGGCGAGCTCAGCGTGTTTGCGATCGGTGACATCACGCGAGACGCTCAGCACATGGCGGACTCGATCGTCGAGGTCGACCTCCGGGACCAGCCGTGAATGGAACCAGCGCGTGCCGTGCGCCGACGGCACCTCGATCTCGACGTCGTGTGTGTCACCCCGCTCGAGAACGCCCGCGAGCTCGGCCTCCCAGAGCGTGACGACGTCGTGGGGTTGGCCCAGATCACGGTTCGTGCGACCGATGATGTTCTCGCGCGGGATCCCGATACTCAGCTCCGCCGCCCGATTCACGTAGACATGGCGTAGGTCACGGTCGAACCGCGCGATGACGTCCGGTGAGTTCTCCGCCAGCGCCTCGTACGCCGCGAAACTGCGCTGGATCTCATCCGCACGGCGGCGACGCTCGCTGACGTCCTTGACCGTCGCGAGGTACCCGACGACTTCACCCCGATCGTCACGCAGAGCCGCGCCGTTCACGATGACCGGGAGCATCACGCCGTAACGCGTCAGGAAGGTAGCATCGAATTCGCCCACACCGTCGCGCGCGACGGCCGTGAGCCGCGCCCGGCCCTGAACCCGCTCATCCGACGGCCAGAACACGAACGGCGGGCGACCGCCGATCAGCTCGGCCCGAGTGAACCCCGTGAGCTCGCAGAAACGCTGGTTGACCTCGGTGAGGACCATCTCGGCGTCGGTGGCGACAAAGCCATCCTGCATCGCGTCGATCAGGGCGGCCTTGCTATCGAGCTGGCGCCGCAATTGGGCCTCGCCCTGACGGCGAGCCGTGACGTCACGCGTGGTGACCGCCACTTGATCTTCGGTGAGCGGAACGAGCTGCCGCTCAAGCCACTGCACGCTGCCGACCGCGTTGACGACCGCAAGATCCTCACGGACTGCGGCGCTGCGCTCCACGACCTGCGCACAGCCGGCGACCAACGTTCGACCGCGCTCGAGCGGCAGGATCTCGCTGACCAGGCGTCCGACCAGCGACCCACGGGGCTTACCGAGCTGCCGCTGAGCCCGACGGTTGAGGTCGATGACGCGCATATCGATGACGTGCCCCTGCGCATCTCGAACCGCATCGAGCAGCCAGAAACCGTCGAGCGTCGCCTCCATCGCGGCGCGCAGACGCGCCTCGCCCTCGCGCTCGGCCTGGGCCACGCGACGCGCCGTCGTCACGTCGGCCACCGTCGTGATGAGGAAATCTCCGACGGCCACGGCCGCGACGGCGAGTGTGCACGAGACCCCCGCTCGCGGGATGGTCAGCTCGGTATCCCACGGCTCGGAACGGTCGACGACCTCGACGAGGTGGCTCAGAGTTTCGGGATCGCCCAGCTCAGGCCAGAGGTCACAGAGCGAGGCACCCACCACCGCGGCGGCCGGCCGGCGCGCCATCCGCGCCGCAGAGCCCGAGCACAGCTCACAGCGAAATCCCGTGACGCGACCGGCTGCATCCCTCTGCGCCAGATAGACGAACGCGGCAACTCCGCGTGCACCATCGCCCGTCGCACGCACGGCCGGCGGCGCCCCTTCGCGGCCAAAGTCCGCTGACCGACGCGAGGTCGCTGAAGGTGCGTCGGGCGTGTCGGCAGGTGTGCTCATCACCGGCTTTCCAAACGGGCTGGCCGACGCTACCACGGTCAATCGAAGTGCCCGCCGACCAATCTGGCGAAAACCACACAACGCCGTCGAGGTCGAGCTCGACCGTCACCGAGGTGCCCGCGCCGAGGGCTGACTCGACGTGGCGTCCCCGCCGATCAGCTGTACTCGTGCCCGGAACCCCGCAAGGCCGAGCCGCCCGGTGGGGGCATCGGTCGAACGCCGCGTCCGTCGTCGTCGATCACGACGGGCAGATGGGTGCCGTCGTAGCCGGCATGACGCCGATGTGGGCGGCACCGGAGTGCCGGGCGGCGTTGGTGAGGGCCTCCTGAACCACGCGACAGACGGCAATCTCGATCTCCTGGGGAAGATCCCGGGGAGGCCCTCGAGGGATACGTCGACCCGCGGGCCCGGATGGCAGCCGCTCGACGGGACCGCCGACCGACTCCGCACGGCCACCGTCGCGACGGCCGGGAGGACGCAGCTGCGTGATCAGTTGGCGCAGGCCCTGCGCCGCCTCGACAACCGCCCGACGCAGGTTCGCGAGTTGCTCGCGAGAGGGCGCATCGATCTCACGGCCCTCGAGCGCGCGCAGGTGACGCGCGACCGTCGTCGTTCCCTGCCGCCATCTCACGTGCCCGTGCGACCTTTAACGCCGAGGCGACCAGCAGACGCTCGTGCGGCAACGCGACGGCCCGCTCGACCCCGGCGCCCTCGGCACCGAGCCGGTCTCGTTCCCGCCGTCCGTGGCGTGCGAACGCCACGCGGTCAAGAGTTGCGGCGCGCTCCGCGCTGGTCGCGCTGGCCCTGCCGAGCGGATAGGTTCGCCGTCGTGCCCAACCGACTCACCAGCAAATGCTGTGTCTTAGATGTGCGGGACGGACCCCGGCCGTGTCGGGTCAGCGCCCTCAGGGCCGCTGGATGTGCATCCGACGGGACGGTTTACGGGGCGCGGCTCGATCAACAGCGGCCCCGGCGTAGTGGCGGGCTTCTCGTCGGTGGATGGGTCAGCCGTCGCGTCGCAACGGGGTGCGGGGTCTGGGGGAATGGGCAGAGTCACCGGTATCCTGTCTCCTTGGTCGGCGTAGGAGAGTCGTTCCGACGGGGCCAGACAGTCGCGGCGCTGAAGGAGTTACGCCGGGGGGTGGCCGCGTGACCACGGCGAGCGCCCGGCCCGTCTGGACGGCGGGACCCGACGAGGCCCTTGCCCGCCGCGCGGGAAAGGGCGACATCGAGGCCTTCAGCCAGCTGGTCGATCGTCATCGCGATGTCGCCGTGCGTGTCGCGGCGCGTATCGTCGGCCGCCAGGACGCTGAGGACGTCGCCCAAGACGCCCTGCTTCGCGCCTTCCACCGCCTCTCGACGTTTCGCGGAGACGGTCCGTTTCGCGTCTGGCTCTTGCGCGTCGTCCACACGACGGCGTTGAACTCGCTGGCACGTAAGCGACCGATCCCCGTGGAGGAGATCGAAGATCACACCCCCGAGCCAGACGCCGACGATCCGGCCACGCCCGCCTCACAGCTCGAGCAGGCCGAACGGCGCGACCGACTCGCGGCGAAGATCACCCTTTTGAAGCCCGAGCACCGGGCGGTACTTGTACTGCGCGACCTTGAGGGCCTGGCCTACGAGGACATCGCCGCCGTCACGCAGACACCGATCGGCAGCGTGAAGGGTCGCCTGCATCGCGCCCGTCACGAGCTGGCCGAGCTGCTGCGCAACAACACCTACGACTGGGAACTTCCCCGTGCCTGATCCCGCCGGGCCAGAACCTCCCGCCGGGGCAGGAGACGAGCGCCTCGACGAGCTGCTGTCGGAGCTGCGCGACGACCCACCGACCGGCTCGCAGGGCCTGAGCCAACGGGTTGTTGCAGCCGCTCGTTGGCAGCGGCACGCACGCAGCGCGCTCGATTCGATCGGCGGTTTGGCCGTCGCCTTGGCCCAGGGCGCCGCGGTCCTGATCGGCACCCGGCGATCCCGCAACAGGAGAAATCCATGACCTTCGTGCTCCCGGCGAGCGTCCTCGATACGGCGCTCGACGACATCGGTGGTTTTCTCCCACGGTTGGCGGGCGCCATCGTCGTTCTGGTCATCGGCCTGATCGCCGCGAAGATCATCACCAAGGTGGTTCGGCGCGTTCTGACCACCGCCGGGATCGATCGGATGGGCGAACGCTGGGGCGTTCACGACGCGATCAGCAAGGTGGGTTTGGGATCGTCGTTGGCCGGGCTGATCGCGGGGCTGGTGAGGTTTCTGCTGCTGTTCGTCGTCGTCGTCGTCGCGGTGTCGCTGCTCGAGCTGCCGGCCCTCACCGAGGCGCTCAACCAGGCGATCCTCTTCTTGCCGAAGCTGGTCGTCGGATTCGCGATCCTGATGCTCGCCGTCGTCGCGGGCAACGCGGTGCGCGAACGCGTCGACAAGATCGCCGAGCAGATGGATCTCCACGGCCCACTCGGCCTGGCAGCGCAGATCGCCGTCATGGGGATCGGGACGATCGTCGCCACGGCGATGATGGGCATCCCGACGCTGTTCCTCGTGCTTTTGGCGACGACGCTCGTTGCCGGGGTCGCCCTCACCGTTGCGCTGGCCTTCGGCCTGGGCAGCCGTGACGTCGTTGGGCAGATCGCCGCCGGCCGTTACCTGTCAGACGCCATCCAGCCGGGCCGGCACATCAAAGTCGGAGACATCGAGGGCGAGGTGATCGGCACCGAGGGGGCGGCGACGACGATCCGCACCGGCGAGGGTGAGCTGACCCGCGTTCCGAACCGGATGCTGCTCGACGCGGTGGTCATCGTTCGCGAACCGTCGCCGACGCCCCCACCGCCGCCGCCTGCGCCCCCCGGGGCTGACGCGCCAACCCAGACGATGTAGGGGACTGCCGCCCCGCTCACGTGGACCCACGGTGAGACCCTCACGCCGGGCGGAGCGCGTGGGGTGCGTCGCTGATGAACCCCGTCACGCCCCATGACGCGAGAATGCGCGCGGAGTCGCGGTCGTCTACCACCCAACTCCAGACCCGGTCGGTACGTTCTCGCAGAGCAGCCGTGACCGCTGGGTCGAGCAGACGGCGATCGATCGACACGCCTCCCGGAAGTCGCCGCGGATAGCGGCGAAGCAACGCGTGCAACTGGCGGCGGCTGCCCACCGAATGCAGCGTCTCGACCCCGGCGGCGCCACGAAAGATCTCAAGGGCCCGCCAGGTACGTGAGCACACGATCAACCGCCGGCCCGCGAGCCATCGGTCGACCGCCCGCATGACCTCACCGGGTAGGCGCGGGTCGATCCCCTTGAGATCGAGCATCAGCGTGATCTCCGGGCTCGCCGCCTCGAGAACCTCGGCGAGCACGACGCGGGGGGCGCGACGA